>JBKPAA010000016.1:0-34323 GCA_046726215.1 Actinomycetota bacterium | reverse complement strand
ACCTCGTCGTACGTCCCCCGCGAGGAGCTCAGCGGGTGGCTCGACACGGTCGCCTCCATCAACCCCGTCACCTACCTCCTCGAGGGCCTGCGCTCGCTGGTGATCGAGGGGTGGCAGTGGGCCGACCTCGGCCAGGCGCTGCTGGCGGTCGCCGCCGTCGGCTCCATCAGCATGTGGCTGTGCTTCGCCGCGCTGCGGGGCCGCATCAAGCGTGGCTGACACTTCCGACGGTCCCGGGGCCTGGCTCGCACATGACCCCGGTGGGGACGTGTCGTTGCTCGGTGGGTGGTCGCCCACGAGCGGCCGGCACCACTTCCCGCCGGCGCGCCTCTGCCCGTACTCCGGCGCGGACGACGTCGAGGTCGTGTCGCTGCCACGCACGGGCAGCCTGTGGGCCTGGACCGCCGCGACCAGCGCACCCCCCGGCTACGAGGGCCCGGTCCCGTACGGCTTCGGCATCGTCGAGCTGGACGGCGTCGGCCTGCGGGTCGTCGGGCGCCTCACCGAGCCCGATCCGTCGGCCCTGCGCTACGGCCAGCCGATGGTCGTGACCACGGAGACGCTGCCCGGCGGCCTGGTCGTGTGGGCGTTCGCTCCCGAGGCAATGGGTTCCACCAAGCCCAGCCCGAGGTCATAGGTTCCGGATCCGGAACCTATGACCTCGCCCTACTCCTGCCGGAACCTATGACCTCGGGAACATCCATCGGGAGCGGGCGGCGAGCGCCCCCATGAACGGCGTGGAGATCGCCGGCGTCGGGCTGCACCCCTTCGGGCGGTTCGGCGAGACACCCGCCACCGCGCTCGGCGTCAGCGCCGCCCGCGCCGCCCTCGCCGACGCCGGCTGGACGCCCGCCGATGCCCGCAGCCGCGTCGGCGCCGCCTACTGCGCCACCGCCTACGGCGGGGTCGCCACCGGCCACCGGGTGCTGGGGGCACTGGCGCTCACCGGCATCCCGATCGTCGACGTCGAGGCCGGCTGCGCGTCCGGCGGTGCGGCGCTGGCGTTGGCGGCGGCGTCCCTACGCGCCGGCCAGCACGAAGCGGCGCTGGTGGTGGGCGTCGAGAAGATGCCCAAGGGGATCATCCGCTCATCGTTCTTCGCGCCCTGGCAGGAGGAGGCCGGGCTCAACGCCAACCCCGCCTACTTCGCGCTGCGGGCCCAGCGCCTGCTGCGCGAACACGGGCTCGGCGTCGACGACCTGGCGGCATTGGTAGTGAAGAACCGTCGCTGGGGCGCCCGGAACCCCGATGCCATGTTCCGAGCCGCGGTCACGGCGGAGCAGGTGTTGGCGTCGCGGATGGTGTGCGATCCGCTCCGGCTGTGGATGCTGTGCTCCCCCAACGAGGGCGCGGCCGCCGTGGTGCTGCGGAGGGGCGCAGGCGGCGTCCAGCTGTCCGCCGCGGCGCTGCGGAGCCACCTGCCCGGCAGCGTGCTCGACGAATCCACCCCGCTGGCGGGCCTGGTCGACGACGACGACATCACCCCACCGACCACGCTCGCCGCCGCCGACGCCTACGAGGAGGCGGGGGTCGGCCCCGCGGACCTCGACGTCGTCGAGTGCCAGGACACCGACGCCGGACGCGAGCTGCTGTCCTGGTACGAGCTGGGCCTGTGCGGCCCCGGTGACCAGCGCAAGCTGCTCCGGGCCGAGGCCGAGCCGGGCGCGCCGCCGGGGCCGGCCATCAACCGCTCCGGCGGGTTGCTGTCCAAGGGCGAGCCGCTCGGCGCGTCGGGGTTGGGCCAGGTGGTCGAGCTGGTCCGCCAGCTCCGCGGTCGTGCCGGCGATCGTCAGGTGGCGGGTACCGCTGTCGGCCTCGCGCACACGGTCGGCCGCGGTGCCAACGCCAGCGTCACCATCGTGACGCGCTGATCGCCGTCACGGATCCTTGGGGAGACCCAACAGGCGCTCGGCGATCACGTTCCGCTGGATCTCGCTGGTGCCGCCGGCGATCGACAGCGCCCGGTTGCCGAGGAAGCCGGCGATCCAGGCGCCCCCGGGCCCGTCGGTCAGCGCAGCCTCCGGCCCCAGCAGCGCCAGCCCGGCCTCCTGGACCGCCTGCTCGTGCTCGACCGCCGCCAGCTTGCGCACGCTGGCCTCGGGACCGCCCGCCCCGCCTCCCCGCTGCGCGCCGCCGAGCGCCCGCAGCGTGGTGCGCAACCCCAGCACCGCGATGGCGTGGGCGTCGACGACCAGCCCGCCCAGCCGGTCGAGGATCACCGGGTCGGAGAGCAGGCCCTCGGGCTCCGCCAGCTCGAACAGGGCGCCGAGGCCCGGGCCGAACGACGACGCCTCCGCCATCGACACCCGCTCGTTGGCCAGCGTGGTGCGGGCGTAGGCCCACCCCTCGGTCGGCGACCCCACGACGCACTCGTCGGGCACGAACACGTCGGTGAGGAAGATCTCGTTGAACATCGCCGAGCCGGTCAGCTCCCGTAGCGGCCGGATGTCGATGCCGGGCGCGGCCATGTCCACCAGGAAGCAGCCGATGCCCTCGTGCTTGGCGGCAGCGGGATCGGTGCGGGCCAGGCAGATGGCCCAGTCGGCCTCGCGGGCCATCGAAGTCCACACCTTCTGGCCGGTGATCGACCAGCCCCCGTCCATGCGCTCGGCCCGGGTGGACAGCGACGCCAGGTCGCTTCCCGCTCCGGGCTCGGAGAACATCTGGCACCAGCTGATCTCGCCACGCAGCGACGGGCCGATGAAGCGCTCCTGCTGCCCGGCGCTGCCGTGCGCGACCAGGGTCGGCAACACCCAGCCGGCGACCGCCAGGTGCGCTCGCCGCACCCGCGCCGCCCGCAGCTCCTGCTCGATCACCAGCTGTTCGACCGGGGAGGCGTTGCGGCCCCACGGCCGGGGCCAGTGCGGCGCCAGATAGCCGGCATCGGCCAGCCGTCGGCGCCACTCGGACCGGTCGTGGGTCCGCAGCTCGTCGACGAACCCGCGCACCTCGGCCCGCAGCGGCTCGGCCTCGGGAGGTAGCTCGACCGACAGCAACCGGCGCTCGCCACGGGCGACCGCACTGGCGACGCGGCGGCGGGCCACATCCGGGGCCGGCAGCAGGTGGCGGATGGCGGTAGCCCGCTTGAGGAAGAGGTGGGCGTCGTGCTCCCACGTGTAGCCGATGCCCCCCAGGACCTGGATGCAGTTCTGCGCCGCGCGAAAGCCCGCCTCCGGCGCCAGCGCCGCCGCCGCCGACTGCGCCACGGTCATGCCCTCCTCGTCGGCCGGCGCGTCGAAGCAGCGGGCGGCGTCCCAGACCGCCGCCCGTGCCGACTCCAGGGTTACCAGCATGTCGGCGCAGCGGTGCTTCACTGCCTGGAACTGGCCGATGGGCCGGCCGAACTGCACCCGCACCGCGGCGTAGTCGGCGGCGGTGCGCACGCACCAGTCCGCCACCCCGAGCGCTTCGGCCCCGGCTAGGAGCTCGGCCAGGCGGACCAGTCCCTGCGGGTCGGCGGCGCCTCCGGCGGTGATGGTCAACCACCGGCCGGGCCCGACGTCGGCCCCGTCGACGCCGAGCTCCGCCAGCCCCCAGCTGGCGTCGAGGCCGCCCAGCGCCTTGACCTCGACGTCGGCCCGGTCGATCACGCACCACGCCCGGCCGTCCGCACGGCTCACCGGCAGGACGAACCGATCGGCGACCGACCCGCCCCACACGCCGCGCACCCGCCCGGAGACCCGCCCCGCAGCGTCGACCGCCAAGCCGCCGGCGAGGGCGAGCCCACCGACCATGGTCCCGTCCACCAGCGGGCGGGCCAGACCGGCGTCAGCGGCCCAGCGGTCCACGGCCACCGCCGCGATCACGGTCGGCAACAGGGGGCCGGGCGCGCACCACCGGCCCAGCTCCTCGAGCACCACCGCCAGCTCGGCCAAGCCGTAGCCCTGACCGCCGTGCTCGACCGCCACCGCCAGGCCGAGCCAACCCATGTCGGCGACCTCGGCCCACCACTGCGGCCGCGTGTCGCCCTCGTCCTCCTGGCGGGCGGCCGCCCGGGCCGACGTCTCGAGCGCAGCCCGCGCCTCCGCCAGCAGGGCGCGCGCGTCGGCCCAGCGTCGCACGGTCGCCGCGAGTTCCAGGTGGTCGTCGGTGATGGCCAGGCCCACCTAGTCGGCCTCCTCGTGCCGGTGCCCGGCGTCGTCCTGGATGCTGATGGCGTTCACGGGACAGCCCTCGACGGCGGCGCGCACGTCGCCGGGGTCGTCCCCCGCGGGATCGATGACCACCGACTTCAGCTCGTCGTCGAGATCGAACGTGTTGGGCGCATAAAACGAGCAGTTGCCCGAGCCGATGCAGCGATCGCGGTCGACGACGACCCGTCTGCGACCCGGCTCGCTCACGTCCCCAGCTCGCGGTAGCGGGCGTAGCGCTCGGCTGCGGGGCCGGACCATTGGGGATCGGGCTCGACCCGTCGCCCGGAGCGGGCCCACCGGCCGGCGTCGGCGGAGGACGCCTCGAGGCCGGCGGTCACCCGGGCCAGGTAGGCCGCGCCCAACGCCGCACCCTCGGGCACCGCCACGGGGTCGACCGGCAGCCCGGTGCCGTCGGCCAGGGCCTGAACCCAGGCGGCATCGCGGACCCCGCCCCCGGTGGCGACGATTCGCCGGGCGGTGGCCGCGACCCCACCGAGGTCCAGCATGTGGCGGGCGGCGAAGGCCGAGGCCTCGTAAGCCGCCCGGCGCACCGCGGCGGCATCGAGGCCGATGTCGAGGTCGTGCAGCGACGCCCGCCGACCCGGATCGTGCAGCGGCACCCGCTCGCCCCGCAGGTACGGCTGCCACACGGGGACGCGTCGGGGGTCCACCGGCGCGTCGGCCCGCCCCGCCGCCACCAGCCTCTGGGCCCACCCGACGAACAGGCCGCCGGCGTTGGACGGCCCACCGATCAGGCTCTTGCCCGGGGCCGTGTGGGGGATCGTCCACACGCCGGGTGCGTCGCGCCACTCGGGGATCACCGCCCACACGATGAGCGTCGAACCGAGGATCACCAGCACGTCGCCGTCGTGATCCGCACCCGCCACGAACTGCTCGGCGAGTGCGTCGATCGTGCCACCGCCCAGCGGCGCGTTCCCGGCGTCGTGCACCCGACCGACCGGCTCGGTCCCCACCACGATCCGGGGCAGCCTGGCGGTGTCGTCCACCCCGGCCTTGGCCGCGACCGCCGGGTCCCACCCCTGGAAGTCGAACAAGGGCACTGCTGTCATCGCCACCGTCGTCTCGATGGCACCCGTGCCGCCCAACGCCCGGTTGGCCACCGCCTGGGCCGGCCAGTAGCCGCCGGCATCGGGGTGCTCGCGGGCCAGCCACTCGAGGAACCGCACCAGCTCGCCCGAGCTCGCCGGGTCGGCGGCGGGGTCGCCCCCCGCCCCCCGTGCGTCGCCGTAGAGCAGGCCGTCCGAGACCGGGACGCCGTCGTCGTCGACGGCGCACAGCGACGGCACCATGGCCGCCACGTTCACACCGCGCACGGCGAGCGGCCCGCCGTCCGGGTGCGGCCCGGCGAGCACCTGACCCAGCGCCTCGATGACGCCGTCGCGCCACGACGATCGGGCGTCGTGGGCGAGCTCGCCGGCGTGTCGGGCGAGGAGCGGGCGGGGTACGCGGCTGCGCGCCAGGACCCGGCCGTCGCCGTCGGCGGCCACCGCCTTCACCGAGGTGGTGCCGATGTCGATGCCGACGGTCACCTCGCTCGCCATTCCGACCCCCAAAGACTGACACTGGCGTCAGTCGGAATGTATCGTGCGCCGCGTGGCATGGCCGGCCGACATGATCGCGGTGTCGTGCCTGAGGACCGGAGAGACGAGGCAATAGGGACCGGCCACGCAATCTCGAGGCAGGGGGCATCGGCCCCCGGACCGCATGGCCTCGAGAGTGGTTTCGCGGACCGTATTGCCTCGGGTTTGGGAGGGTGAGGACGGTTGCCATGAGCGCACTGCCGACGCTGGAGGGGGCGAGGATCCTCGTCACCGGGGCGTCCTCGGGAATCGGGGCCGCGTTGGCACCGATGTTGGCCGGAAGCGGCGCCACCGTGGGCATCGCCGCCCGGCGGACCGATCGCCTGTCCGGTGTGCTCGACGCCTGCGGGGAGGCCTCGGCCGATGACGGCCGCGGCGACCGTCCCGGCCATCGGATGTGGACCGTCGACCTGTCCGACCCCCATGCCGCCGCCGGACTGGCAATCGACGCCTGGGATGCATTGGGCCACCTCGACGCCGTGGTCAACAACGCCGCCCGGCCGATGCGGCGGCCCGTGCAGCGCCTGTCCATGGGCGACGTCGAGGAGGTCATGCGCACCAACTTCCTCTCGCCCGTGGCGCTGAGCCTCGCCGTGCTGCCCCGCATGCTGGAGCGCGACCGCGGCGTGATCGTCAACGTGGGCAGCCTCGCCGGCCGGGTCGGCTCGCCGCGCGAGGCGGCCTACGCGGCGTCCAAGTACGCGCTCCACGGCTGGTCCGAGGTCATGGCCGTCGACCTGTGGTCCACCGGGGTCGAGGTCCGCCTCATCGTGCCCGGGGCCATCGCCACCGAGATCTGGGACCAGCCCGGCAACGACCCCTCCCCCTACGACGGTCCCTTCGAGCCGGCCGAGACGGTTGCGACCGCCGTATGCGAGTCGCTGACGGGCGACGGTTTCGAGCGCTACGTGCCCGACCTCAAGGCCATAGCAGAGTTCAAGACCGCGGACATCGACGGCTTCATGCAGGGTGCCGTGGACTACTTCGCCAGCCAGGAGCGATCGCATTGAGGGCGCTCCAGTTCCTTGGCGATGCGGAGCCCCGGCCCGAGCGGCCGTGGGAGCGGGAGACATGTCCGGACGAGCTGCCCGGCGACGCGCCACGGCTGCTGCGCAACCTGGCGGTGACGCCAATGGCACTGGTCGACCTGCCCGATCCGCAGCTGCTGGGGGACGACTGGCTGGTGCTGCGCACCCGGGTCACCGGCGTCTGCGGGTCCGACGCCAAGCAGGTGCTCATGGACTTCGACGACGGGACCGACAACATGATGACCGCCTTCATCTCGTTCCCCCAGGTGCTGGGGCACGAGGTGGTCGCGACGGTGGAGCAGGCGGGAACCGCCGTGGACGGCGTCGAGCCCGGCCAGCGGATCGTGCTGTACCCCAACCTCGGGTGCCGGGCCCGAGGGATCGTGCCGCTGTGCCCGGCCTGTGCGCGGGGCGACTACCAGATCTGCGCCAACTTCCACGCCGGGCGGCTGTCGACGGGGATCCACACGGGCAACGCCGTCGAGGCCACCGGCGGCTTCGCCGAGCGGCTGCCCGCGCACGAGTCGATGGCTATCGCGGTCCCCGACGGGATCGACGACGAGCTCGCGGTCCTGGCCGACCCGTGGTCGGTGTCGTTCCATGCGATCACCCGCAACCCGCCCACCCCCGGCTCCCGCGCGGTGGTGTACGGGGCCGGCGCCCTGGGATCGACCGCCACCGCGATCCTCCGGCAGCTGTACCCGAGCGTCCAGGTGGCGACGATCGCCCGGTGGCCGGGCCAGGCCGCGCACGCCGCGGCGCTGGGAGCGGAGGTCTTCGCGCCGGAGCCGCTCGAGGGGGTGGTCGAGGCGCTGGCGGCCTGGTCGGGCGCGACGCTCCGCCGGCCGTGGGAGGGACTGCCGGTGGCCTACCCGGGGCAGATCGACGCCGTCTACGACACCGTCGGATCTCCCGCCACCACCGAGGTGGCGCTGCGGGTCCTGCGTGAGCAGGGAACGCTGGTGCAGTTGGGGGTGAGCTCCCCCGGCCGCTTCGAATGGACGCCCTGGTACTTCAAGGAGCTACGGCTGGTGGGCTCGAACGCCTTCGGCGACGAGACCTTCGAGGGTCGGCGCCAGCACGCTTTCAACCATTTCTTCGGTCTGCTCGCCGATGGTCGCGTCGACCTGTCGGGGATGCTCACGCATCGCTTCCGCCTCGACGAATGGCGCGAGGCGTTCGGCACGCTCGTGAACCAGGGCGACACCGGGGCCATCAAGGTGGCGTTCGACTTCCGCTAGCCACCATCCCGAACTTGCGGGGTTCGGATCTCAGATCAGCGAGCGGCCGGCCTCGGCCCGGGCCCGGAGCAGCCGGGCCAGGCGGGCGCGGTGGTAGGTGGCGTCGCCGAAGGCAACGGCGTCGAGGTGGGCCCGCTTCAGGTAGAGGTGCAGGTCGTGGTCCCAGGTGAAGCCGATGCCACCGTGGACCTGGAGCGCCGAGGCCAGCACCCGCGAGGCGGCGTCGCTGCACCACGCCTTGGCAGTCGAGGCCGCGATCGCCGGCTCGTCGTCGGCGGCGTCGCCGCTGCCCACCGTCCATGCGGCCCAGTACACGGCGGACCGCATGCCCTCGACGTCGACCAGCATGTCGGCGCACCGGTGCTTGACCGCCTGGAAGCTGCCGATGGGCCGGGCGAACTGGACCCGCTCCTTGGCGTAGGCCACCGCCATGTCGAGCGCCCGCTGCGCCAGTCCCAGCAGCTCGGCGGCGTAGGCCACCGCGGCGACGTCGAGGTGGCGGGCGATCTCGGCCGCGCCCCCCAGCTCCGTGCGAGGGGCGTCGACGAGCGCCGCCGACCGGAGCCAGCCGAGCGAGCGCGTGACGTCCATGGCCGGCTCGGCCGCCGGCCGCGACTGCGCCAGGTCGATCGCCACCAGCCGGTCGTCCTCCGGCACGACCACCACGTCCGCCGCCGGCGCGTAGACGCACGGCTCCTCGAGGCGCCAGGCGCAGGCCGCCACCGCCTCACCGGCGATCAACGGCGGTCCCCAGGCGGTGTCCGCCAGCGCATCGAGGGCCACCATCTGGCCGAGCACCGGTGCCGGCGCCACGTGGGTGCCCACCTGCTCGAGGACGACGGCGGCCTCGACCCAGCCCAGGCCCGCGCCGCCGAGCTTCTCGGGCACGGCCAGCCCGCACCAGCCCTGGTCCACCATGGCCGCCCACAGCCCGGGGTCGGACTCCCCGCCCCGGTCGACGGCGCGGCGGACCACCCGCGTGGACGAGCGTCCCACCAGGAGACTGGCGGCGGCGTCCCGCAGGGCCCGCTGGTCGGGAGACAGCTCGAAGTCCACATCGAGGAAGGTACGGGTCGGTCGCAGACCGACGCCATTAGGGGCGTGTGTCGGCCGCAGGCCGACGCCGCCATGGGGCGGCGGGTGGGGGTCGGACCGGAGGGTGGGGGTCGGACCGGAGGGTGGGGGTCGGGCCGGAGGCGTAACTGACGGTCCCGTCACCTCTCGTGGCGTGGGCCACCTACGATGCCGGTCGTGGATCTCACGCCCACGGCCGAGCAGCAGCGCCTGCGCGCCGAGTGCCGGTCGTGGCTCGAGGCCAACGTGCCGTGGGAGTACGGCACCGGGTTGCCGCCGCGGCACGCCACGCTCGACGACGAGGTGGCGTTCGGCCGGAGCTGGCAGCGCCGGCTCGCGGAGGGCCGCTGGGTCGGTGTCACCTGGCCCGAGGCGTACGGAGGACGCGGCGCCGGCGCGCTCGCCCACTACGTCGTCCAGGAGGAGCTGGCCCGGGCCCGCGCCCCCGAGCTGGTGGGGCGCATCGGGGTCAACCTGGTGGGTCCCACCCTGCTGGCGCACGGCACCGAGGACCAGCGCCGGCGCTGGCTCCCCGGCATCCTGCGGGCCGACATCCTGTTCTGCCAGCTCTTCAGCGAGCCCGGCGCCGGCAGCGACCTGGCGTCGCTGGCGACTCGGGCCCGGCGGTCTGCCGGCGAGCCCGGCTGGGTGCTCGACGGCCAGAAGGTGTGGACCTCCTTCGCCCAATTCGCCGACTGGGGGCTCTGCCTGGCCCGCACCAACCCGGACGTCCGCAAGCAGGCCGGCATCAGCGCCTTCGCCGTCGACATGGCCACCCCCGGCGTCGAGGTGCGGCCACTGCGCCAGATCACCGGCGAGTTCGACTTCAACGAGGTCTTCCTCACCGAGGTGTTCGTGCCCGACGACTGCGTGATCGGCGAGGTCGACGACGGCTGGCGCGTTTCGGCCTCGACGCTCGCCCACGAGCGGGGGACGAACCCTCGCCAGCTCGTGATCCACAGCCAGCACCTGGACGAGCTGCTGCGGCTGGCGGCCGAGCGGGGGGCGTTCGACGATGCCCACGCCGCGCAGCGGCTGGCGCAGGCGTTCGTGGAGGTCAAGCTGTTCCAGCTCCACAACTGGCGCTCGCTGTCCCGTCTCGAGTCGGGTCGACCCATCGGGCCGGAGGGTTCGGCGCTCAAGCTCTACTGGTCGGAGATGAGCCAGCGGCTCCACCGCCTGGCGCTCGACGTGCTCGGCCCCGCGGCTCCCCTGGGCGCCGGCGCGTCCGACAACCCCGGTGACGGCGAGTGGCAGCGCTCGTGGCTCTACTACCAGGCGGCGTCGACCTTCGCCGGCACCAACGAGATCCAGCGCACCATCATCGGCGAGCGGGTCCTGGGCCTGCCGCGGGAGGGAAGCCCAGCGTGAGCGAGTCCCGCATCTCCTACGACGTCGCCGGGTCGGCAGCGACGATCACGCTGCGCCGGCCGGAGGTCGCCAACGCCCTCGACTCCGCCACCATCGACGAGCTCGACGGGGCCCTCGACCGCGCCGACGCCGACGATGCCGTGCGAGTTGTGGTGCTGGCCGCCGAGGGCAAGCACTTCTGCTCCGGACACGACCTCAAGGAGCTCATGGACGGTTCCGACCCGTGGGCGGCCATGCGGTCCACCGCCGAGGGCAAGCTGCGCCACGAGCAGGTCATGTACTTCGACCGCTGCGTACGCCTCCGTGACTTCCGCAAGCCGACCATCGCCGCCGTGCAGGGCGCCTGCTCGGCCGCGGGGCTGATGCTGGCGTGCATGTGCGACCTCATCGTCGCCGCCGACGACGCCCGCTTCTCCAATCCCGTGCTGCGCATGTCCGGTGCCGCCGTGGAGCTCCTGGTCGAGCCCTGGGAGATGGGCCCCCGCAAGGCCAAGGAGTTCCTGCTGTGCGCCCGCACGCTCACGGCCGACGAGGCCGAGCACTACGGCCTGGTCAACCGGGTGGTGCCGCGTGACGAGCTGGCGATGGCGGCTCGGGCGATGGCCGACGAGGTGGCGTTGGTGCCGCCGGTCACGGCCCAGGCGGTAAAGGGATCGATCAACGCCATGGTCGACCGCATGGGACAGCGTGACTCGTGGCGGCACCACTTCATGGTCCACCAGTTCGTGTCCAACACCGAGACGGCGCTGGGGCTGCTGCGCAAACGCACGGGCGGCGGCATGGACCATGTGAAGCGCGAGCAGGCCGGCGAGCCACAGTGAACGAGGCGACGGGCCCACTCGCGGGACTCCGCGTCCTCGACCTCGGCACCCGCATCGCCGCCCCCTTCTGCGCCGGGCTCCTGGGCGAGCAGGGCGCCGAGGTCGTCAAGATCGAGCAACCCGGTCGGGGCGACTTCATGCGCGAGATCGGCCCGTTCGCCGACACCGACGGCGAGCGCTACTCGTTGTTCTGGGCGGTCGAGGGCCGGGGCCGCAAGAGCGTCACCATCGACTTGCGCACGCCGCGCGGGCAGGACCTCCTCCGCCGCGTCGCCGCCCACGCCGACGTGCTGTGCGAGAACTTCCGTCCCGGCACGCTCGAATCGTGGGGGCTGGGCCCGGCCGACCTCGACCCGCGCTTGGTGGTCGTCCGCATCTCGGCCTTCGGCCAGGATGGGCCCTACGCGCAGCGGCCCGGGCTCGACCGGACGGGAATCGGCTACGGGGGCCTGCTGCACCTGACCGGGTACCCCGACCGGCCACCGGTCCGCCCCGGCGTCACGACCAGTGACTACCTCACCGGCGTCTTCGCCGCGCAGGCGGCCGTCGCCGCGCTCTACCGTCGCGACGCGGGCACGACCGCCACCGGCACCGGCGCGGTGATCGACGCCGCCCTCTACGGCTCGGTCCTCCGGATCCTCGAGTGGACCATCGCCGGCTACGACCGCCTCGGGGTCGTGCGGGAGCGCGAGGGCAACCGCCTCGCCAACTCGGCGCCGCTGGACAACTACCCCACCGGCGACGGCCGCTACGTCTGCCTGGTGGCGGGCAGCGATGCCAACTTCGCCCGGCTCTGCGCAGCCATGGACCGGCCCGACCTGCCCAGGGACCCGCGTTTCGTCACCCTGGCCGACCGAGCCAAGCACGCCGACGAGATCAACGCGATCGTGGCCGAATGGACCGCGGCCCGACCGGCGGCCGACGTCGAGGCCGCCGCCATCGCCCACGGCGTGCCGGTCGCCAACGCCTACACGGCCGCCGACATCGCCGCGGATGCCCACGTGGCGGCCCGGAACGACCTGGTGGCGGTGGACGATCCCGTCCTGGGCCCACTCCGCCAGCAGGCGCCGTTCCCCAGGTTCGTCGGCGAGCCGTCGCCGGCGCCGGCCGGGGCGCCCCGGCTGGGCGAACACACCCGGGACGTGTTGGGCGGGATCCTGGGGCTGTCCGATGCCGAGCTCGACGGCCTGGCGGCGGACGGCGTGATCTGATCGAACTCGGAGGAGCCCACCATGACGACGATCTTCCACACCGCCGACGCCGACCCCGCCGCCATCGAAGGCCAGCGCCTGGCCGTGGTCGGCTACGGCAACCAGGGGCGGTCGTGGGCGCTCAACCTGCGGGACTCGGGGGTCGACCTCCGGGTCTGCGTGCGTGCCGACCCCACCCGCGACGCGGCCGAGGCCGACGGCTTCGCCACCCAGGACGTCGAGACCGCCAACGACGCCGACATCCTGTGCCTGCTGGTTCCGGACGACGTCATCCCCTCCTTGCCACTGCGGCCGGCGGCCGAGGCGCTCGTCATCGTGGCCAGCGGCTTCTGCCCGGCCTTCGGTCGTCTCGAGCTCGACTGCGACGTCGGCATGGTGGCCCCCCGGATGCTGGGCCCGGAGGTGCGGCGCTGCTACGAGGAGGGCGTCGGCTTCGTCACCGCCGTCGGCGTCCACCACGACCGCACCGGCACGACCTCGGCGCGCACGCTGGCGGTTGCCAATGCCATCGGTGGGCTACGGCAGGGCGCCCTTTCGCTGACACCCCACCAGGAGGCGGTGCTCGACCTCGCCGTCGAGCAGGCGCTGGCACCGGCGATGCGCCGCGTCAGCCAGTCGTTCGTCGAGGTGATGCTGAGTGAGGGCATCCCCCTGGAGGCGATCCTGACCGAGCTGTTCCTCTCCGGGGAGGTCGAGCGTTCGTACCGCCTCTTGCGGCTGGAGGGGTACGCCGTCCAGATGGAGCACCATTCCCCCACCAGCCAATACGGTCAGCTGACGCGCGCCGATCGCTTCGACCACCTCGACGTGGCCACCACCATGCGGCACATCGTGGCCAACATCGCCAACGGGGGGTTCGCCGACGAGTGGGAGGCCGAGCACGCGGCCGGCCACCCCACGCTCAAGCGCCTCAAGGCCGCGGCTGTCGGGCCCGACGTGATTGCCTTCGAGCAGGACCTGCGCTCGCGCCTCGGCGAGCTCGCGGTCGAGCCCCGCTGAAGCCGCGCTCCAGCAGCGCGAACGCCTCGTCGATCATCGGCGCCAAGCGCTCGACCTCGGTGCCCTCGGCGACCCAGCGGTCGATGACGGTCCAGATGGTCGAGGCGGCAGCGCCCGCCATGACGTTGGCCGTGAGGTCGCCATCGCCGGTGCCCAACCGGGCTGCGAACGCGCTGACCAGCTCGGCTTCCTCCTCGTAGAAGTGCTCCCGGGCCATGTTGCGCAGTGGCGGCGCGCTCATCATCACCTGGAACTCGCGCACGACCGACGGGTCGGCGAGCAGCTCGCGCAGCATTTGCTGCATGACCTGGCGCAGCGCCTCCAGCGGGCCCTCGCTGGGCGGGCGCGCGGCGACGAGCGGGCCGATCTTGTCGCCGTGGGCCTCGTTGCGGGCCATCACCAGGTCGACCTTCGACTCGAAGTAGCGGAAGAACGTGCGCGGCGAGACGTCGGCGGCGGCGGCGATGTCCTCGATGGTGGTGGCGTCGAAGCCCTTGCGGGCGAACAGGTCGAGAGCCGCGTCGATGATCGCCTCGCGCGTGCGGGCCTTCTTGCGCGCCCGGAGCCCGTTGGCCGCGTGCTTCATGGGAAGAGTATGCCCTTTCTGCCATCTGCCTGCCTAGGCGCATTCGGCGCTGCTGTGCCGAGTGTCACTATAAAGGCTCTTGGCATTAACTTGACATGTGACATTCTAGTGCCACATTCTGGAAACATGACCTCCTTCCTCTATCGACTCGGTCGTGCGGCGGTTCGTCGCCGGCGGCTAACCGTGCTGGTTTGGGCGGTTGCAGCCCTCGGTGTCATCGCCGTCGCCCAGGTCGGCGGCGGGAAAATGTCCGACCGCTTCGAGATCCCCGGCGTCGAGTCGCAGCGCGCGCTCGACATCCTGGAGGAGGATTTCCCGGCCGCCGCCGGCACGTCCGCTCAGCTGGTGTTCGGCGTGGAGGACGGTGGACCGGGCATATTGTCCGATCCCGCCGCCGCCCGTGCCATCGACGCCGCGCTAGCCGACGTGGCCTCCCAGCCCGACGTTGGGTCCGTCGGCGAACTGCAGCGCTCCCCCGACGACCGCATCGCGTACGCCGACGTGCAGTACGACCGGCCGTCCGACGACATCCTCGACCCGGCCTATCAGCGCCTCGAGGCGACCGCCGATGCCACCAACGCGTCGGGCGCAGTCCGGATGGAGCTGGGGGGCGACCTCCCCACCGAGGCCGCCCAGGACGTTCCCGAGGGACAGGAGGTCATCGGGCTGCTGGTGGCGGTGATCGTGCTGCTGGTGGCGTTCGGCTCGGTGATCGCCATGGGGCTGCCCATCGGCCTGGCCCTCGTGGGCCTCGGCACCAGCCTGGGACTGATCACGCTCATCGCCGCGGTCGTCGAGGTGAACACGGTCGCCCCCACGCTCGCCGCCATGATCGGGCTCGGGGTGGGCATCGACTACGCCCTGTTCATCGTCACCCGGCACCGCGAGAACCTGCGCGCGGGCATGACGGTGGAGGAGGCGGCCGGGCGCGCCGTGGCCACCTCGGGCGCCGCGGTGCTCTTCGCCGGCGTGACCGTGGTCATCGCCATCTCCGGCCTCGCCATCGCCGGCATCACCGCGGTCACGGTCATGGGCCTCATGGCCGGACTCACCGTGGCCGTCATGGTGGCGCTCGCGCTCACGCTGCTGCCGGCGCTGCTGGGCTTCGCCGGCCGCCGGATCGACGCCCTACGGGTGCCTGGCCTGCGTGGCGGCGCCGGTGTTCCTGGCCGGGAGTCGATCTGGCACCGCTGGGGCCGCCAGGTGTCTGCGCACCCGTGGCGCTATCTGGTGGGTGGCGGGCTGGTCCTGGGGCTGCTGGCCGCGCCGGTGTTCAGCATGCGCCTGGGAATGACCGACAACGGGACCAACCCGACGTCGATGACCACCCGCCGGGCCTACGACCTGCTGGCCGACGGATTCGGCGCCGGGTTCAACGGCCCGCTGCTGCTGTCGATCGAGCTGGACGGTGCCACCGTCGACGACCTCGCGCCCCTCGAATCGGCCGTCGCCGCGGACCCGGACGTGCAGGCGGTCGCCCCCATCCAGGTCAATGGCGACGGCACGGCCGCCGTGCTGCGGGTGATCCCCACCTCGGCGCCGCAGGACGAGGCCACCACCAGCCTCGTCCACCGGCTGCGCGACGACGTCATCCCCCGGGCGTTGTCGGACGCGCCCGGCGCCGAGGTGCAGGTCGGCGGCCAGACGGCCATGTTCATCGACATGTCCGACAAGATCTCGACCCGGCTGCCGTGGTTCATCGGCGCCGTCATCCTGCTGTCGGTGCTGCTGCTGATGATGGTGTTCCGCTCGGTGGCGGTGCCCCTCAAGGCGGCGGCCATGAACCTGCTGTCGATCGGTGCCGCCTACGGCGTCATCGTCGCGGTGTTCCAGTGGGGCTGGCTGAAGGGCCTGATCGGCGTCGAGGAGACCGTCCCGATCGTGTCGTTCATGCCGATGATGCTGTTCGCGATCCTGTTCGGCCTGTCGATGGACTACGAGGTGTTCCTGCTCTCCCGGGTCCGTGAGGAGTACCTGCACCGCCGCGACAACGACGCCGCCGTGGTCGAGGGCATCTCGGCAACCGCCCGGGTCATAACCTCGGCCGCCCTCATCATGATCAGCGTGTTCGCCGCCTTCGTGCTGGGCGACGACCCGATAATCAAGATGTTCGGCCTCGGGCTGGCCACCGCGGTGTTCATCGACGCCACCATCGTCCGCATCGTGCTCGTCCCCGCCACGATGAAGCTCCTGGGCGACCGGAACTGGTGGCTGCCCCGTTGGCTCGACCGGCGCCTGCCGAGGCTCGACGTCGAGGGTGGCACCGGGCTGCCGGAGCCGGAGTACGAGCCCGGGGCGCTCCCGTTGGGTCCCGATGTGCCCCGTGGTGTTCCGGCCGGTCAGACCCCCGATCGCGCCCCCCTGGTGGGGGCCTCCGCCCGGGCCTCCGGGGCCTCCGACGACCCCCGTTAGGCACCCGATCGACGCCTAGGCGCGATCGTGCGGTTGTTCCGCGGCGCTGCCAGCCGGGTCGGGTCGTCCACCGGCCCGGTCCGCCGTCGAATCGGCGACGCTGCTGCCGGAGCGCTCGAATTCGGTCCGACTGAGCTGCGCCCGCGCCGCCGCATCCTCGGCCGTCCCCAGCCACAGGCCCCGCACGATGATGTACACGAGCGATCCGAGCAGCGGGAACAGGATCAGCGCCACCAACCAGCCCGCCTTGGCCCAGCCCGACAGGTCGCGGGCGCGGAACAGGTCCCTCACGACGAGGATGAACACCCAGAGGACCATGGCCAGGACGAAGATCAAGAGTGTCGCCCAGATCAGTTCGCCCAACCCCACGTCGGCCAGGATCATCGCGTCCTCCTCCGACACGATTCCGTACGTGTCGCCTGGATCAGAACTTGACGCGTTCACCGTTGCGAAAGCGCCACCCGGTTCGGGTGAGTTCGAGCCGCGGGCGGTTCAGTGCCGGTAGGCGGTCATGTCGACCGCCTTGACCGTGGCCCAGACCCTCACACCCGGTGCGAGGTCGAGCTCGGCGACGGCCGCGGGCGTGACCTCGGCGGTGGCCGCGACCGGCCCCGTGAGGGTGACGCGGACGCGGTCATGGTCGGCTTCGACGTCGCTGATGGTCGCGGCCCACGTGTTTCGGGGGCTGCCGTCGGGCTGGTGGCGGTGGAGGGCGATGGCCTGGGGGCGGATGGCCAGGGCGATGTCCGGTCCGGGCAGCGGGTCGGCGACGGTGAGCTCGCCGCCGGTGTCGAGGCGAACGGTGTGCTCGCCGGTGGCGGTGCCGTGGAGGAGGTTGATGCCGATGAGCTGGGCGATGTAACGGGACGCCGGTTGGGCGGTCACGGCCGCGGGGGTGCCGGTCTGGACGACATGGCCCTTCTCGACGATGACGAGGCGGTCGGCGAGGACGAGGGCGTCGACGGGATCGTGGGTGACGAGGAGGCGGGCGCCGTGGAAGGTGGCGAGGTGGCGGCGGAGCTCGCTGCGGACCTCGAGCCGGGTGCCGGCGTCGAGGGCGGCGAGGGGTTCGTCCAGGAGCAGGAGGCGCGGGTCCGTGGCGAGCGCACGGGCCAGCGCGACGCGCTGGGCCTGGCCGCCGGAGAGCGTGCGGGGTTTGGCGTGGGCGTGCTCGGCGAGACCAAAGCGCGCGAGCCATGCATGGGCCCGGTTGCGGGCGCTGGCCTTGTCGAGGCCCCGGGCCCGGAGCCCGAAGGCGACGTTGTCGACGGCCGATAGGCGGGGGAAGAGCAGGTAGTCCTGGAACACGACGCCGATGGGGCGATCGGCGGTGGGGACGAAGACGTCGGCGGCGGGGTCGTCGAGCACGGCACCGTCGAGCTCGATGCGGCCGCCGTCGAGGGGTTGGAGGCCGGCGATCACGCGCAACGCGGTGGTCTTCCCGGCGCCGTTGGGCCCGAGCAGGGCGACGACCTCGCCGTCGGCGACGTCGAGGTCGATGTCGAGCCGGAAGTCGCCGAGGTAGGCCTCGATGGCGGCGTGGAGCACGTCAGACGGTCAGCCACCGGTCGCGGAGCGGGAGAAGCACAGCCAGGGACACGGCGATGAGCACCAGTGACAAGGCGATGGCGGCGTCGCGGTCGGATTCGAGGGCGAGGAACACGGCGAGGGGCATGGTCTGCGTCCGGCCCCGGAGGTTGCCGGCGAAGGTGACCGTAGCTCCGAACTCCCCCAGCGCCCGCGCCCAGCAGAGCACTGCGCCGGCGATGATGGACGGGCCCGCGTGCGGCACCGTGATGCGCCGGAAGATCATCGACCGGCTGGCGCCCAGGGTGGCGGCGGCGTCCTCGTAGCGGGGATCGGCAGCGCGGAGCCCGGCCTCCACAGTGAGCACCAGGAACGGCATGGCGACGAAGGTGTTGGCGGCTACGACCCCCCACATGGAGAACGGCAGCAGGAACCCGGTCGAGTCGTACACCGGTCCGCCGAGCAGGCCGCGCCGCCCGAACGCGAAGAGGAGCGCGGCGCCGCCGACCACCGGCGGCAGCACCATCGGCAGCGTGACCAGCGCCCGCGCCACGGAGCGGCCGGGGAACCGGGTGCGGGCGAGCACCCAGGCGAGTGGGATCCCGAGCAGCATGGCGAGCCCCGTGGCCGCGAATGCGGTGGTGATGCTGAGCCGCAGGGCGTCGACGACGATCGATCGACCGAGCAGGCCACCGAGATCCGACCACGGCGCCCGCTGCAGCAGCGCCACGAAGGGCACGGCGACGTAGGCCAGGGCGACGGCCGCGAGGAGGAAGATCAGCCAGGGGGTGCGCTGCTGTCTCGCCCTCCTCGCGCCCGCGTGCCGCCGGCTCACGGGGCTTCGAAGCCGTAGGAGCCGAGGATCTCCTGACCCTCGTCGGAGAGCACGAACTCGACGAAGGCATCGGCGGTGTCGGGGTTGGCAGCGTCGGTGAGCGCGGCGATCGGATAGGTGGCAACGACGTTGTCGTCGGCGGGTATCTCGACGCCCTCAACGGTGTCATCCGCGGCCATGACGTCGGTTACGTAGACGATCCCGGCGTCGAGGTCACCGGCCTCGATCTTGGTCAGCAACGACCGCACGTCGGGTTCGTTGGTGTCGATCGAGGGGGTGATCCCGGCGATGGCCAGCGCCTCGCGGCCGAACTCGCCGCATGGCACCTCCTCCGCGCACAGCCCGGTGAGCAGGTCGGGGTTGGCGAAATCGTCGAGCCCGGTGACCCCGGCCTCGTTGCCGGCCGGCACCGCGATCTCGAGCAGGTTGGTCACGAAGTCCTCGGGATCGCTGGCGGCCCCACCGTCGACGACCTGGTCCATGTTCGAGGTGTTCGCCGAGGCGAAGACGTCGGCCGGCGCTCCGGCGAGGATCTGCTCCCGGAGGGCCGACGACGCCCCGAAGTTGAACTCGACGGAGGCGTCGGGGTTCTCCGACTCGAACGTGGTCCCGAGCTCCGTGAACGCGTCGGTCAGCGATGCGGCTGCGAACACCGTGATGTCGCCCTCCACCGCCGACCCCTCGGCCGGCGCGTCGGTCGTCGTCGAGCCGGCATCGTCGTCGTCGTCTCCACAGGCGGCAAACACCAGTGCGGGCACGCTGACGACGGCAAGAAGCCGCAGCACACGGAGCTTCATGGTCCCTCCAGGCGGTGGTAGTCGCAGTGAACCTAGCAGTTGAGACCGGTGGGTGACGGCCGTGGCAACCTCGGGGCGTGGAACGCCGCCCCAGCCTCTCGCTCAACGAGTGGGCCGTCCTCGGTGTGCTCGTCGAGAAGCCCCGCCACGGCTACGACATCGCCGCGGCGCTGCGATCCGGCACCCCGATCGGCAACGTCTGGCACCTGTCCCGCCAGCTCGTCTACCGCGCCCTCGAGCGCCTCCAGGCCCTCGGCCTGGTCGAACCCCGCCGCACCGAGCCGAGCAGCGCCGGTCCGCCCCGCACCGTCTACGGCCCCACCGCCCGCGGCCGCACACGCCTCGGCCGCTGGCTCGTCACCCCCGTCAGGCACATCCGCGACGTCCGCAGCGCCTTCCTGCTCAAGCTCGTGGTCACCGAACAGCTCGGTCTCGATCCCGACGACCTGGTCCGAGCCCAACGCGGGGCGTTCGCCGACCTCCTCGACGAACGGGCATCCGAACCGGCGAGAACCGACCACGTCGGCCTGTGGCGCCACCACTCGGCCGCCGCCGTGGCCGCCTTTCTCGACGCACTCGGCAAGCCGGACAACTGACCGGCGCACCGCCTACCCGCCGGAGCTCGGGTGGCCTACGCCCACACGATCGGCGACGACCAGTGCGATCAGCAGCCCCGTCGCCAGCCCCGCCACCAGCAACCCCGGGGCCCGGGCGCCGACCGGCACGGCCACGAGCAGCAGGACCGCCGCCGCCGTCCGCGTCCACGGCTGGTGGCGTGCCACCCGGGCGCCGAACGCCACGACGCCGAGCAGGTACAGCGCCGGACCGCCCAGCGTTACGAGGGCGCCGGCGGTTCCGAGCTCGTCCCCGGGGTGGGCGATCACCAGCTCGTCGCCGACGGCGGCGAGCAGGATCCCGGCGACGATCGGCAGGTGGAGATACGTGTAGGCGTCGCGGCCCACCTGCCCCGGAACCTCGGCGGCGGCCATACGCCGGACCGCGTCGGTCGCCACCTGCCCGAAGTAGAGCCACCACAGCGCCACCGACGAGAGGAAGGCGAAGCCGAGGGCGACGACCACCGACGCCTCCAGCCCCACTTCGGTGGCCGTGGCTCCGGCGAGCACGATGCTCTCGCCCAGGACGATGATCACGAACAGCTGGAACCGCTCGGCGAAGTGGCCGGCGTCGATCGCCCACTCGATCATCGGGGTGCCACCGCCGAAGCCCGGGAGCCAGAACCGGGCCAGCGGCGCCGCCAGGTCCAACCCGAACGCCGCCAACCACAGGGCCCAGCGGGCGTTGCCGTGCAGCAGAGCGCCGCCGATCCACAGCGGAACCGACAGGATGCTCCAGGTCAGGATCTGCTGGAAGTTGCGGTGGAACGGCCCGGGCGGGGTCACACCCACCACGAAGCCATTGCGCCCGACCTGCAACGCGCAATAGCTGGCGGCGAACAGCAACCCGTGGTCGCCGAAGGCCTCGGGGATGGACACGGCCATGAGCAGGCTCGCCAGCATCACGAGCACCAGCACCAGCCGGACCAGCGACACCTCGGGGTCGAACCAGTTCGTCATCCACGTCGTGTAGTTCCAGGCCCAGTAGACGGCGCACAGCAGGAACGCCGCCTCGGCGGCACCGGCCCAGGTGAGCTCCGCCAGCAGGTGGTGGGAGAGCTGCGTGATCGCGAACACGTAGACCAGGTCGAAGAACAGCTCGAAGTAGGTGGCGCGCTGCTCCTGGCCGCGACTGCGCACGTAGCGGATGTCGGGGACCACCGACGCGGGGGTCTCGCCCCACTCGCCGTTCATCGTGAGAGTTGGCGGCAGGCCTCGGCGGCCGCGGTGGCGGCGGCGTTGGTGGCAACGCTCGCATCTCGTCCGAGCCGGAGCAGCTGGGGAACGCGCCCGGGGTGGCGGGCGACGAAACGCGCCACCGCTCGCAGGTTGGGCGAGCCGTCCGGGTGGGCGAGCTGGAACACGGCCTCGTCGGCCATCCCGTCGCTGGACCGGTCGCTGATGGCGCGGACCACCGACCAGGGAAACCCACGCTCCTCGCACACGGCGGCGACGGCCGCCGTCTCCATGTCCATGGCGATCACGCCGCGGGCCCGGAGCGCCGCCACGCGGTCCGGATCGACGATGAACTCGTCGGACGTGTGGAGGGCGCCCGGGTCCGGCGGATCCGTCTGCCCACCCAGCGGGTGGGGCCGGTATTCGGTCCCGGACGCCCCGTCGATCACGACACGCGGCCTGATGACGTCGCCGATGGCGAGGCGGTCGTCGATGCCACCGGCGATGCCGACGACCATGACGTGATCGACGTCCCCGCCGTCCAGCATGCGCCGTGCCGCCTCGGCGGCGCCGGCAGTGCCCATGCCGGTGGTCGCCGCTACGACGGTGGCCGAACCCGCCCGACCCTCGTGGACCCGGGTTCCCAGGGGCCCCGCGGACGGCCGCAGGCCGAGCCGCTTCACCAGCGGCCGCAGCTCCGACGGCATCGGTGCCAGCATCCCGATTCGCACGCCGTCACTTTGCCCTGCCGGGCCGGCCCGCGCCGGAGTCAGGGGATCTCGGCGAGCCTGGCGGCGGCCGGGATGCAGGCCCGCTCGACCCACTCGGCGGGGCGATCGGTGAGCGGCATCACCATGACCGCGGCGACCCCGAGCTTCGCGTACCCGGCCATCTCGGTGGCGAAGCCATCGATGTCGCCGCCGTCGAGCTCGGGGCCCATGTAGAGGATCGTCTTCTGGATCTCGTCCACGTCGCGGGCCACGTCGTCGCAATGCCGGCGGAGGACGTCCAACTTGTGGGCGACCTCGTCGGTCGACGCCCGGATCAGGTTGCAGGCGTCGGCGTACTGCGCTACCAGGCGCAGCGTCTTCCGCTCGCCGCTGCCGCCGATCATGATCGGCGGGTGGGGCCGGCTGAGCGGCTGCGGCGAACAGAGGGTCTCGGCCAGCTGGTAGTGGCGGCCCTCGTAGCGGCCGTTGTTCGCCGGGTCCCACATCTGCAGGCAGATCTGCAGCGCTTCCTCCAGGCGCTCGAACCGCTCGGCGACCGGCGGGAAGGGCACCCCGAGCCCTCGATGCTCCCGCTCGTACCAGGCGGCCCCGATGCCGAGGGCGGCCCGGCCACCCGACAGCACGTCGAGCGTCGAGACGATCTTGGCCAGTAGGCCCGGATACCGGTAGGTCACGCCGGTTACCAGCAGGCCGAGCCGGATCGAGGAGGTATGGCCGGCCCAGAAGCCCAGCGTGGTGTAGCCCTCGAGCATCGGGTCCTCCGCCGGGGCCATCTGGTCCATCTGGAAGTAGTGGTCCATCACCGACAGCCACGTCGCCCCCGCCGCCTCCGCGGCCTCGGCCACCCGGACCAGCTCGGGGCCGATGGCGGGCGTGCCACCGACGTACTTGAAGTTGGGGACGTGGATTCCGAGCTGCACGGCGATCTCCTCGGGAGCGGTGGCACTGCGGGCGTCACAGCAAGCTGCACCTGACGCTACGGGTTCGAGCGCGCTCGAAGTCAAGGGCGGCGGGCCGTCATCCCGCAGGAACGTAGATGCCGATGCCGTCGGGGAAGTCGAGGCCCTCGTCCAGGGTCTCCACGGGCCCGGGATTGCCGCCGGTGTCGAAGGTGATGCGCCGGACGGTGCCGGCGCCGTCGATGGGCCCGATGTCGTCGGTGATGCCGATGGCGAGGTCGGCCCAGTAGATGGCGCCCGTCGCCGGGTCGACACCCATCCCGAAGGGGGCGCCGGTCGAATACGGCTCGGCCCCGAGCTGCTCGCCGGCCGGCGGCGCCACCAGGGTGCTGACGAAGCGGCCGGAGCCGTCGTACTCCGCCAGCACCCCGGTGAAGGCGCTCGAGACGTAGAAGCCGCCGCCGGGCGCACCGATCACGGCGTTGGGGGTGGCGATGTGCTCGTCGGCCGGGATGAACGGTTGCTTGTGCACCTCGTCGGCCACGGGGGCGCCGGTGCCGTCGACCCGACCGCAGCCGCCGGCGGCGTCGGCCGACGTGGGGAAGGGGCCGTCGTAGCGGACGATGCCGTTGCCGGGTGGGCGCGCCACTGCCAGGTACACGACGTCGTCCACGACATGGATGCCGCCGGGTGTCGGCAGCGCCACGTCGAGTTTGCAGTAGGGCACCTCCTCGGTGTCGAACGGCGGGAACCACACGATGAGCTGCCCGGTCGGCGGACCGGTCGCCTGGTTGCCGATGTCGGTGGTGACGATGCGACCGTCGGACAGCACGCCGCAGCCGTAGTTCTCGGGACCGTCGGTCTGGTAGGTCGGCACGAGCCGGCCGACCTCGCGGGCGTCCAGCCGCCGACCGCCTCGCCCTCGAGCTCGAAGATGCCCCAGCCGGGCGTCCGCTCCGGCTGGCCGGTGTCCTCGCCGGCGACGAGCCGGGGGCGCCCGGATTCGTCCGGCAGCATGCACACCTGGCCGTTGATGTCGAGGCCGTCGGGATCGTCGGCCGCCGTGCGGATCACGGTCTGCTTCCGGAACGGCGGGTCGGGCGTAGGCGTTGAGGTTGTTGCCCTCCGTGCTGAGGACGATGGCCGCGAGAGCCTTGGCGGTCGCCGTGGACGCGGACCCGGCATTGCCGCCGCCGCCGTCGTCGCCACTGCAGGCGGCCGCCGCCGTGCCGGCAGCCAGGGCCACCAACGCACACCCCAGCCGCGTCTTTTGCGATGTCGTCACACTCAACCTCCCGGGGTGACGGGGATCTCCAGGCCGTTGGTGGTCACGATGCGATCGATGCCCTCGGTGATCGACGGCAGCGTGTCCGGGTCGTCGACCGCCAGGATGCTGATCCGGTCGTAGCTGGCACCGGGCGCCGGGTTGTCGGTGCCGGTGCAGTCGTCGGCGGCGTCGAGGATGCACACCAGCCCGCCGACCGGGTTGTCGGTGCCCTGTGACAGGTACACCCCGAAGGCGGTGGCCCCGTCCGACGCCGCCGGGCTGCCCGGACGGAGCCAGCGGCCGGGGGAGCCGAGGCCGGCCGCCCGGACCTCGACGCGGAACGGATCGAGCTGGATCCTGACGGTTCCGCTGCCGGTCTCTCCCCCGACCCGCTCCGCGCTGATGGTGAAGTCGAGCGGGCAGGCCGCCGCCACGCACGCCTGGGCGGAGGCCCCAGGCGAGCTGGTCGGCGGGGGACCGCTCTGGGTGCTCGCCGTCGTGGACGCCTC
The DNA here is from genome assembly GCA_046726215.1 of Actinomycetota bacterium. Classification (GTDB taxonomy): domain Bacteria; phylum Actinomycetota; class Acidimicrobiia; order Acidimicrobiales; family VFJN01; genus DASQUK01. The sequence goes on along the minus strand of JBKPAA010000016.1, from coordinate 9,491 downwards.
GGTCGCGGTGGACGACTCGGGCTGCGGCCGCCGGCCGCCGGACCCGAGCGAGAACCGGTACACGCCGCTGTTGTCGCTGGTGGTGTCGACACCCGGAGCGCGGATGCCGGCCACCGCGATGACGTCGTCGCCCACGACGGCTGCGCCACCCGAGATGGCGCCGCTCAGCTCGCGCTCCCACAGGATGGCGCCGGTCCGCAGGTCGAGGGCCCGGAACGTGAAGTCAGTCCCGCCGATGAACACGACCCCGTTGGCCTCGGCCGCAGCCGCGTAGGTGGGACCGGCGACGTGCTGCTGCCAGAGGACACCGCCCGAGGCGGCGTCGATGGCGTGCAGGTAGGGCGGGCCCCCGACGGCAGTTCCGCCGACGATGACGCCGTCGGCCAGCGCCGTCGGGCCGATGAAGCCGCCGGTCGAGTAGTCGCTGCCCGGTTCGGGGATGCCGGGCTCCGCCACCCGGGTGTTCCACAGGGGCTCGCCCGTCTCCCGGTCGACGGCGTAGTAGACGGCGTCCTTGTTCCCCAGGCCGACTGCGGCCCGGCCGTCGGCATCGAACAGGTTGGGCGCGCCGGCGAAGTCGAGGTCGTCGCGGTTGGGCTCGTGCGGCTGGTAGGACCAGAGCTCGGCCCCGGTGTCGAGGTCGAGGGCCAGGATCGCGTCGGAGTGGTCGCCCCAGCGATCGATGGCGGTGCAGTTGCCCGTGCCCACGAACACCAACCGGCGCGCCACGTCGACGCTCGGCGAGCCCCACACGTCGGCGCACCCGGGCCCGGTCGGCCTGACGCCGGCCTGACCGCCGCCCGTCCGTTGGCCGCCGGTCGGGGCGGTCACGGTCGCCCACCGTTCCTTGCCGGTGGCGGCATCGAGCGCGAACACTGCCGCCGGCGTGCCGTCGTCGGCGTTGTGGACGTCGGATCCGAAGGTGACCAGCCCGTCGGCGACGATCGGCGACGACTCGATCTCCCGGGGATCGTCGGCGGCACCCGGCGGGGCGAGCCGGTGCTGCCAGCGGAGGTCGCCGTCGCGGGCGCGGAGGGCATAGAGCGTGTTGCCGGCGCCGAAGTAGACGGTCGGCTCCCCGGCGACGTCGGCAACCGCTGCCGAGGAGACGATCTGGCCGGCGTAGACGCGGGGATGGGTGCGGGCCCGGAACGTCCAGCGGCGCTCGCCCGTGTCGAGGTCGAGGGCGTAGAAGTTGCCCGACCAATCGCCTACGTACACCGTCCCGTCGACCACGGCGGGCGTGGCGGTGACCGCGTCCTCGGCGTTGAAGAACCACACCTCCTCGAGATCGCCGACCGTCCCGGGCGACAGGGCGGTGTCGCAGGGATACGAGAACGACCGGCTGGGCCCGTGGCCCCACATCGGCCAGTCGCACTCGTCGACCGCGCTGGGTTCGGCCGGATCGTCGCTCCCGCCGCAACCCGGCAGCGACACCAGGCACAGCGCCAGCGCGCCCAGCAGCGGCGAGACGACGCCCGGGTGCCGCGCCGGCCCCCTCCAGCCCTGGCCTGACACGTCCGTCAGGCTAGTGGCGCCGACCGGTCGGCTCTCGGGCGGAAGAAGCCGCGGTGCACGACCAGCGCCAGGTTGTCGAGCAGGACATCCTCCCCGAATCCCAGGTTGCGGCTGGTGGTGACGTATGCGAACCGCTCGATCATCGCCAGCAGCGCCGCCGACCGGAGCTCGATCTGGGCCGGCGGGTCACCGCCGTCGGGTCCGCCCGTCATGGAGGCCTGCAGGGTCGTGGTGATGCGGCCGAACGAGGCGGTCCCCAGCCGGGCCAGCGCCCGGTCGGTCACCTGGTTCTCGGCCCACGCCCGGATCACGACGCCGTAGCGGCGATAGAACGTGAGGAACTCGGCCAGCCACGACCGCAGCGTGGACACGCCGCCGGCGCCGGCATCGACAACGCCCAGCGACTCGGCCAGTGCGTCCGCCTCGTCGGCGCAGCGCTCCGCAAGGGTGCGGAACAGGTCCTCCTTGTTGGCGAAGTACAAATAGAAGGTGCCGTGTGACACGCCGGCGACCCGCACGATGTCGTCGACCCGGGTGGCGTGGAAGCCGTTCTCGGCCAGCGCGCGCACGGCCGCGTCGAGCAGCTTGGCGCGGGTCTCGACGCCCTGGCGCCGCAGCGGGCCCCTGGTCGGCATGCCCAGTTTCTAGCCCGGTCTAGTGCGGTCGCTCGGCCCAGCGTTGCAACAGGCCCCGGGCGATGACGATGCGCTGGATCTCGTTGGTGCCCTCGCCGATGATCATCAGGGGCGCGTCCCGGTAGTAGCGCTCGACGGGGAACTCCGTGGTGTAGCCGTAGCCGCCGTGGATCCGCATGGCCTCGGTCGACACCTCGAGGGCCGTCTCCGACGCGAACAGCTTGGCCATCCCCGCCTCGACGTCGGCGCGCTCGCCGGCATCGATCTTCTCGGCGGCGCTGCGGGTCAGCAGCCGGGACGCCTCGACGCGCGTCGCCATGTCGGCGAGCTTGAACTGGATGGCCTGGTGATTGTGGATGGGCACGCCGAACGTCTCCCGCTCGTGGGAATAGCGCATGGCGGCGTCGTACGCGGCGCGGGCGACCCCGACAGCCCGGGCGGCGATGTTGACGCGACCGACCTCGAGGGCACCGAGGATGTACCGGAGGCCCTGCCCCCGTCCCTCGTCACCCCCGAGGACCGCGGACGCCGGGACCCGATGGCCGCTGTACGTCATCTCCACGGTCTCGATGCCCTTGTAGCCGAGCTTGCCGATGGTCTTGCTGGTGGCGATGCCGCCGAAGCCCGGCCCGGGGTCCTTCTCGACCACGAAGCAGGTGATGCCCTCGGGCGTGCGGGCGGCGAGGGCGACGATGCCGGCCCGCTCGCCGTTGGTGACCCACATCTTGGTGCCGTCGAGGATGTACTCGTCACCGTCGGGCGTGGCCTTGCAGCGGATGGCGCCGGCATCGCTGCCGGCGTCGGGCTCCGACAGCGAAAACGCGCCCCGCACCTCGCCGGCGGCCAACACGGGCAGCAGGCGCGCCCTCTGCTCGGCCGTTCCGTGACGGACCAGCAGGGCGACGAGGATCGTGTGGGTGTTCAGCACGCCGGCGAGCGACATCCAGCCGTACGACAGCTCCTCCATGAGCCGCGCATAGGTCACGGTGTCGAGACCCAGCCCCCCGAAATCCTCCGGCACCTTCGACCCGAACAGCCCGAAGGCCCGCATCTGCGCGACCAAGGGCTCGGGGAACCGGTCCTCGTGCTCGTAGTCCGACGCCACCGGCACGACGTCCCTGCGCACCCAGTCGCGCACCGTGGCGACCAGCTCGTCGGCCAGCTTGGGATCGGTCGGCCTGGTGGTCCCCGCGTCGGGGTGGCTCGTGTCGTCGCTCACGGCCCCAACGCTGCCGTCAATCCCAGACGACGTCCAACCTGGGTGGCGCCCGGAACACGCGGCCCGAGATGTAGGGGTCGGGCGCGGCGGGGTCGAGGCGCAGGCCCGGCAGGCGATCGAACAGCGCCCCCAGCGCGACCTGGGTCTCCATGCGGGCCAGGTGCATGCCGAGGCACATGTGCGTGCCGTGGGCGAAGCCGATGTGGGGCCGCCGCTCACGGAAGATGTCGAAGCGCTCGGCCTCGGGCCAGCGGGTCTCGTCATGGTTGGCCGATCCGAGGCTGCACACGATGCTGGCGCCCGCCGGGATGGCCACGCCGCAGACGTCGGTGTCGCGGGTGGCGGTCCGGGAGATGATCAGCAGGGGCGGCTCCCAGCGGATGCCCTCCTCGATCGCCAGCGGCACCAGGCTGCGGTCGGCGACCGCGGCGTCGAGCTGGTCGGGATGGGAGAGCAGCCCGAACAGCAGGTTCGACGACGACCGGTAGGTGGTCTCGGCGCCCGCCGGGAGCAACAGGCGGCAGAACGCGTAGATCTCCTCGTCGGTGAGCCGCTGGCCGTCGTGCTCGGCCTGTACCAGCACGGAGATCATGTCCTGCGCGGGGTGGCGGCGCCGCTCGTCCACGATTCCGGCCAGGTAGTCCCGCAGGGCGGCCGACGCCTGGAGGGCCACGTCCCAGTCCACGGTGGTCGCACCGATGAGCTGTACGGCCAAGCGGTGGAACCTTGGCAGGTCCCCTTCGGGCAGGCCGAGCAGCGAGGCGATGACCCGCACAGGGAACATGAACAGCAGCTGACGCACGAGGTCGGCACGCCGGTCGCCGGCGAACTCGTCGATCATGCCGTTGACCAGGGGACCGACCAGCTCGACCTCCCAGCGCTGCATCTCGGCGCGGGTGAACGCCTGCTGCAGGATCGAGCGGTAGGCGTGGTGCTCGGGCTCGTCCATCTGCAGGATCGAGCGACCCATGAGCACGCCCATGACCTCGCCGTAGCCCGCCGAGCTGAAGGTCTCGCCGTCGCCGAGGATCGTGTGGACGGCGTCGTAGGCGTAGGCGGTGAAGGTCGAGCCCTCGTCGTAGGCCACCGCACCGAGGTCGGGGACGCCGGGGTGGACCGGGGCCTCCGCCCGCAGGCTGGCAAAGGTGGGGTACGGCGAGGCGTCGCCCTCGGCCCCCATGGCACGGTTGAATGCCTCGAACGGATCGTCGTCGGCAAGTCCTACTGACTGGTGCGATTCGTCCACGGTCGCTCCCCTGACTGACGCCAACGTCAGGTTCGACCTTAGCCCGCAGGAGCGTGGCCCGCTCCTCTACTGTGACGCGCATGTCAGATTCGGGGCAGGGCGGCGCCGCGGCGGGCAACGCAGGTGTGGCCGGTGGCGGCCGGGGCGGCGACCGTCCGGTGGCGCTCGTGACGGCCGCCTGCCGGGGGCCGGGGCTCGACACCCTGGGTGAGCTGTGCGAGGTCAGCTACGACCCCTGGATCGACCAGCGCCCGCTGCGGATCTGGGACGGTGCCGCGCTGGCCGAGCGGGTGGACGCCCTGGGGGCGACGGTGCTGGTGTGCGAGGCCGACTTCGTGAGCGGCCCGGTTCTCGATCGACCCCTACGGGTGATCGGCTCCACGCGCGGGGATCCCACGAACGTCGACATCGCCGGCGCCACCGCCCGGGGGATTCCCGTGCTGCACACGCCCGGTCGCAACGCCGACGCCGTCGCCGAGCTGACGCTGGGGCTGCTGCTGGCCGTCACCCGCCGGGTGCTGACCGCCGACCGTGACGTGCGGACGGGCCAGGTGTTCCGGGACGGCAGCATCCCCTACCAGCGCTTCCGCGCCTGGCAGCTCGCGGGGCGAACCGCGGGGCTGGTGGGGCTGGGTGCCGTCGGCCGGGCGGTGCGCTGGCGGCTCGAGGCGCTCGGGATGCAGGTCATCGCCTTCGACCCGTACTCACCCGAGGCCACGCACGACTCGCTGGACAAGCTGCTGGCCGACGCCGACGTGGTGTCCATGCACGCGACGGTCACGCCCGAGACCGTGGGGATGATGGGCGCCGAGCGGTTCGCGGCCATGGCGCGGGGTTCGGTGTACCTCAACACCGCGCGTGCGGCGCTCCACGACCTCGACGCGCTCACCGACTCGCTTCGGTCGGGGCACCTCGGCGGCGCCGGCCTCGATCACTTCGAAGGCGAACAGCTTCCGGTCGACCACCCCGTGACGCGGCTCGACACCGTGGTGCTGACGCCGCACATCGGCGGCGCGACCTACGACACCGAGGTCAACCACACCTTGATGATCGCGGAAGACATCGGGCGGGTGTTGCGGGGCGAGCGTCCCCTGCACTGCGCCAACCCGGAGGTGCTCACGTGAAGGGTTCACAGCTATGAGCCACGACAACGGCAAGCCCAACGGCCGCCCGCTGGCCGAGGTGAAGGACGCCGTCCTGGCGGCGGCCAAGTCGATGTACCGCCGGGGCATCGTCGAGGGCACCGCCGGCAACGTTTCGGGGCGGGTCGAGGACGGAACGGTCGTGGTCACGCCCTCGTCCCTCGATTACGAGGTCATGGAACTCGAGGATCTGGTGGTCGTCGACCTCGACGGTGCGGTGGTCGCCGGGGAGAGGTCACCCACGTCCGAGAAGGGCGTCCACCTAGCGGCGCTGGCCGCACATCCCGAGGCGGGTGCGGTCGTCCACTGTCACGCCAAGCACGCCTCGATGTTCGCCGTCGCCCACCAGCCGATCCCGGCGGCTATCGACGAGTTCGTCGTGTACATCGGCGGCGACGTCCCGGTGTGCGAATACCACCCGTCGGGCAGCGACGAGCTGGGGGTCGTGGTGGCGGCGGCGCTGGGCGACCGCTCGGCGGCGCTGATGGCGAACCACGGCCTGGTCACGATCGGCAAGTCGGTGGAGGACGCGTTGCACTCGGCGCTGGTCGTCGAACACAACGCCGAGATCGTGTGGGGCGCACGGCTGCTGGGCGGAGTCTCGGAGCTGCCGGGCAAGGCCCGGTCCGACTTCACCGGCGTCTACGAGTTCATCCGCCACCACACCTGGCGAGGCTGACGCACCGGCCCCACGACCGCCGCCCCGCTGAGCGCCGGCCGGGCTCGGACCGAACTGTAACGTGTTCTACCAACGGCACGCCGCTGGCGTCGGAGGGCAACGTTTGGAATTCAACCTGGCCGATCTGTTCGAGCACGCCGTCGACCACTTCGGCGACCGCGAGTACCTGGTGGCCGGCGACCAACGTCGCACCTATGCCGAGATGGAGGCCCGGGCCAACCAGCTGGCGCACCACCTGGCCGCCCAGGGCGTCGGGCCGGGCGACCACGTCGGGATCTACGGCGTCAACTCGGTGGAGTGGATCGAGACGCTGTGGGCCGTGTTCAAGCTGCGGGCGGTGTGGATCAATATCAACTACCGGTACGTCGAGGACGAGCTCGCCTACCTGTTCGGCAACGCCCACCTCAGGGCGCTCGTGCACGACGCGGCGTTCGCCGACCGGGTCGACGGCGTGCTCGGCAGCCTGCCGGAACTGACCCACCGGCTGGCCATCGGCGCCGACTTCGACGACGCCCTGGCGTCACAGTCACCCGCACGTGACTTCGGCCCGCGGTCGGGCGACGACCGCTACATCCTGTACACGGGCGGCACCACCGGGATGCCCAAGGGCGTGGTCTGGCGCCATGCCGACGTGCTGTTCGCGCTGGGGGGCGGGATCGACCTGCTCACGGGGGACCAGGCGGAGGCACCCCAGGACCTCGTGGAGCGAGGCAAGGCCCTGGGCTTCCAGATCACGTTCCTGCCCATCGCCCCCCTGATGCACGGCGCCACCCAGTGGGCGGTGATGGGACAGAGCTTCGTGGGGCACAAGGTGGTTCTCGTGCCGCACTTCGATCCCTACCAGGTCTGGCGGCTGGTCGAGGCCGAGAGAGTGAACGCGATCATGATCACCGGCGATGCCATGGGCCGGCCGCTGATCGAGGCGCTCGACGACGAGCCCAGCAAGAACCGCGACCTGTCGTCGATCCTGTCGCTGTCGTCGACCGCAGCCGTGTTCTCGCCCTCGGTGAAGGACCAGTTCCTGGACCGGTTCCCCAACCTCGTGATGACCGATGCCATCGGCTCCTCGGAGGGAGGGGCCAACGGGATCGTGGTGGTGGAGCCCGGCAGGACCGCCATGCAGGGCGGGCCCACCGTCACCCCCGTGACGGGCACGGTGGTGCTGGACGACGACCTGCGGCCCGTCGAGCCCGGCTCGGGCACCATCGGTCGGGTGGCTCGGAGCGGCTACATCCCGCTCGGGTACCTGGGGGATCCCGTCAAGACGGCCCAGACGTTCGTCGAGATCGACGGCACCCGGTATGTGATCCCCGGCGACCTGGCCAAGGTCGAGGCGGACGGCTCGGTGACCCTCCTGGGGCGCGGTTCCCAATCGATCAACTCGGGTGGCGAGAAGATCTTTCCCGAGGAAGTCGAGGCGGCCGTCAAGTCACACCCGGCCGTGTACGACGCGCTGGTGGTGGGCGTGCCCGACGACCGTTGGGGCCAACGGGTGGTGGCGGTCGTGCAACCGCGGGCGGGAACGGCACCGTCGTTGGACTCGGTACAGGAACACTGCCGCGCCAGGATCGCCGGCTACAAGGTGCCCCGTGAACTCCACCTGGTGCCCGAGGTGCAGCGCTCGCCCAGCGGCAAGCCCGACTATCCCTGGGCTCAGGAGGTGGCCGCCGCCCGGGACTGATCACCGAGCCGGAACGTGGTGCCGGGCTGCCGCGGGGCCCGAGGCAATACGGACCGGCCCGACATTCTCGAGGCATCCCGGGCCGGCCCCCGGACCCCATTGCCTCGGGCTCCGTCCGGCGGACCGCATTGCCTCGAGGTCCGGCCCCCGGACCCCATTGCCTCGGGCTCCGTCCGGCGGACCGCATTGCCTCGGGCTCCGTCCGGCGGACCGCATTGCCTCCAGCTCCGTCCGGCGGACCGCATTGCCTCCAGCTCCGTCCGGCGGACCGCATTGCCTCGGGCTGACCGTCCCGCCGGACGGGCCGCGTCGGACCTCGGGTGGTGCGCAGGGCGGTTCATGCCGCCCCCAGCGACGGCTTGGGACCCGGTCGCCGGTCGCCGAGGGCGCCCTCGACCCCGAGCTGGGCGCGGTCGGCGGCTAGCCGGCCCGCCGCCCAGCCCTCGGCGTTGCGGCCCGCGGTGGAGAAGGTCTTGAGATTGGGGAAGGCGGCGGCCGCAGCCGCCTCGGCGGCGTCGGCCCGGCGGGCGAGTATCGGCAGCAGCGAGCCGACGCCCTCGCCGGCGCCGTGCTCGGCGTCGGCCTCGGCGGCCGCGGCCTCGGCGACGTGCCGGAGCCGGTCGCCGATGCGATGGGCGTACGCGACCAGGAACGACTGGCGGAACGATCGGGTGGCCGACCCCGAGGGCGCGTCGCGCCCACCGCCGGTCGAGCCGGGCGGGCGGGCGGCCACCATCGCCCGGGTCGCCTGGACGAGCAGCGACGTGTACAGCACCTCGACGGCGTCGATGTCGCCCTCGTCGCCGAAAACGGTGGTAAAGCCGAAGCCGCGCGACCACACCGCCCGGCAGCGGTTGGCACGCGCCACCTCGCTGAGCAGCGTGACGCGGGCCCGGGCATAGGGGTCGTCGATGCCCACGCGGCGGCCCGACACCCGGGCGCCGCAGCCTCGCTCGACCTCCACGGCCGCCTCGTCGATGGCGTGACGCGTCATCAGCTGCTGCGCCTTGGCGGTCAACGCCTCGGCCTCGTCGGGATAGGTGGTCGACTCGGCCTTGGCCAACAACGCCGTCACCCGGTGCACGATGCGAGGATCCACGCTGCCGGCCGAGCCGGTGGGCCGGCCCCGCGCACGCCGAGGGGGCGCTTCGCCGGGACCGGGTTCGAGCTTGGGCAGTGGTGGCAGGCGCCGGATCAGCGAGAGCGTCTCCACCGCCACTCGCACCGAGTCGGCCCGATCTTCGATGCTGGGGACGCCCCCGCCCCAGAGGTCGCCGGGCTCCGGCGAGGCGGGCACCGCCCAGCGATCGTCGCCGTCGGATGGCGCGTCTGCGCCCACTGCGTCGAGCTGCAGCCGCCAGCGGATCGGCA
>JBKPAA010000015.1:0-125547 GCA_046726215.1 Actinomycetota bacterium | reverse complement strand
GGGCGGCGCCGTCGACGGGCTCCTGGCTCAGCAGGCCGAGCTCGACATCGACGCACTCCAGGCAGCCACCGGCCGGAGGGTTCAGCGACGCCCAGCGGGACGAGATCTGCACCCACCAGCAGCGCTAGTACCGGTGGACGTTCCTCGTCTCGGGGCTCGAGCACCCGAATTTCGTCGGGATCGTGGGGCAACTCACCGAGAACGGCGCCGACAAGCTCACCCACGCAGCCGCGGCGCTGTCCGCCTGACGAGCCGGGCAGCGAAGGCGCCCCGTCGGTGGTCAGTCCTCGGACCTCGCGGTTGCCGGCGGACCCCACCCGCCGCCCCCGGGGGTGTACATGCGGAGGACGTCGCCGGCGCGCAGACGGATCGTGCACTTGTCGGGCACGCGCTCGGCCGCCGCCTCGTCACCGCCGGCGAGCAACCAGTTCTCCCCCGGCGCGCCGGGTTCGCCGCCCCACAGGCCCCACGGCCGGGACACCCGGCGCTCGGTGATCAGCGACGCGGTGCAGCCCTCCAGGACCTGGAGGTCGCGCTCGATGCCGTCGCCACCGGGCGCCCGACCGGCACCGCCGCTCCCCCGACGCAGCCGATACCCCAGCACCCGCAGCGGGAACTCCGCTCCAGAGGTGCCATCAGCCCGGCATGAGTGCTCCGCCCGGCGGGAATACCACCGGCCGGTGGGACCGCTCGGCATTGCCTCGAGCGCTCGGTCCGGCTCGCCGACGCCGTATGGCCCGCGGCGTACCGGTCCTCGCCCTGGGGCGGAGGGGAACCTCCGCCCCCCACAGGTCGAATCTCGACGATCTCGATGTCTACGGGATGAGTCGTCGTACGAAGATGCTTGCCGGGTCGGTCGCCTCCGTTTGCGTGAACGCCGCCATGAACCCTCCGCTGCGCACCGCCAGACCCATGTAGTCGCCCAGGAAGTACCCGCGGGCGATGGGTGCCAGCTCGTGATCGAACGACGTCGGCGTCACGCGGGTCTCAGTCCACGTGAGGCCGCCATCGTGCGAGTGCAAGAACCAGTAGTCCGTGGGCAGCGTCGCCGGGTCTGGGGTGTTGTTGCGCAGGTCGTAGTGCGTGACGGCGATGGTCCCGTCGGGAAGCACCTCGATCGACGGAGTGAACGCCTGCACGTCCGGACGGGTGTTGACACGCACCGGCTCGGACCAGGTGAGGCCGCCGTCCAACGACTTCGAGAAGGCGATCGCCGACCCCGACGGTGCGAGCGTCGCCTCCTGCCAAACCATGTAGACCGACCCGTTGGGGCCGGCGGCGATCTCCGGGATGATGTCACCCGTACGCAGCGGGAAACCGTCGTCGGGGTCGCTCACGAAACCGGGCAGCGCCTTCGCTACCCGAATCGGCTCGGTCCAGGTCTCGCCGCGGTCCCGAGAGATCATCACCGCGATCTCCTGGCCCTTCTTGTTCCTCCCGGAACCGTGGAAGAGCATGAACCCGTCCACCAGGCTGCCGTCGGACAACACGACGATCTGGTGCCCGATCCCGAACTGGTTGGCGTTGGGCTGGAAGATGGGCCGCGCCGGCTCCCAGGTGGCACCGCCGTCGGTGGTCCGGGTGAACGTCGCATCACTGCGTAACGAAGCGGGGAACCCGGCCAGGGAGTGGAACTCGCGGACGTCGCTGGGGAAGCGGCTGCGGTCCCAGATCGCGTAGACGAACCGCGAGTCGAACGGGTCGGCAGTCATCGAGTTCTTGTCGTTGAACAGGAACGGTGTGGCGTCTCGGATCAGCTCGATCGGCGGGCCCCAGGTGAGACCGCCATCCGTGGATCGGTTCACATACAGCACCGAGGTTGGGTCCACGTCCGGGTCCCCGATCGACAGTGTCATGAAGTACGCCGTCCCGTCCGGGGAGATCGTGACCCACGGGTCGGTGGCGCGCAGCTCCGTGCCGCCCAGGCACGTCGACACCCCGGGGATACCGACCTGGTGCCAGACGCCACCGTGCAGAACACTGGCGAAGACGCCTCGGGCACCGCCGTTCGACCAGCGATCCTGCTGGTAACCAGCGATGAGATCTGGGACACCATCCCCGCTGCGGTCGACACTGCTCGAGGCGATCCACGGCTCGACCTCGCTGTTCAGGAAGTTGTCGCCGCTCTGCGCTGCGACGTCATCGGCGGTGCACCCCGCTAGCGGACTGGTGCCCGAGACCTTGTCCAGCGGCCCCAGGGTCCCAGGCCCGGCCCCCACCGGACCGGCAAACAGGAACAGCGCGGCCGCGACCGCGACCACGGCGCGTTGACAGGAGCGAAACATGCGGGGACCCCCCTCCGGTGGCATCACGAAAACCATTCCCGACGCGACGCCACTTGTCACCTCCTTGCTAGCCCGACCGGCACACACACACAACGACACGCTGGCGTCCACGGGTGTCTGGGAGGCATCGACCAGCCGTTCGGTGATCCGTCGCCACTGGAGCAAGTGCCCCAAGGAGGCGACGCGCGCGGTTGCTTGGTTGGACTCCAGCCGCGCTATCGCCGACGGCGGTGGCCGCGAACTCGCTACGTCGCCATGCCCCGTACCCGCGGCCCCAACATCGTGCGCGCAGTCACCGACAACCTCGACCAAGCTATCGAGAACATCACCACGACTGGTCCGTCGAGTGCAACCAGCAATTGATTAGCTGCCCCGCGCAACCGGGCATCGACCCGACTTTTGCAGTGCTGCCCGCAGACCCCGCAGCAAAGGGGCACGGCTCGGCGCGGAGCTGGCAGCACTCGACCGGCGCGGCCCGCCCAGCCTGCGCGTCGACCTCACCGCGACACGCGACAACCTCGATGCGACGCCGGACCCGCCAAGAACTCGACCGTGGGGCTGGGCCGTCGGCTCCCACGTCGCTCCTGACTTTGGGGTTAGGCGCACCGGTCGCAGGTGCCGATGAAGTCGAGGCGATGGCGCTCGGGTCGGAATCTGGTGTTCCTGGCAACCTTGGCCATGATTGCCTCGAGTGTGCGCTCCAACGAAGACGGCAGGGTGAAGTCGCTGACCGCGCCGCAGGACGCGCAGATCAAATGGTGGTGGTGGTGGTCGGTGAGATCCTCGGCCAGCTCGTAGCGGGCGAACTCATCGGTACCGGTGATCCGGTGTACGACCTTGGCCTGCTCGAGCACGGCGAGGTTGCGGTAGGCCGAGCTCTGCGGGAGGGAGCGGCGCCGCAGGGTCTCGGCGATCGTGAGCGGGCGATCGGCCGCTTCGAGCACCTCGACGAGCGATCGCCGGTTCCTGGTGTAACGCTGGCCCGCCGCCCGCAATCTCGCGAATACCGTCTCGTGGAGCTCATCACTCACGGCCGCAGCATAGCTCCCACATACTAGGACTGAGAACCAGTGGGAATGCTTCGCCCAGCGTCGACTGCCGAATCTTCATCCAGGGCCGGCGGTGCGCCTGGGCGTGGCGGTCGGACCGCAGTGCCGACGGCGACGACGAGGAACACACCGATGGCGAAGAGGACGATCGTCCCACCCGAGGGCGTGTCGGTGTAGAAGGATATCGAGACGCCGGCTACGGCGACGGCGACGCCGACGGCGACTGCCAGCACCGTCGTGGCCCGGAAGCTGCGGGCGACAAGCTGTGCGGTGGCGACCGGCACGATCATCAGGGCGCTGATCAGCAACAGCCCGACGACCCTCATCGACACGACCACCGTGATCGCGGTAACCACCGCCAGCAGGATGTTGATGGCGAGCACGGGCAGGCCCGCGGCGGCGGCGTACTCCTCGTCATTGCTGACCGCGAACAGGTAGCGGCCGAGCCCGAGTGTGACGGTCAGAACGAAGGCGGCCAGGACAGCGAACACGGCCAGGTCGCCCGTGGTGGTGGTCGTGATGGCGCCGAACAGGTAGGCGTTCAGATTCCCGGGTGTGCCGCCGGGTGCCTGGGAGATGATGACCACCCCGCCGGCGATGCCGCCGTAGAAGAGGATGGCGAGGGCCACATCACCGCTCGTTTTCCCGCGGGCGCGGATGAGTTCGATGCTCAGTGCGCCGGCGAGGGCGCAGACGAGCGCGGTGACCACGGGGGCACTACTCGTCAGCACACCGATTGCGACCCCAGCAAGCGCGACGTGCCCGAGCCCGTCGCCGATCAGGGACAGGCGACGCTGCACGAGGTGCACGCCGACCGTGGGCGCGGTGAGCCCGACGAGCACGGCGGCGATTAGCGCCCGCCGCATGAACTCGTATTGCAGGATTTCCATGCCATGTCCTCACAGGTCGACGTCGTCAGCCGGTCAGACCGAACCGGTCGGCGCTCGACGGTTCGCCGGCTAGGTGGTGGTGATCGGTCCCGTGGCCGACCAGGTCCGTCGAGCGGGGCGGGCCGTCGTAGGCGATCGTCCCGTCGCGCATGACCACGGTACGGGAGACGATCCCGGCGGTGGGGCCCAGCTCGTGAGTCACCAGCACGATCGTCGCCCCGGCGGCCACGAGCCGGGACAGAGTGCGCGCAAGAATCTGCTGGTTGGCGGTGTCGACGCCCGCCGTGGGCTCGTCGAGGATCAGCATGTCAGGGTCACCCGCCAGGGCACGGGCGATGAGCACCCGTCGCTGCTGGCCACCCGAGAGCTTGGCTACCGGATGGCGCTCTCGGCCGGCCAGGCCGACCGTGGCAACGGCCTCGCGCACTCGCTCGCGATCCACGCCACTGGCGCGGCGCCACGGCCGGATGCGGGGCAGCCGACCGGACGCGACCACCTCCTGGACCGTGGCCGGTACGCCCGAGGCGACGATGTGCCGTTGGGGCACGTATCCCAGCCGCCACCGGTGGCGGAGCTGGTCGGCGGGCTCGCCGAACACTTCGATGGTGCCAGCGAGCACGTGGGCCAGCCCGAGCACCCCGCGCACCAGCGTGCTCTTGCCCGATCCGTTCGGCCCCAGCACCGCCACCACCTCGCCACGATCGACCGCGAGGTCGACCCGCCTGACGACGGGTCGACCGTCATAGCCGATCGACACGTCCCGCAAGCACAGGACCTCTCCTCGCGAGGGCGACGTCAGGGGCAGGGTTGCCCCTTCTCGATGTTGGAGAGGTTGGCACGCATCACTTCGAAGTAGTCGTTGCCCTGGGACTCGTCGTTGAGCCCCTCAATGGGATCGAGCACATCGGTACGCGCCCCGCTCTCGCCGGCGATGGACTCGGCGATAGCAGGGTTCACCAGCGTCTCAAAGTAAATAGTACGAACATCGTTGTCCTTGACGAAGTCGGTGACCGAGGCCAGCTCCTCGGGCGAGGGCTCCTCCTCCGGGGTGACCCCGGTGATGCCCACCTGGTTCAGGCCATACCGTCGGGCCAGGTAGCCGAACGCGTTATGGCTGGTGACCAGATCCTTGCTGGCGCACGACCTGAGCCCGGTGTTGAACTGGCCGTCGAGCGACGCGAGCTCCTCGCCGAGGGTTGCCGCGTTGTCGCGGTAAGTGTCGGCGTTGTCGGGGTCCACATCACCCAAATAGGACGCAAAGTCGTCTGCGACGGCCGCCAAGCGAGTGGGGTCGAGCCAGAAGTGCGGATCGGTCGAGCCAGCCTCGTCGGAGGCCTCCTCCCCCTCCTCGATCGGTGTGTAGGTGAGGTCAAGCTCGGCCGCCGGAGCGGCGTCGTAGACCCTCGTCTCGTCGACCTGCTCGACGGCATCGTCGACGGCGGGCTGGAAACCAGCGAGGTAGACGACCACGTCGGCGTCGGCGATATCTGCAACGTCGCGCGGCGTCAGCTCGAGATCGTGCGGCTCGGCCCCGGGCTTCGTGAGGCTTGTTACGTCCACCTGGTCACCACCGACTTGCTGGGCCATCCACTGAAGGGGATAGAAGGACGCCTCGATCGAGATCACATCGGAGGATGTCTGACCCGACGCAGCGTCCGAGTCGTCGTCGCCGCACGAGGCGAGGACGATCAGGACCAACGCGGCGACGGTTGCACCGCGCACAGGTTTCCAACCGAGCATGCGACGCATCATTATGCGAATGGGAACGACTGTCAAAACCAATCCGCCCCAGTCAGCGCCGGCTCGTGGGCGGCCGCCGATAGAGGGAGGCGTCAAAACTGCCGCTGACACACTCGTCGGCGCCTCGCCGCGCCAGCATGACGAGCCGGCCGCCGGTGGTGGCCAGGCGCGCCTCCGATACCGACTCGCCCGATCCGGACCGCTGGCCGGCCGCGTCTGCCAACGCCCAATCCGTGCATCCGCTCCGGGGTGCCTCGGTCGGTGCCCCGTTGACTTCACCTGACCTGCGTGTTCTTGCGCTGGCCTGTTCGGGATCGAGAGATCAAGACGTCAGCTCTCCTCGACCCGGACCCGGTCATTGCAGTGGCACTGGGCCGGACGCCTGCGAGCCGACCTGCCAGCAACCCGGCCTGAACCCACAGCTGGTAAGGGGGCGACGATCCCGGCGACGCGCCCTCGCGTAGCGTGTTACCGGTGCGCACCGTCTGGGGAGGTGCTGGTGTGAGCAGCGAGCAGCGTCTCGCAGTCCGCTGGACCACGCTGGGCGTCGTAGTGGCGGGCGCGTTGGCCCTGCTCGGCCTGGTGGCTCTGTGGCCGCGAGGTGATGCCCCCGACCTCGGGGTGCAACCCAACACCTACGTCGACGCCACGGTCACCGCCATCAAGGACGGCATGTGCGACGACCCGGAGATCGGCGCGCCCGGCCAATGCCTGCTGGTCGAGGCCCACCTCACGTCGGGTGACGACAGCGGCGACGACATCACCTTCCAGGTACGCGCCACCCAGACCGAGGTCCCACCGATCCACGACGGCGACAAGGTGGTCCTGCTCGACGTCGCCACGAGCCCGCCCGAATACCGCTACTCGTTTTCCGACTTCCAACGCCAAGCGCCGCTCATGTGGCTCGTGGCGGGCTTCGTGGTCGTCGTCGTGGCGTTCGGCCGCTGGCAGGGTGCACGGGCTCTGCTCGGCTTGGTGGCCAGCGGGCTGATCCTCGTGGCATTCGTAGTCCCGGCGCTGCTACGGGACGAACCGGCGCTGCTCGTGGCCCTGGCCGGCACGGTGGCTGTGGCATTCGTCGCCATCTACCTCGCGCACGGCCTCTCCAGGGCGTCCACGGTGGCCCTGGCCGGCACGATCGTCAGCCTGGTCATCACCACCGTGCTCGCCTTCCTCGCCGCCGGGGCCACCTCCCTAAACGGCCTCACCGACGAGAACGCCCAGACGCTGCGCGTCACCGCCGCGGCCCTGGACCTCCGGGGCCTGCTCGTGGCCGGGATCGTGGTCGGCGCCCTCGGCGTACTCGACGACGTCACAGTCAGCCAGGTCTCCACCGTGGGAGCCCTGCGCCGCGCCAACCCGGGACTATCGACCGTTCGGCTCTACCGGGAAGCCACCCGGGTCGGTCGCGACCACGTGGCATCCACGGTCAACACACTGATCCTGGCCTACGCAGGCGCTTCCCTGCCCCTGCTCCTGTTCTTCTCCCAGGGTTCCCAGCCCATCGGCCGCCTGCTCACCGGGGAGGTCATCGCCGTCGAGGTCGTTCGCATGCTCGTCGGTTCGATCGGCCTTGTCCTGTCCGTGCCCATCACCACCGCTCTGGCCGCCGCCGTACTCGGTGTCGACGAAGCCGACAGCCACGCCGGCCACCACCACGGCCCGCAGCAGGAGGAGCCGCCCGCGCTGGAGGCGCCGGCACGGCTGTCATGGCGCGAGCAGCGAGCACGAGACCGGGACCCCTGGAGCGACTTCGCTCCCGACGAACAAAGGTTCTGACCTAGCGCGTCACGCAGGGGCCACCCCTCCGTCCCCTCCCAGTCCGACCGCGCCACCGTGGGATTGGTGGACCTGGGCGCTGGACGGGCGGTTCGGGCCGGCGCGCCCCTCGGTCAGCTGCCCAATAGCCCCACTGCACACTGTCGCGGGCCCGTGCACTTGCGGTGCCGTGGCCTGAGGTCCGGAGAACTTACCCCTGGTCCAGTGGCGGCCCCCGCCGCGAGTGCTGTCAGCGGAGGCTTCGTCGCATCCGGGCCCGACGTGCACTACCGCTTGACATGACTAGCTGGCGCCGCCGGCTGTGAGGGCAGAGACTCCGCGGATGGCACACCGGCATCACCACCACGACGAAGATCTGGAGCGCCGGGAGCTGGATGCGCCCGCCGTCCGTCGGGCCATGGGCGGTGTCGTGGCCGTGCTGGTCGTCGGGGCGCTGGTGGGAATCGCCGTCTGGTGGCCCCGCGGCGATCCTGCCGTGGATCGGGAAGTCTTGGGCTACGGCGATCGGATCAACGCCACCGTCACAGCGGCCGAGATCGGGCCGTGCAGCTTCGACCCGGGTGCTGAGTGCAACAGCGTGAGCGCCCGCATCTCCGAGGGGCCGGACGAGGGGACGTTCGCGACCTTGGAAGCCGACGTTGCCACGAGGACCTCGGTGGCGGAGTTGGCGGTGGGTGACGACATCGTGCTCAACGACGCTGGCCCCGAGGTGGATGCCGCCGCCCGCTACTCGTTCGCGGATGTCCAGCGACGGCTGCCGCTGGTGATCCTGGCCGTCGTCTTCGGAGTGGCGGTAGTGGTGTTGGGCCGGCTGAGAGGCTTGTTGGCGCTGGCCGGCATCGGCATCACCGTGGGCGTGCTGCTCGCCTTCGTGTTCCCGGCGTTGCTACGGGGTGCCTCGCCGGTCGGCGTGGCCCTCACCGGCGCAATCTTCATCGCCGTCAGCACCATCTACCTCGCCCACGGCGTCAGCGACCGCACCACCGTGGCCCTCTTGGGCACGATTGCGAGCCTGCTGTTGACCGCCGCCCTGGGTGCCGCCTTCGGGGCCGCCGCCCACCTCAGCGGCCTGGCATCGGACGAATCGCTCAACCTGTTGGCGTTCGCCCCCGAGCTCGACTTTCGTGGCCTGCTGCTCGCCGCCACGATCATCGGCGCCCTAGGAGTCCTCGACGACGTGACCATCACCCAGACATCCGCCGTCTGGGAGCTCCACGACAGCGACTCCAGCGCCGGCGCCCACCAGCTCTACTCGGCCGGGATCCGCATCGGCCGGGACCACATCGCGTCGACCGTCAACACCCTCGTGCTCGCATACACGGCGGCCGCGCTGCCGACCCTGCTGCTGTTCACCCAGTCGGGCCTGGCGGTGGGGGAGGTGCTCACCACCGAGACCCTGGCCGTCGAGATCGTCCAGACCCTGGTCGGGTCAATCGGTCTGGTGGCCTCAGTGCCGCTCACCACCGCGCTGGCGAGCTGGATCGTCACCCTGTCAGGTCGTGACGAGCCACCCCAACGCTTTGGCCCCCCATCACACCACTCCGCGGTCGCCGAAGGTCCTCAGGACGTGTTCTGGCGACGCTAGTGAGTGTTCGGGCGGGAGCGCACCCGCCAGGCCTCAGCCGGGGTGCCACCAGCCCCCAGACGGGGGTAAGCGCTGGGGGCCGGCGGTAAGCCAAAGAGACGGGTTTCAGTTCGGCTGGTGAGCTGCCGTGGACGCGGCAGACAGTCTCGGATCGACCCTTGCTGCGGCACGGCCTCCGCTCACAAGCGCACGCCACTCGGCTCCCCGCTGCTCGACCCGGCCCGCAAGCTGTACGAGCCACTCAGGGCGACGCCCCCGGGTGGATGGGAGCGCCCGGCAGACGGCGCCCGTCAGTCGCCGCGGCGGGTCAGCGCGTCAGGCGAACAACCGAGGCAGACACGCCACGCCCGACACCACCACGAAGCCGGGGGGTGGCGAAGGGGATGCGATCGAGCTCGAGGTCAGGCCTCCGGGTCGTGGTCCTCCACGCGCTCACCGATCAGCGTCGGGGTGACGTCCAACCCGACAACGCGTCACCGCGGCCGCACTAGGAGCCCGTGGGCGCTCGACCCCAGCCCCCGCCGCCAGGCGTCAGCATCCGCACGACGTCACCGGCCTTCAAGCGCACCGTGCACTTGTCAGGCAACCTCTCAGCCCGGTCCTCGTCACCTTGGGGCAGGAGCCAGTTCTCACCCCGCGCCCCCGGCTCCCCGCCCCACAGGCCCCACGGCCGGGACACCCGCCGCTCGGTGATCAGCGACACCGTGCAGTCCTCCAGCACCTGGAGGTCACGCTCGATGCCCTCCCCGCCCGGAGCCCGCCCGCGGCCACCGCTTCCTCGCCGCAGCTTGTAGCGCAGAACCCGCAACGGGAAGGTGCGCTCCAGCGCCTCGATCGGCGTATTTTTCGTGTTGGTCATCCCCGTGTGCACGCCGCTCATGCCTGGCGCGCCGGGGCGTCCGCCCTGACCGCCGGCCACCGTCTCGTAGTAGACCCACCCGTCGCCGCCGACCAGCAGGTTGTTCATCGTGCCCTGTCCGGCGGCGGGCACGCGCGCCTTGCACGGCTCGGCGAGCGCCCGCAGGCAGACGTCGGCGACGCGCTGGCTCACCTCTACGTTGCCGGCGCCCACGGCCGCGGGTGGTCGCGCGGCGACGATCGTGCCGGCCGGCGCCACCACGCGGACCGGGCGTAGCGCGCCGCCGTTGGCGGGAATGGACGGATCGACCGCGGCCCGCAGCGCGTACGCCACCGCCGAGACGGTCACCGCCTCCACCGCGTTGACGTTGCCGCGCGCCTGCGGGTCGGTACCGGTGAAGTCGAACACCACCTGGTCGCCGGTGACCGCGACCGCCACTGCGATGCGGGCCGGACGTTGTTGCGCCGGCGCGGCCCCGGTCGAGTCCACCACGTCGTCCGCCCGCCAGGTCCCGTCCGGCAGGTCGGCCAGTGCCGAGCGCATGCGACGCTCGCCGTAGTCGACCACCTCGGCCAACGGTGCAGCCCCGCGGGCCATCTCCGCGAGGCGCTCGACGCCGACCACATTGGCACCGACTTGAGCGTCGAGGTCACCGATGCGCTCGGTCGGCGTGCGCGAGTTGGCCAACAGCAACCGCCGGACACCTTCGTCGAGCCGGGTGGGCGGGATCCGCAGCCCCTCCTGGTGGATCTCCGTGGCGTCCGCCGGGATCGACCCGGGCGCCGAGCCGCCCACATCGGCGTGGTGGGCACGGTTCGCGGCCCACCCGACCAGCTCGCCGTTGGTAACGCACGGCGCCACCAGGGTGATGTCATTGAGGTGGGTTCCGCCGGCGAAGGGATCGTTGAGCACCACCTGGTCCCCGGCGCCCAGGACGCCCCCGAACGCCTCGATCGCGGCGGCGACGCTCGCGGGCATCGAGCCCAGGTGGACGGGGATGTGCTCGGCCTGCACCAGCAGCTCGCCGGACGGCGTGAACAGCGCCGCCGAGCAGTCGGCCCGCTCCTTGATGTTGGGGCTGAAGGCCGCCCGGCGCAGCACCGCGCCCATCTCCTCGGCGATGCCGGTCAGGTGCGAGATCAGCACCTGAAGCTCGGCGGGGCCGAGGCTCATTCGATCGCCCCGATCGCGCCCCGGGGACCTTGATTGTCACAGGGGCCGAGTACTGTCTCGCCAACGCCGTCGAGGACGGGCGACCGTCGTCCTCTCCCAAGTGCGACACCCCGCGACGGGGCCCACACGAGGAGGACGATCGTGCCTGTGATCGATGAACGTATGCGCCACGACCTGTACCGTGGCCTGGAGGAGCTGCTCGGTACCGCGCGGGCAGACACGTTGATGAGCATGCTGCCAGGGATCGGTTGGGCCGACGTCCCCACGAAGAACGACCTCCGACAGCTCGAAGAGCGCCTCGAGGCCCGCATGGATGCCCGTTTCGCTCGGGTCGATGCCCGATTCACCGGGGTCGACGCGCAACTGGCGGGCGTCGACGGTCGGTTCACCGACCTCGAGAGTCGCATGGACGCCCGGTTCCACGAATCCCAGGCCCGATTCGAGAGGGCCCTGCGCAAGCAAACCCGCACGCTGGCGCTGGGGCTGGTCGGCGCGCTGTTCACGATGACGTCGCTGTGCCTCGGCGGCGTCGCGCTCGCCGTCTGACGGCCCACGACGTACCACTCACGTCGGGAGCTCGCGATGCATGAGCAGCGCCCCACCCGCGCCGGGCCGCGCCGTCCAGCCATTCGCCACCCAGATCGTGCAGTCCGCCTCGGCGATCACCGCCGGACCTCTCACCTGGCCCTCGAGCCGGGGAGGGGCGGACAGGTCGTCGGCGGTGACCGTGGGCGGACGCGTCGCCACGGCCCGGAGCGCCACCACCTCGACCGGCTGGTCCGGGCGGGCGTAGCCGTTGCGGCGGCGGTGCTCTTCGTGGAACGCTTCGACGGCCGGCACGGTCAGCTCGTGGCTCTGGCCGCGGTAGCGGCAGTCCACCGCCGTCTCGACCGCGAGCGCTGCGGCTTCGCCGGCGGCCGAACCCACCAGCGCAGCGGCCTCCTTGCCCAGCATCGCCAGCGTCTCCGCCAGGCCGGCGTGGTCCTGCGGCGTCGGCCACGACCGCACCACGTCTCGACGCCGGGGAGCGGTCAGCAGTCCGACCGCCGACAACACACCGGCCCGGGCGGGCACGATCACCGCGGGCACGCCAAGTGCCTCGGCGAGCGCACATGCGTGCAGCGGCCCAGCGCCGCCAAAGGCCACCAGCGCGAGCCGCCGGGGGTCGACACCCCGCTCGACCGACACGGCGCGCAGCGCTCGTTCCATGCTGGCGTCGACCACGGCGATCACGCCGTCGGCGGTCACGCCGGCATGATCGAGCGCCCCGGCCGCGGCGCCGGCGTCGAGCCGCAGCCCTCCGAAGGCCGCGTCGGCCCTGATCCGCCCGGCGACGAGGTCGGCGTCGGTGACCGTGGCGTCGAGGCCGCCCCGCCCGTAGCACGCCGGTCCCGGGTCGGCGCCGGCGCTGTGCGGGCCGACCACCAGCGCCCCGCCGGGGTCGATCCTGGCGATCGACCCGCCGCCGGCGCCGATGGTGTGCACGTCGAGCGCCGGGAACCGCACCGTGAACCCCGCCACCTCGCGCTCGGCCGCCGGCGCCGGACCGCCGCCGACGACGAGGCACACGTCGGTGGACGTGCCGCCCATGTCGAAGGTGATGGCGTCGGAGAAACCGTTGGCGGCCGCCGCCGCGGCTCCCGCATGCACGCCGCCGGCGGGCCCCGACAGCAGCAACGCCGCGGGCAGCTCGGCGGCCTCGGCCGCCGGAAGCAGACCCCCGGCCGAGGACATGACCAGCACCTCGTCGGCCAGATCGGCGATGCCCCGCAGGTAGGCCCGGCAGCGGGGCCGTAGGGCGGCGTTGATCACCGTCGTCACCGTGCGCTCGAACTCGCGCATCTCCGGGGACACCTCGTGCGAGCAGCTCACGTCGTGACCGCGGGCTCTCAGGGCCTCGGCCACGACCCGTTCGTGGTCCGGCGCGATGTCGGCATGGAGCAGGCAGACCGCCACCGCCTCGACCGCAGGATCGATGGCCGGAAGCCGACGGGGGTCGACGGGCGCAAGCTCCGATCCGTCGGCCGCCAGCCGGCCGGCGACCTCGTACCTCCAACCGCGGGGCACCAGCGGCTCGGGGCGAGATGCCAGCTGGTCGTAGAGCGACGGCCGATCCTGGCGGCCGATCTCGATGACGTCGGCCAACCCCTCCGTCGTCACCAGCGCGACTGCCGCGCCCCGACGCTCGAGGAGCGCGTTGGTGGCGACCGTGGTGCCATGCGCCATGAACGCCGGCCGGGCCGGCGACCGTGGACGTCCGGCACCGCCGATGGCGTCCCTTACGGCAGCGACCGGGTCGTCGGGCGTCGACAGCACCTTGATCACGCCACCGTCGGCCGTCACCAGGTCGGTGAACGTGCCCCCGGTGTCGACGCCGATCTCCACGGTCCCGGGCTAGCGCGCCAGGCCGGATCTCGATCGCTGGGACTGGGCGGCCTCGACTGCGAGCCGGTCCACCAGCTCGTTCATGGCGTGGCCGGCGTGGCCCTTGACCCAGCGGAAGGTCACGTCGCCTCGTGCCCGCACCAGCTCGACGAACGGCTCCCACAGGTCGCGGTTGGCGACCGGCTTGCGGGCGGAGTTGACCCAGCCCCGGCGGATCCAGCCCTCCCACCAGCGGTCGCGGAAGCAGTTGACGACATAAGTCGAGTCGCTCACGACCTCGATCGGGCCGGGATGGGCGCGCACCGCCTCGTACGCGGCGGTGATCTCCATGCGTTGGTTGGTGGTGCGGGGCTCGTGGCCCGAGGCGAAGGCGCCCCCCTCCTCGGCCCAGGCCCAGCCGCCCGGCCCGGGGTTGCCAAGGCAGGCGCCATCGGTGAACACGGTGGTAGGCGTCGGAGGAGGGGTCCTGGGCACGAGGGCACCCTACGCGGCTCTTGCGGTCCCCCCAGACGTTCCGATTTCGTCGCGACGGTGCCAGCATGGGCCCATGATCATCGACGGGTTCGTCCACCAACTCCCGGACACCGACCCCACCGAGACCCGCGAATGGCTCGACTCCCTCGACGCAGTGGTCGACGCCCGCGGCAAGACCCGGGCCCGCTTCCTCATGTCCAAACTGCTCGAGCGGGCCCGCGAACTGCAGGTGGGCACGCCGGCAACGGTGTCCACGCCGTACGTCAACACGATCCCGCGCGAGCAGGAGCCCTGGTTCCCGGGCGACGAGGACCTCGAGCGGCGCATCCGCGCCTACATCCGCTGGAACGCCGCGGTGATGGTCATCAAGGCCAACAAGCACGCCGAGGGCATCGGCGGGCACCTCTCCACGTTCGCCTCCTCGGCGGCGCTCTACGACGTCGGCTTCAACTGGTTCTTCCGGGGCAAGGAGGACGGGCTGGCCGGCGACGCCGTGTACATCCAGGGCCACGCCGCACCCGGCACCTACGCCCACGCGTACCTCGAGGGCCGGATCACCGAAGCGCAGATGGACGGCTTCCGCCAGGAGGTCGCAGGCGCCGGCCTGTCGAGCTATCCGCACCCGCGGCTCATGCCCGATTTCTGGGAGTACCCGACGGTGTCGATGGGCCTCGGCCCGCTCAACTCGATCTACCACGCCCGCTTCCTGCGCTACCTCCACAACCGCAAGGTCGACGACACCAGTGCGAGCCGGGTGTGGTGCTTCGTCGGCGACGGCGAGGTCGACGAGCCCGAGACCCTCGGTGCCCTGTCGCTGCCGGCCCGCGAGCAACTCGACAACCTGATCTGGGTCGTCAACTGCAACCTCCAGCGCCTCGACGGTCCGGTGCGCGGCAATGGCAAGATCATTCAGGAGCTCGAAGCCATCTTCCGCGGCGCCGGCTGGAACGTCATCAAGGTCATCTGGGGCGGCAAGTGGGACGAGCTGTTGATGCAGGACCGCGATGGCGTGCTGCTCAACAAGATGAACACCACCGTGGACGGCGAGTTCCAGCGCTATGCCGTCGAGTCGGGCGCCTACATCCGCGAGCACTTCTTCGGGCCCGACCCCCGGCTGCGCAAGATGGTCGAGCACCTGTCCGACGACGAGCTGCGCACCCTGCCCCGCGGCGGGCACGACTACCGCAAGCTCTACTCGGCATACAAGGCAGCCACCGAACAGACGGGCGCCCCGACCGCCATCCTCGCCAAGACCATCAAGGGCTGGACGCTGGGGCCTGACGTCGAGGGCCGCAATGCGACCCACCAGATCAAGAAGATGACGGTGGAGCAGCTCCGGGTGCTGCGTGAGCGGCTGTATCTCCAGGACGTGATCCCCGAGGACGCGTTGGCCGACGACAAGGAGCCGCCGTACATCCGCTTCGAGGAGGGTTCGATCGAGCACGGCTACCTGATGGACCGGCGCAAGGCGCTGGACGGCTCGCTGCCCAGCCGGGTGATCCGCACCAAGCGGGCCATCGAGATGCCCGAGGACAAGCCGTTTGCCGAGGTGCTGGCCGGCTCCGGCAAGCAGGAGGTGTCGACCACCATGGCGTTCACCCGGCTGCTGCGGAACCTGTGCCGCGACCCCAAGCTGGGCCACCGGGTGGTGCCGATCATCCCCGACGAGGCCCGCACCTTCGGGATGGACGCGCTGTTCAAGGAGTTCAAGATCTACGCCGCCCAGGGCCAGGTCTACGAGCCCGTGGACGCCCAGCTTCTGCTGTCGTACACCGAGGCGAAGGACGGCCAGATCCTCGAGGAGGGCATCACCGAGGCCGGATCGATGGCCTCGTTCATCGCCGCCGCCACCTCCTACGCCCACCGCGGCGTGCCGACGCTGCCGTTCTTCACCTTCTACTCCATGTTCGGGTTCCAGCGGGTCGGCGACCTCATCTGGTCGGCCAACGATTCGCGGGCGCGGGGCTTCCTGCTGGGCGCCACCGCCGGCCGCACCACGCTGCTGGGCGAGGGCCTGCAGCACCAGGACGGCCACAGCCTGATCCTGGCGTCCACCCACCCCACGATCGAGGCCTGGGATCCGGCGTTCGCGTACGAGATGGCGACGATCATCCGCCACGGCGTCCGGGAGATGCTGGTCGACGAGCGGGACGTCATCCATTACCTCACGCTCTACAACGAGAACTACGTGATGCCGCCGATGCCCGAGGGCGTGGAGGACGGCATCATCCAGGGCCTGTACCGCTGGGCCGATGCGCCCGACGGCCCCGGGCACCGGGCCACGATCCTGTTCTCGGGCACGGCACAGGGGGCGGCGCGGGCCGCCCGGGCGGAGCTCGCGGAGCGCTGGGACGTCGGCGCAGAGTTGTGGTCGGCCACGAGCTACAAGCGGCTGCGCGAGGAGGCGCTGACGGTCGAGCGCTGGAACCGGCTCCATCCCACCGAGCCGCCGCGCACACCCCTTGTCACGCGGCTGCTGGGCGTGGGCGAGGGCGGGCCGGTGGTGGCGGTGACCGACTTCATGAAGGCCGTGCCGGACCAGGTGTCCCGCTGGGTGCGCCAGCCCTTCGTGCCGCTGGGCACCGACGGCTTCGGCCGCTCCGACACCCGCGAGAGGCTGCGCCAGTTCTTCGAGATCGACATGCCGCATGTGGTGGTGGCCACGCTGTGGGCACTGGCCCAGCAGGGTGAGATCAAGGCCGAGACCGTGGCCGAGGCCATCTCCCACTACGACGTCGATCCCGAGCGCACCGATCCCCGCCAGTTCGACCTGTAGCCGGCCGAAGCCGGCCGCGACCGAGCCCTAGCGCGGCTGGGTGGGGCGCGCGTGGGCGAACCGCCAGGTCCGGCCCTCGAGGTCGCGGGCGACGTACGAGGTGAACCCGTAGGTCGAGATGCCCTGGGCGATGGTGGCCCCGTTGTCGCGCGCGCGCGTGAGGTGCGCCTCGAGATCGTCGACGAACACCCACGGCACGTGCGTCGTCTGTTCGTGTTCGAGCGGTGGGCCGGCGAGCTTGTCGATCATGAGCGAGCAGTTGCCGACGTGGAACTCGATCCACGGGTGGCCATGCTCGGTCTCGGGGAGCGGGTCCTCGCCCCCGGGGAGGGGGTCGGGCGACTCGAAGCCGAACGCCGCCTGCAGCCAGCGGGCGGCGGCGGCGGGGCGTGCGTAGTAGAGCGTGAGCGCGAACCGAGCGAGGTCGTGCAGTTCGTGCGGCGCTGTCTCGCGCTTGGCGACCCAGGCCCCGAACCAGCGAGGCGTGACCCTGATGAACGCGGTCCCACCCCTGTCCGATCCGCCAGGCGGGATGGTCGCCTCGAGGCGGACCAACGTGCCGTTGGCGGTCGATTCGAACCGCACGTCGGTGATCACGTCGTCGAGCGAGCTCCGCCAGGCGACGTGCTTGCCCGGCTCCCAAGAGGTGATGCGTGCCAGTTCCATGCCCTCGCCGCTCTCCTGGTCGTAGACCTCGAGCAGCCGGCCCCCGATCCCCGGCTCGCAGCGCATCGCCATGAGCTTGCCGGCGCCGAAGCTGTTGATCGGTCCCCGGACCCACCACAGGTCGAGCTCGTCGGTGAAGGCGGTGAACGCCGTCTCCGGATCGGTCGCCACCTCCACCTCTGACGTTCGCGATGTGTTGTCGCTCATCTCTTGCGCCTCCGTTCGACGTGCCGCTTGAACGATGCGAGCTGCTCGTCACCGTGGGCCTGGAGCTGGTCGAGCCAGGCCTGGACGGCCACGATCGATTCCCGCCGAAGCCGGAACACCCGGGCCCGGGCGTCGTCGGCCAGGCGCTCGTCGGTGACGATCCCCGCCTCGAGCAGGACCCGCAGGTGCCGGCTCATCGTCGGGGGCGACGCGCCCGAGACCGCGGCCAGCTCACCCGCCCGGCGGGGACCGTCGCTGAGGATCTGCACGACCCGCTGGCGGGTCGGATCCGCCAACGCCCCGAGCACGACGGCAACGTCGTCGTTCGCCATGACGCAATAGTTTCGCATTGAGACAACCATTGTCAAGGCGAGGGTGGGGCCGCGGCCGCATCAGAGGCGACCGAGGACGTCGAGGGGGAACGGGGGCTGCGCCAGCGGGCCGACGGCGATGCGTACCAGCAGCAGCGGGTTGTCGTCACCCGCCACGCGGTTGAGGTGCAAGGTGTCGCAGCCGAGGCAGCGGTGGACCAGCACCCACTCGCCGGCTCCCCGCACGCAGATGGCGATCGGCTCCATCGACGAGCCGCACAGCGCGGCGCGGTCGCCCGGCGCGTCGTCGACGTGACGACTCCACAGGCAATTGGGACAGTGGTTGCGGTGGGCAGTGCCCGGGGCGTCGATGGGCACGTCGAGCCGACAGTTGCGGCACCGGAACGACCTGAGCCGCCGACGGCGGGGGTTGCGCTGATCGCGCGACAAGGGACGACCTCCGAGGACAACAGGGACGAGTGGGACCGCGTCGCGTCCGCCGGGTGTGTCGTCTCAGGGGCTCGGCTCGACCGCCGGGTTCAACGGAACCGGGACGAGGGCCGGACGGTCACACCGGGCGCGCGGCGCCGGGCGCTCGTGGGCCTGCGCATCCGTCACCACCTTCCCGTCCGGTCGCAGTGGCACCGCCACCGCAGCGGTGCGATACGCAGGTCAGCCGCGACGACGGGTGCTGCGCAACCGAATTCCGGCGAGCGGGGTTGCCGAGAAATCTCACCGTGCGCCGTCACCCGACCGGGGTGAGGCAAACGACGACCGCAGGCTGCACGGTGCGTCGGTACATGACTCCTGGAGGTGCTTGTGGAAACCATGCGGTTCCGCAGTGGCTGGGTGACGTTCGCAGGTGTCGTCGCCGCGATCGTGGCCATCTGGAACATCCTGAGCGGCATCGCCGCCGTTGCCAAGGATGACCAGACCGAGGCGCTCAACGAGGTCCTGTTCGGCGTCAACATCACGGCCTGGGGCTGGTTCTGGCTGATCATCGGCGTCGTGCAGCTCATCACCGCCTATCTGATTTTCGTCCGCCACCCGATGGGCCAGATCCTCGGTGTCCTCTGGGCGGCGGTCAGCGCGTCGCTGGCGGTGTTCATGATCTTCGTCGCCCCCATCTGGGCCTTGGTCGTGTTGGCCATCGACCTGGTTGTGATCTGGGCCCTGCTGGAGGCGTCCGACGAGTTCGATTACGGCTGAGCCTGCCCTGGTCGCGGCGTTCGGCGGGGCCGGTGGGGCCGCGAGTGGGGCGGCGGACGCCGGGCAGCAGTAGGTCCACCATGACTAGCGCGTTGGTGGCAGACTTGGCGGAGTGGCAGGGGGACCCACGCACCGCCGCGGACGACCGCGGGAACCCGCGGCTCCGTTGCTCCTCGGCACCAAGCTCGGGGGACCGCGGTCGCGGTCGAGCACGATCGAGCGGACGGCGCTCCTGCGGCGACTCGAGTCGCATCACGGACCGGTCCTGGTGGTGGCGCCGCCGGGATTCGGGAAGTCCACGCTGCTCGGACAGTGGCGGCAAGCGACCGAGCTGCCGCTGGCGTGGGTCTCGCTCGATGCCGCCGACAACGATCCCGTGCTCTTCTGGAACTACGTCGTCGCCGCACTGGAGGCCGTCGAGCCGGCGGTCCCGCTGACGCGGCCGACGGGCCTGCTGACGGAGCAGGACTTCGTCGACGCCATCGTGCCCCGGCTGCTCAACGAGCTCGCGTCGCTGGAGGGCGAAGTCGTCCTGGTGCTCGACGACTACCACGCGATCGCCAGCTCGGCGTGCCACCGATCGGTGGAGCTGTTCCTCACCCGGGAACCGGCCAACGTTCGCATCGTCGTCTCCAGCCGCGTCGATCCGCCGTTCCCCCTCGGGACGCTGCGGGCACGCGGCGAACTGCTCGAACTGCGCGAGGCCGACCTCGCCTTCACGCCGTCCGAGGCCGAGCGGTTCCTCAACGACGCCCTTGGCCTGGGCCTGTCACCGCGGGCCGCCGCCGCCCTGCACGAGCGCGCCGAGGGATGGCCCGCCGGGCTCTACCTCGCCTACCTCTCGCTGCGCGACGAGGCCGACCGCGAGCGTGCCGTGGCCGGCTTCGGCGGAACCACGCGCCATGTCAGCGACTACCTGACGGAGGTCTCCCTCGATGCGCTGGCGCCGCCGGTACGCGACTTCCTGGTCGAGACGTCGATCCTCGAGCGGATGTGCGGCCCACTCTGCGACGCCACCACCGGTCGCAGCGACTCCGCCGACATGCTGGTCAGGCTCGAGCGCGCCAACCTGTTCATGACGGCTCTCGACGATCGTCGGGAGTGGTACCGGTATCACCACCTGTTCGCCGAGCTGCTGCGCGCCGAGCTCCGCCGGCGACCCGGCAATGTGCGCATCGAGCTCCACCGCCGCGCATTCGCCTGGCTCGCCGAGGCCGGGCACGTCGGCGACGCGATCCGCCATGCGGTCCAGGCGGGCGAGGTCGAGACGGCGGCTCGCCTCGTCGCCGAGAACTACCTGTCGACAATCGAGTGGGGCGGCCACGCCACGGTGGCTGCGTGGTTGGGGGCCTTCCCCCGCCGCAGGGTCGTGGGCGACGCGCGCCTGTCGGTCGTCGAGGCCTGGGTGGCGAGCTTCCAGCGACGGCGCGACGACGCCCTCGTTGCGCTCCAGAACGCCGTCGACGCCGGCCACGAGGGCCCGCTGCCCGACGGTGCCAGCTCGATCGAGGCGAGCGCCGCACTGTTGCGCGCCGGGTTCCCGTGGGGTGACGTCGGCGAGATGCTGGCCGCGGCGCGGCGCGCCTTCGAGCTGGAGGGTCAGAGCGACTCCATGTGGCGCGTGACCGTCCACGTGCAGCTCGGTTGGGCGTTGGCGCTCGCTGGCTGCCCCGACGAGGCGCGCCCCCTGCTCCAGCGCGGTGCCGCGCTCGCCCCCCGCACCGAGCAATGGCTCAACGCCATCGGGGCCGACTGCCTGCTCGCATCGATCGAGCTCGAGGCCGGCGACCACGCCTCGGCCGAACGATGGGCCCGCCGGGCGCTCGGCATGGTCGAATCGCAGGGCCTGGCCGACACTGCCACGGGCGCCTGGGTCGGGGCGACGTTGGGCGCGGTGCTGGCCCGGGGCCGCGACCCCGACGAGGGTGAGCGGCTGCTCGGTCTGGGGATCGGCCGCATGCGGTCGGTGTCAGAGCCGCTGCTCGTGATCCAGGCGTTGCTCGCCTGGGCCGCCGCGCTCGGCGCGCGGGGAGCCCTCGACGACGAACGGCGGGCCCTGGCCGAGGCGAAGGACCTCATCGACGAGTGTGCGGATCCCGGCATCCTGGCCGATCGGTGGGGGGAAGCCCGCCGGAGGCTCGCCGCCGGGGCGCGCGCGCTCGCCGAGGGCATGGAACTGACCAAACGCGAGATCGAGATCCTGCGCCTGCTGCCGACCCGCCTCTCGCAGCGGGAGATCGGGCGCCGATTGTTCGTGTCGTACAACACGGTGCATTCACACATCCGGTCGATCTACCGCAAGCTGGGGGTCTCGTCGCGCATCGACGCCGTCGAGAGCGCCCGCGAGCGCGGGCTCCTGTGGGAGGCCTCTCGCAGATCACCTGGGTGAATCGGTCGTCGGGTGACGCCGGAGGGCCCCGGCTCCGGCATCATCCGTCCGAAACCAGTCGAGGGTTCCCCGGCGGGAGTGATCGGGCGGCCCGGGCGCCAGCTCCCCCCGCTCCCGCCGGGATGATCGCCACCAGGTCTGCGACGTTCTGCATGTCCGCCGCTCCAGCTGCTCGCCGGCCGCGCGCCTGACCGGTGCCAGTGGCTAGCGTTCGGGCATGACCGAGCCGACGCTCCCGGTGACCGGTGATCCCGAGGCCGACAAGCTGCTGGCCGACGATCCGCTGGCGTTGACGATCGGCATGCTCCTGGACCAGCAGGTGCCGATGGAGTGGGCGTTCAGCGGGCCACTGCGGCTGCGCGACAAGCTGGGCGGGAGGCTGGACGCCGCGGAGATCGCCGCCCTCGGCCCCGCCGAGCTCGAGGGGATGTTCAAGGGTCCGCCGGCCCTCCACCGGTACCCGGGCTCGATGGCCAAACGCACGCAGGCCCTGTGCCAGTTCCTGGTCGATCACTATGGCGGCGATGCCGCCGCGGTGTGGACCGGCGTGGACAGCGGCGCCGAGCTGCTGCGGCGGGTCAGGGCATTGCCGGGCTTCGGTGCCGACAAGGCGAGGATCTTCACTGCGCTGCTGGCGAAGCGCTTCGGCGTCCGGCCGCCGGGCTGGGAGGAGGCGACCGCCCCGTTCTCCGACGACCAGCCCCGCTCGGTGGCCGACATCGACTCCGCGGAGTCGCTGCAGCGGGTGCGGTCGTGGAAGAAGGCCATGAAGACCCAGGGCAAGACCAAGTTCGACTGACGGGTGCCGCCGGTCAGATGAACGCGTGCCGCCCCAGCCAGCGCATGGCGACGAAGCCCCAGACCGGCGGGAGGTAGTACGTCAGCAGGCGATGGATCAGCGCCGCCGCCAGCGCGGTCTGCTCCGGGATCCCGACGGCGACCAGCCCCGCCGTCAGCCCCGCCTCCGCCACCCCGATGCCGCCGGGCACGGGAACCAGCCCGGAGAACAGGGTCACGGCCGTGTTGACGAACAGCAGCTCGGCGAGGTAGGCGTCGGCGGACAGGGCCCGCAGGGCGCTCCCCAGCACCAACGCGTACAGGATCTGCGCACTCAGGTTGGCGAGCACGAGCTTCAGGAGGCGTGGCGGCGACGAGAGGAGCTCGCGGACGTTGCGCAGGGCGGCGTGCGCATGCGGTGCCAGCCGCGCCCTCAGCGACCGCACGAGGGCCGCTATCACCAGTCCCACCACAGCCGCCGCGAGCAGAGCGATGCCGACCCACACCAGCGCGGATGCGTCGAAAGATTCCAGGTCCACGTCGATGTCGATCATGGGGATGACGACGACCAGCACGGCCGCCTGCACAATGAAGCCGGCGAGACCGTCGACGGCGCCCTGCGTGACCGCCAGCGACGAGGCCACCCCCTGGCGCTGCAGGTAGCGCACCGTCAGGGCGAACTTCCCTGCGGAGCTAGGGACCGACAGGTTGATGAACTTGATCGCGGACTGCAGAACGGTGGTCGGGCCCAGCGGGAGCGGCATGCCCACGGCCGCAATGGTGGCGGTGGCGTCACACACCAGGGTCAGCTGCGCCAGCGCGAGGCCGAAGAGCACCCAGCCGAGGCTGGCGCCGGCGAGCTCCTGGACGATCGTGTCGAGTCCGATGTCCGCCAGCTGGCTCAGCAGCGTGGTCGCGGCGACGACCGTGAGCAGCATCAACAGGACGTCGCGTAGCCGGATCCGCCGGAGCTGCGCCACCTCCTGCACGTCGCCGCCCACCGCATCCGCAGCTCGCTTGCGTAGCCGGTCCACGTCGGCACCGGCGGCACGGGCCGCGTCCCGCAGCCCGGGGCTCAGCGCCGCTTGCTGGACGAACGGGAGGGCGTCGCGCAGCGCCTCGTCGCCGACGGCGGCGCGCCCCGAGCGAATCGCACGCTCGTCGCCCACCAACAGCGAGCACGACACCAACAGTTCGGCGAGATCCGTGGACAGCACGATGCTGCCGGGCGGGCCCCGACGGGCGGCGGCCATGTTGGTCACCACGACCTGGCCGTCCGCAATGAGCAGCGACCCTGTGTTGAGCCGACCGTGGCCCAGATCGGCGGAACGAAGCTGGGACGCCACACCCCATACCGTCGCCAGCAGGTCGTCGCCCACCAGCTCCGCCGGGAGATCCGCCACGCGGCGGGCGGACGGCTCGATGGTGACTAGGACGGCGTCGCCGGTCGACGCAGTGCCGGCAGCGACCACCTCGGTCACGGGAATGCCGGCCCGGCTGGCGAGCACGAGCATCAGCGCCTCGTGCTCGACCTGCTCCCGGCGCGTCAGCGAGGCCTGCGGCCCGGGATCGCGGTACCAGAGCTGGCGCCAGAACCGCGCCACCAGTTGCGCGTCGCGCGCGTCCCGGCCATAGACGAGGATCCCCAGTGGCTGCCCCCCCGCCTCGCCCACGTAGCGGGCGGCACTGAGGTCCGGCCGCGCCGCATAGCGCAGCCCGGTGGCCTCGACCCCCAGGTCGGCCAACGCGGAACGCACGCGCTGGATGCTGGGGAAGCCCGCGGACGACCCGAAGCACAGCCGCACCAGCGCCCCCGCCCCCAGCCCTAGGGCCAGCCCACCTAGCACGTGCGACGGATACGCGGCCTGGAGCACCAGCGAGGCGATGGCCGTCAGCCCGACGAGCGTCCCTGCACCACGCCGCACGGGCCTCGTCAACTCCGGCGCCGCCACCAACGCCACCGAGCTGACGAGCGCCAGCCGCGCCGCCGGATAGGCCGGGTCGCCCACGCGCCAGAGCATGTCGCCCAGGCTCGGCGACACGTCGTCGACGGCATGGGCCAGCAGCTCGGTGGCGCCGATGACCACGCCGCCCGTGAACACGATGTCCCGCGCCAGCTCGAGACGACGCACCGCCAACGCCGCCACCAGCAGGGCGAGGCAGAGCGCGCTGGCGGCGCCGTAGCAGGTGGTCCACAGCGGCTCGAGCCAGCCTAGGAGGCGGTTCAGCGCGCCCGCGAGCTCCGGCTCGTCGCCCTCGGCCCCCCTCGCCGCCAGCGCCGCCAGCACCAGGGCCGCGCCCGCACACCCCAGGAGGACGGCATCGGCGACCCGCCGGCGACGGGGCTCGTGGCCGTCGCCGGCGAAGAACAGGGGGGCGGTGGGTGCCGTAGCCCGCTTGTCCTGGGGTGGAGGGATGACCGTGCCCGTCACCCTTTGCGGGTGATCCCCGGCCGCCGACGATGGTCGACGCTCATCATCGCTACGAGTGTCTTCGGAAGTTGGCGACGACATGGGCTTCGACTACGAGTTGCGGATCCGGGGGCGACTGAGCAGCACGCTCGTCAACGAGTTCAAGGAGCTGTCGCTCGCCGCCAGCGTCGAGCCGGTGGAGACGATCCTCGCCGGCCCCGTCGAGGACCAGGCCGCGCTGCACGGCCTGATCCGGCGCATCGAGGCGCTGGGGCTCGAGCTGGTCGAGGTCCGCCGGCTGCCGGACATTGCGTCTCGCACCCGATCCGACACGGGCTAGAGCAGCTCCAGCGCGCGTCCCTGTAGCACGGCCTCGCGCCGGCTGGCGACGCCGAGCTTGCGGTACAAGGACTTGAGGTGGGTCTTGACCGTGTTCACGGACACGTGCATGACGTCGGCGATCTCGTGGTTCGACATCAGCGTCGGCAAGTGGCAAAGGACGGCGGTCTCGCGTTCGGTGAGCGGCTCCACGTAGGCGGGCGCCGGCGACGTCCGAGCCCGGTCGACGAGGCCGAGCGCCAGGCCCTGCTGCGGACCCAGCTCGTCCGCCCGGGTTTCGAGCAGGTCGGTGAGGTCGGGCGCCAGCACCAGGAGCGGCGCCCAGATGCCCGTCTTCTCCGTTCCCACCAGTGCGTCGCGGAGGGCGGCCAGGGTGGCGCCGCCGTCGCCGCGGTCGGCCGCCCCCAGGGCCAGCAACCCGGCTCGTTC
Source organism: Actinomycetota bacterium (assembly GCA_046726215.1). Taxonomy (GTDB): domain Bacteria; phylum Actinomycetota; class Acidimicrobiia; order Acidimicrobiales; family VFJN01; genus DASQUK01. The sequence goes on along the minus strand of JBKPAA010000015.1, from coordinate 99,814 downwards.
GATGAGCGTGCGCGGGTGGCTGCGGCGCGCCCCGCGGCGGGGATGGTCGCTCAAGATCGACACCACGCCGGCGCCGTTCCCCGAGCGCCAGCGTTGCCGGGCCAACAGCACGGCCTCCTCCAGCGGGGCCCCCATCGTCCGCACACGTCCGCTCGAATCTAGGGCTTCCAACACGCCGAGGGCCACCAGCGCGCGGTCCACGAGCGGGTGGTCCGCATCGTCGCCCTCGAGCGCGATGAAGGGAGTACCCGGGGTGCGCAGCGCGGCCCGCACGGCACCGTCGATGGCCAGCACCGCGCGGTCGCAGGGCGCGGGCGCCTGCCCGCCGGACAGCGCATCCACCGCATGACGGTGCTCACCGCGTTGGGCATGGCACAGCGCGGCCGCCAGCCTGGCGATGTGACGTGCGGCGCGACCGGCTGAGGATGTCTCGGCGAGGGCCTGTTCGCCGTGGAGGGCCGCCGCCGCGAGCTCGCCCTCGATGGCATCGGCCAGCGCCAGCACCGCGAGGGCTTCCGCGGCGACCCAGGTCGAGTCGGCGGCCGCCGCCAGCGCGGCCGCCCGTTGCCGCACCCGGTCGATCCGGCCCTCGTCGAGGTCGAGTCCGATGGCCCTGAGCTCCGCAAGCCGCACGGTCGCGCTATCGCCGCCGCCGTCCCCGCCGCGTAGCGCGCCGATGGCCGCCCGCGCCCGGGCGTCGGCACCGAAGGCCCGGGCATACCGGATGTCGAGCAATGACCGGGCGAGCGGGGGTGCACCGGGCATCGAATCGCCTTGCCCGTGGGGTCGAGGCGGATCGGCGACCATCCGGCCGAGCGCCGCCCGGTGCGAGTCGGCCGAGCTGCGGTCGCGCCGCGAGCACGCGTCCGACGCCGCCAGGATCGCCAGGCTCTCGTCGGTGGCGACGGCATGGGCCGGGACGCCAGCGAGCAGGCCGTCGTTCGACTCCGTGCCGTCGAGCGCCCGCCCCACCCACCGAGCGGCGGCGAGCCGCCCGACCGTCGGCCAGTTGCCGGCGGCGCGGGCGTGGACCTCCGCCTCGTCGGGCAGGTCGTTGGCGATGAACCAGGCGGTGGCGCGACGGTGCAACTCGTCCGCCAGGTCCCGGTGCTGTTGTCGCAGCCGCGCCTCGAGCAACGTGGCGAACAGCGAGTGGTAGCGGTACCACGTCCGGTCCTCGAGCTCGGCGAGGATCACGCCGTTTCGCTCGAGCGCGACCAGTCGCTTCGACACCGCCGGATCGTCGGTGAGCGCCTGCGCCAGGTCGGTCGTCAGCCGGCCCGCGATGCTCGTCCGCAACATGAACCGTTGGATGGCCTCGTCCTGGCGGGTTAGCAGCTCCTTTAGCAGGTAGTCGGCGATCGCGGTCTCGGTCCCCGCCGCGCCCTGCACGAACTCGGCGGGGTCGGCCTCGCCCTGCAGCGCAAATGCGGCCAGTCGCAGGCCGGCAACCCATCCCTCGGTACGGCGCCACAGCGCCTGCACCTGCGAGCGCGTGAGGCTCAGCCCGTGGGCGGCCAGCAGAGCGGAGGCCTCGGCCAGGTCGAAGGCAAGGCTCTCGTTGCGGATCTCGCCCAGCCGGCCCTCGAGCCGCAGCCGGGTGAGCCGGATGGGGGGATCAGCCCGGCTGCACAGCACCAGGTCGAGGGAGTTCGGAGCCCGCTCCACGAGATAGGCCAACGTCCGCAGCGCGTGGCGCGAGGTCAGTTCCTGGAGGTCGTCGAGCACAAGGACGCGCTTGTCGGAGCGCGCCTCCAGCAGCGCGAAGGCGGCATCGAGGAGCGTGGTGGCGGGCAGCGTGGCGTCGATCTCCTCCGGGGCGATCGCACCGCGATGGGCCAAGGCGGCGACGATCACGCCGGCCAGCTGATCCCGTTCGTTGTCACGGGCGTCCACGGTGAGCATTACGTCGCGACGACGGCGGGATGAGAGCCACGCGGTGACCAGGGTGGTCTTGCCCGACCCGGGAGGCGCCGAGATCAGCGTCACCTGCCGACGGGCGCGGTCGGCGAGCAGCGAATCGAGCCGGGGTCGCCGGACGAGGGTCTCGGGCAGGCGCGCCAGGCTGGACCTGGGCCCCAGTACCGGAAGCTCGTCGCCCATCTCCCCTCCGGCGGGTTACGGAGGACCTTTGGTCCGTGCTTCTAGTTGCGCTCTTGTCGCGCGTCCAGGGTCACGGCGGGCGCGCGTGGTGAGTTTGCCTCAAACCCCGAGTCGTCGTCCCCACCCGCGGGGGTGATGAGCCCGGGTGAACCCGCCGTCGGCGTCACTCGGCTTCGGCGAAGACCTCCCGCAGGTGGGCTTCCTCATCGTCCGACAGGTTGGTGTGGACCAGCTCCGGGTGCTGGCCGGCAAAGGCGTCCTTCACCTTGTCGAGCACGGCGTCGCTGGACAGCACGAAGAGGGCCGACGTGCCCGGCGTCACCTTGGAACGCACCGCGGCGATGAAATCGTCGTCGATGCCGACGTCGGTGAGCGAACCGCCGAGCGCCCCTGCGGCCGCACCGATGGCCATGCCCAGCAACGGCACGAAGAACAGCAGGCCGAACAGCAGGCCCCAGAACGAGCCGCTGAGCGCCCCCACGCCGGCCATGTTCGTCAACTGGCGGGTCTTCGGCTTCTTCTTGCCGGCGGGCCAGCTGACGGTGGCGGCGTCGTGGACCTGGATGAGCTCCTCCTTCTGCAGGCGAACGAGCGTCTGCTCGGCGGCCTCCGCACCCTCTGGCGTGTCGAACTTCCATGCGGTCAGGGTCGCCATCAGTGACCTCCTTGTCGCCCCCCACCGTCTCGTCGGGCCAATGGCCCCGGGATCACCCCGTCGGGGTAAACGACGACGGGCAGCTCAACCGACGATGTTGGCGGGATCGTCGCCGCGGGCGGCCCCCACCCGGTCGCCGATGTCGGCGATCGCCCGCAGGGCTTGGCCGAGGGCGAGGGGCCACGTCGCAAGCAACATCACGAGGGGTGCGCCGATCATGAGCACCGCCAGGGTGCGCAACGCTCCGTCGACGTCGATGGCCCAGGCGATGACCCCGACGGCTGCGAGCGCCAGGCTGGCGAAGCCGATGCCGTAGAGGATCGTCGACCAGGTGCGCAGCATCCGGTAGTCCGACACGGCGCCAGCTTCCCATCCCACGGCTAACGGTGCAGGTTGTGCCGTTGACGGTCGAGCCAGCCGAGGAGGACCGCCACCGCCCGGGGGTCGTGGCGCAGCTCGTGGCCCGCCCCGTTGATGAGGCGCAGCTCGGCGGACCCGTGGGCGTCGGCCAGGACCCGGGCGTCGAACGACGGCACCGCCTCGTCGTCGCTGCCGTGGACGACCAGCAGCGGCCGGGGTGCGTACTCGGACGCGCACGCCACGGCCCGAACCGACTTGAGCTCCCTCGCCCAGGCGTCGAACGACTGCGGGAATTCCGGATCGGTGATCACCCCCACGTCGCGGCCGTGCTCGAGCAGGCGGCGGGGATGACCGGCCCAGTCGTCGAAGTCGCCGGGCGCCCCCACGGCCGCCACTCCTTTGACGCGGGGGTCCCGAGCGCCGGCGCACACCGAGAGGGCACCGCCGGTGCCGAAACCGGCGAGCCAGACCCCCAGCGGCCGAAGCTCGCGCTGGGCGTACGACAAGGCGGCGCCGATGTCGTCGAGCCAGCCCGCCAACGAGAACTGGCCCTCGGACTCGGCGCAGCCCCGAAACGCGAAGGCCAGCGCCACCCAGCCCATCTCCGTGGCGATGCGGTCGGCAAGCTCCGGCATGGTGACCCCGGCCTCGGTGGCCGAGGGGTAGCCGTGGCACAGCACGACCGCGGGCGGTGGCCCGCTCGGTCGCCCCGGGGGCCGCGCGACGTGGGCGGCCAGCTTGAGCCCACCCGAGACGATGCGCTCGTCCATGGTCACGACGCGCGCAGGGTCACTACCGTCAGGCCGCGGCGCTCGCGGCCTCGTCGTCGACGCCCGCTACCTGGCGAGCCCGCCGGCATGTGCGACAGAGCCGGTATCCCCGATTGTGTGCCTCGGCCAGCGTGTCGGGGCCGAAGCACGTGAACACCTCCGCTTGGACGATGTCGGTGATGGCGTCCGTGTGGTCGTCGGGCACGAGGTCGATGTCGTGGATGACCTGCCTGCGCTTGTCACCCAGGAACCGGTAGTGCTCGAACCGGCTGAGACGCTGCATCTCGAGAACAGTACCGGGAGCACGAATTGGTCGTAGTTCCGGCAGACTCGCTGCGGCCATGGTCGCTCCCGACGCCCCCTCCGAGCCCGCCGCGGACGAGCCCTCCCTGCTGCGGCGGGGTGCGCGACTGCTCTGGGTCAGCGTGCGCACGCATCCCCGCCCGTTCGTCGTGTCGGTGGTGGGATCCGCCCTGTACGGATCGATGGCGGTCGCCGGCTCGCTGCTCCTCGGGGCGGTCACCGACCGGGTCATAGTCCCGGGCTTCGACCAGGGGGTACCCGGGACCACGATCGCAGCCGCCGCCGGCGCCATCCTCGGTGTCGCGTTGCTCCGATCGGCCGGTGTCGTCCTGCGCCGTTACTTCGGCAACATGACGGCGCGGGGCATGCACCGCACGTGGTTTCGGCGCATCACCGACACCTACCTCCGCGTGCCCCTCGAGTACTTCGGCTCCCATCCCACCGGACAGCTCCTGGCCCACGCCGACGCCGACGTCGAGCGCGCCATCACGGTCATCATGCCCCTGCCGCTGTCTCTGGGGGTCGTGGTGCTGATCGGGCTGTCGATCGTGAGCCTCGCCCTGATCGACCCCCTCCTGATGCTGGTGGGCCTGGCGCTGTTCCCCTCGCTGGCGATCCTCAACCAGATCTACAGCCGCCGGGTGGAGGCGCCCGCCAGTCACACCCAGGCACAGCTGGGCGAGGTGTCGAGCGTGGCGCACGAGTCGTTCGAGGGCGCGCTCCTGGTGAAGACGCTGGGGCTCGAGGCCCGCGAGGTCGAGCGGCTGGCGGGCGCGGCCCGCGAGCTGCGAACGGCTCGCCTCGAGGTGGGTCGCCTACGAGCGACCTTCGAACCTGTCCTCGACGCCCTGCCCAACGTCGGGACGATCGCCCTGCTCGCGCTCGGTGCCTGGCGGGTATCCGAGGGCGTGATCAGCACCGGGCAGCTGGTGCAGGCGATGGCGCTGTTCACAATCCTCACCTTCCCCATGCGGGTCGTGGGGTTCCTGCTGGAGGAGGTGCCGCGGGCGGTCGTCGCCGCCGATCGCATCACCGGGGTTCTCGCGGCGCCGACGCGCCCGGCGCCCCCGGGGGGAACCGGTGCGCCGCTGCCCGACGGGCCGTTGGCCGTCGACGTGCGCGGGCTGCGCTTCGCCTACTCGGCGGGCGCCGAGCCGGTGCTGGACCACGTCGACCTGGCCCTGGCCCCCGGCGAGGTGGTCGCTCTCGTGGGCGCCATCGGGTCCGGGAAGTCGACCCTGTGCCACCTGGTCGCGCACTTGTACCAGCCGACCGCAGGCTCGGTACGACTGGGCGGCGTCGACGTCACGACCGCCGAGCCGGCGTCGCTGCGATCGGCGGTGGCGCTGGTGTTCCAGGAGGCGTTCCTGTTCGCCGCCACGGTGCGCGAGAACCTGGCGCTCGGCTGGGGCGTGTCGGACGACGAGCTGCGCTGGGCCCTGGACGCCGCCCGGGCCCGGCGCTTCGTCGACCGCCTACCCCTGGGGCTCGACCAGGTGCTGGGTGAGCGGGGAGTCACGCTCTCCGGCGGACAGCGACAGCGCTTGGCCCTCGCCCGGGCCCTGCTGCGCCGGCCCGGCCTGCTGATGCTCGACGACGCCACGTCGGCGGTGGATCCCACCGTCGAGCGGCAGATCCTCGACGGCCTCCCCGCCTCGCTGCAGGCCACGACGCTGGTCGTCGCCCACCGGGTGTCGACGATCGCGCTGGCCGACCGCGTCCTGTTCCTCGAAGGGGGCCATATCGCCGCCAGCGGCACCCACCAGGAGCTGCTCGGGTCCGTACCCGCCTACGCGTCCCTGGCCCGCGCCTACGAGCGGGAGGCGGTGTGACGGTCGACGAGCGCGACCCCCGGGTGACGGAGCCGGACCCGCACGACGCCGCGGTCGGCGTCCTTGCCGAGACGGCGCCCCCCGGGGCGAGCGACGAGGAGCGACCCCGCCCGTTGCCGACCCCCGAGGAGGCCGACGTCCTCGAGGCCGGGGCGCTCCGGGTCCTGCGCCGGGGGTTGGCGGCCACGCCCGAGCTGCGCCAGGGCATCTTCTTCACCTGCCTGATGGCGCTCGCCACGGCCGCCGGCAAGCTGGCGGTGCCGGTCCTCATCCAGCAGATCCTCGACCGCGGGGTGTCGACGGACGCGTCGTTCCGCCCCGGCTTCGTCTACCCCGCTTGCGCACTCACCGCCGCCGGCGTCGCGCTGCTGTACGTGGCCAATCGCGCCACCTATCTGCGGCTGGTGCGGGCGTCGGAGAACAGCCTGCTGGGGCTACGTGTGCGCGCCTTCGACCACATCCATCGCCTGTCGATGGCCGAGCACAACGAGCAGCGCCGGGGGGCGCTGGTCGCGCGGGTCACCAGCGACATCGAGACGCTGGCACAGTTCATGGAGTGGGGGGCGGTGGCGTGGATCGTCGACAGCTTCCTCATCGTCGCCACCCTCGGCGTGATGGCGATCTACGACTGGCACCTGACGCTCATCGCATTCGCGTCGTTCGTGCCGGTCGGCCTGCTGCTGCCCGTTCTGCAGCGCCGCCAGCTCGCGGCTCAGGACCGCGTGCGCACGAGCGTCGGCGAGTCGCTGTCGGAGGTGTCGGAGACGGTGACCGGCGCCGCCGTCATCCAGGCCTACGGGCTGGAGGAGCGCGGCCGGTCGCGCCTGCGGGCGGCCATCGACCGCCAGTACCGCGCCTACATCGACGCCGCCCGCTACTTCGCGCTCATGTTCCCGCTGGGCGACCTGTTCGGGTCGGTGGCGCTGGCGGGGGTGGCCGTCGCCGGTGTGGCCTACGGCCCGGGATGGGGGCTCGGTGTCGGCGAGATGATCGCCTTCCTGTTCCTCATCGGGCTCCTGCTGAACCCCATCGCCGAGCTGTCGGAGATCCTCGACCAGACACAGATCGCCATCGCCGGGTGGCGCAAGGTTCTGGGCGTGCTGGCCACGCCCATAGACCTTCCCGAGCCGGAACCGGGCCTGCCGCTCCCCCACGGGCCGCTGGACGTCGAGGTGGCGAGGCTGGGGTTCGCCTACCGCGACGGCGTGCCGGTGCTGCACGATGTCGATGCGTGGGTGCCGGCCGGAAGCTCCGTGGCGGTGGTGGGCGAAACCGGGTCGGGCAAGACGACCTTCGCCAAGCTGCTGTGCCGCCTGGCCGATCCCTCGACGGGACACGTGCGGCTCGGGGGCGTCGACCTGCGCACCGTCCGCCCGGACGAACGGCGGCGGGCGGTCCGACTCGTGCCCCAGGACGGCTTCCTGTTCGACGCCAGCCTGGCCGAGAACGTGCGTGTCGGGCGGGTCGGCGCCGACGACGACGAGGTGCGGATGGCGTTTGCGGAGCTGGGGCTGGCCTGGTGGCTCGACGAGCTGCCGCTCGGGCTGGACACTCCCGTGGGCGAGCGCGGCGGCAGCCTCTCGGTCGGCGAGCGCCAGCTGGTGGCCCTGGCCCGGGCCCAGCTGGGCGACCCCGGGCTCCTGGTCCTCGACGAGGCCACCAGCGCCGTCGACCCGGAGACCGAGCGGGCGCTCACCCAGGCGCTGGCCCGCTTGGCCGAGGGACGGACGATGGTGTCGATCGCCCACCGGCTCTCGACCGCCGAGGCCGCCGACCTCGTGCTGGTGTTCGACCAGGGACGGATCGTGGAGCGCGGCAGCCACGCCGAGCTCGTGGCCGCCGGCGGCACCTACGCCGGGCTCTACGAGAGCTGGCTGGGCAACACCCGGGGCGACGGGGACGTCCCCACCTGACCGGCGGCTGACGGGTCCCCCGCCCGGACCGGCGCGCCCACCCGAACCCGTTGGGGTTCCGGCGCCACTTCCTCGCGAGCACCGCACAAGATCGGCGCCCGAACGGGTGGATGGGTCAGGCGGCCTGCCCGTTGCCGGGCGGCGGCGGGATCGCCCGGGGCCCGACGGCACCGATGCTGGCCAGGTAGCCGTGCAGCGACTCGATCACGTGGTAGACGTCCTGGTCGGTGACGTCGAGCCCCGCCGCCTCCGCCCGGCCGAGCACGACCGCCACCGCCTCGTCGTAGGCCAGAACCACATCGGGCGTGTCCCCGCCCTCGAGCCGGATCTCGCGGCCGGGCGCGGCCAGCACCCCTTGGGCCTCGAGATGCTCGATCTCGGCCCGGATCAAGGTGCGGACCTCGTCATAGGTCAAGCGTGCCTGCGCCTCGGCCGGCAGATCGTCGGCAACGTGTCCGACGGCCTCGTCCAGATCGAAGATCGTCGGGGGCGGCTGGTGCCCGAGGCGGAAGGCCTCGCGCCCCACCGTGACCGCGGCGATGGCGAACACGGCGACGGCCGCGAGCACTGCGAACAGCCAGACCACCAGGGCAACCTAACGCCCTCCCCGGGGCCGACGCGCCGCCGCGGGGCTAGATGCCGAGCCGCTGGGCGAGGAGCTCGCGGTGGTAGGTGGGGTCGCCGAACAGCAGCTCGGACGACTTGGCCCGCTTGAAGTACAGGTGGGCCGGGTGCTCCCAGGTGAAGCCGATGCCGCCGTGAATCTGGATGTTCTCGGCGGCGGAGTGGAAGTACGCCTCGGAGCAGTAGGCCTTGGCCAGGCAGGCAACCTCGGGCAGCTCGTCGTTGAGCTCGGCGGCGCACCATGCCGCGTAGTAGGCGGCCGACTTCGCCGACTCGACCTCGAGCAGCATGTCGGCGCACTTGTGCTTGATGGCCTGGAACGAGCCGATGGGGCGGCCGAACTGCACCCGGTTCTTGGCGTAGTCGACCGACATCTCCAGCACCTTCTGGGCCCCGCCCACCTGCTCGGCGGCCAACCCGACGGCGGCCAGGTCCAGGACCCGGTCGAGGACCTGCCAGCCCTTGCCCTCCTCGCCGAGGAGCGTGGCGGGCACGCCGGCCAGTTCGACCTTGGCCTGCTTGCGGGTCTGGTCCATCGTGGACAGGGCCGTCCGCGTGAGTCCCTGGGCGTCGCCATCGACCGCGAAGAGGGACACGCCGTTGGCCGTCCGGGCGGCGACGATCAACAGGTTCGCCACGTGCCCGTCGAGCACGAACATCTTGGTGCCATCGATGCGCCACGCGTCGCCGTCCTGGCTGGCGGTGGCCTCGATCCCGGATTCGTCCCACTTGCCGTTCGGCTCGGTGAAGGCCAGCGTGGCGATGGTTTCGCCCGACGCAATGCCCGGCAGGTGGGCCTTCTTGGCCGCCTCGTCGCCGGAGTGCAGGAGCGTGTTCGCGGCGAGCACCACGGTGGCGTAGTAGGGGGCACAGAGCAGGGCCCGGCCCATCTCCTCGAGGACGACGGTCAGCTCGACGTAGGTGAAGCCCTGGCCGCCGTGCTCCTCCGGGATCGTGAGCGACTGCAGCCCCAGCTCGTTGGCCATCTGTGACCAGACCGCCGGGTCGTAGCCGTCGCTCGTGTCCATGAGCCGCCGGACCTCGGTCTCGGGCGACTTCGACTCGAGGAACTGGCGAGTGACGCGGCGCAGCTCTTCCTGCTCTTCGGAGAAGGCGAAGTTCATGGCGCGGCACCCTACGGGGCGCGTCGTCGGGGCGTCCAGGAGCTGTGTGTACACATGTGCTACGCACTCGCTGGTAGCGTCGGGCGATGGAGCGTGTCGGCATCAGGGAGCTGCGCAACAACGTCGCCGCGGTCGTGCGCAGGGCATCTCGGGGCGAGCGGGTGGTGGTGACGGTCGACGGGGTGCCGGTCGCCCAGCTCGGTCCGCTGGAAGCTGCCGCCGGCATGACGCTGGACGATCTGGTCGCCACGGGGCTGGTCGCCCCGCCGGGCCGGCCGGACCGCCCGCCCGATCCCGAGGTCGAGGACGCGCCCGTCGACGTCCGCCCGGATGGGGTGCTCGACGAGCTCCGGGGCCGATAACCGGCGCGGGACGGCCACGGGATGGCGCTGTTTCTCGACACCTCGGCACTGGTGCGTCGCTACATCCAGGCGCCGGGACAGCAACTGGTGGCCGATGCCATGCGCGCCGACGACGTGTGGTGCGCCTCGGCGCTCTGCCGTTCGGAAACACTGCTGGCGCTGCACCGCCTGGCCGTCACCCCGAGCCAGCACGCGCGCATGTGGGGGCGCCTGCGCGACGACTGGGACGCGTTCTTCGTCGTGCCCGTCGACGAGCGCTGCCTGGCGCACGCCGTGGAGCTGGGCGCCACCTACGCCCTGCGGACGGTCGACGCCGTGCACCTGGCCGCCGCCGCTCGCCTGCCGCGTCCGGCGCGCTACGTCACCTTCGACCGCCGCCAGATCCCGGCCGCCGCCGCGCTCGGCTTCGAGGTGATCTCACCCGAGACTGCGTGAGCGCGCGCGGGAACCGCATGATCGGGCCGAAACCCCGGGGCGGCCGGTCCCGGGCTTCTCCCCAAGACCGAGACCGGCGCGCCTCTTCGGGCGACGGCAGCCGTGGCGGTCGGCCGGTCGCCCTCCGGGTGCTCTGCGGTGGGCATGAGCGGATGCAGTTTCGCCACGCAAACCGTTGCCCACAAGACCTAAGAACACGTGAAATGTGTCACGTCGCTGGAGGCGTCTATGTCGGCACATTGCGTGGTGGAGCCCTCGCGGCGAGCCGGCGATGCTGCGCCACCGGGCAGACTGGCGGCCATGACCACGCTGCACCACGCCGGCGACCGCTTCGAGATCCACAAGGTCGTGGTCGGGCCCCTGGACAACAACGTCTTCGTGCTGCGCTGCACGGAGACGGGCGACGCCGTGTTGCTGGACGCGGCCAACGAGCACGAGCGGCTGCTCGAGCTGGCCCGATGGCTCGGGGTGCGCAGCGTCCTCGAGACCCACGGCCACTGGGACCACATCCAGGCCGTTCCCGAGCTGCGCCATGCGGGCTACCACGTGCACGTCACCGCCGAAGACGCGGAGATGCTGCCGTCGTACGACCAGATCCTCGATGACGACACCGTGGTGCCGGTGGGCCGCCTGCGGCTCCGCACCATCCACACGCCCGGCCACACCCCCGGATCGATGTGCTTCCTGATCGAGGGCTCACCGGTGCTGTTCGCCGGCGACACACTGTTCCCGGGCGGCCCGGGCGCCACCTCGTTCCCCGGCGGCGACTTCCCCACCATCATCGAGTCGATCGACCGCAAGCTCCTGACCCTCCCCGCCGACACGCTGGTGCTGCCCGGCCACGGCGACGACACCACCATCGGCACCGAGCGCCCCCACCTCCAAGAGTGGATCGATCGGGGCTGGTGACGGGCATGGGTGACGCGCTCCGCTACGACGAGCGGCCCTACGACGAGACGCCCGTCCGCACCGAGGACCTGCCCGCAACTCCGCTGCGCGACCGGAACATCCCGGCCTCGGCGTGGATCGAGGCACCCGACGACCTCCGGCGACTCGGAGACGACCTGCCGGGGCGGCCGATCGCCGAGTACAAGCGGCGCATCGGCCCGTGGCTGCTGTGGCGCGCGGGTCCGGCGTCGGGCGGCGACGCCCGCTACTGGGTAGCCCGCGCCGACGATCTGGCCGTGCGCCACACGTTCCGCCTGTTCCCCGACGGCAACGGCGACGGCGTGGGCCCGAGCGGCCAGCGCCACACCCGCTTCCGCTCGTGGAAGGAAGACCTCCGCGACTCCGAGTGACCGTCGGCGGGTCGCTGGCCGAGGCAATACGGCCCGCCCGGAGCACCTCGAGGCATTGCGGTCCGGGGGCCGGCCCCTATTGCCCCGAGAACGCCGGCGCGGCCCCTATTGCCTCGGCTCGCTCCCCGCGCTCCCCGCGCTCTCCGGGGCGAGGCGGAGCCGGTGGCTCGTGCGATCGCATTCGGACGGCGCAGACATCGCGTACGACCGCACACACGTCTCCGGGGTCGCCCATTATCTCCTCGTACAGGAACCGCAGGGTCTGCCACCCCACCCGTGCCGCCTCGGCGTCGCGCCGGTGGTCGCGCTTTAGGTCTCGGATGCGGGTGTGCCAACGTCGCCCGTCGGCTTCGAGGATCACCTTCGCATCGCCGTAGGCGGCATCGACCAGGCCCTCGAGGGCACCACGCCCGGGTAGCGGCACCTGACGTCGCGGCAACGGCAGGCCCGCGCCCCCGAGCGCGGCGAACAGCGCCCGTTCGAGCTCGCTCGCGTCGGCGACGTAGCCATTACCGCGCTCGTCCAACACCTCGCCGAGCGTGATCACCCCTGGCTTGCCCGGCCGGATCACCCTCGCCAAGCAGGTGGCGATGCGCTCATGAGACGACCGGCCGGTGACGAGGAGCTCGTCGACGATGTCGCCGAGCCGGCGTCGACCCACCGTCGCTGCGACCTCGACGACGGCTCGATGCGGCCGACTCGTCGGCAACCCGTCGACCAGGCCCACGTCGATGGGCGCCAGGTCGTCGATCTGGTGCACCACTGCGTCGGCAACACGCGCATGGCCGCCGTGCGGAATGGTGAACGTCAGCGGCTCCCGTGGGACGAGGTCGTCGCCCAAGCCGTGCAGCCGCAGCGCCGTCTCGTGGGTGACCGTCGCTCGGCGCCCGATGGCGAGCAGGGCGGCCCACACATCCTGGTGCCACGACGGGGGCACGGCCGTGACGGCATAGACGCCCGGATGGCGGACCTTCCACACGCCGGCTGCCACCCGCCGCGTGACTAGCGACGTGCTCCCCTCGCAGGCGAGGACTTGCGCGCGTGAGAACACGCCGCACTGCCCGGCCGCCAGCGCCGAGAGCTGTCGTTCAAATGTTCGTGACATGCCTCCCATAGTGCCAAAGGGGTATGACAAACAACGTTGAGGACCCGAAAAGCTCGACAGTGGCGAGGCAATACGGTCCGCCAGAAGCACCTCGAGGCAATGAGGGCCGGGGGCCGGCCGCTATTGCCTCGAGAACGCCAGAGCGGCCCGTATTGCCTCGGGTCCGGTGGAGCGGCCCGTACTGCCTCGGGTCCGGTGGAGCGGCCCGTATTGCCTCGGGTTCGGCGGTCGGCGGTGCGGCGGCGCGGCGGTACCGGGCGGGACCTATCGGGCCGGTACGAGAACCGGCTCCACCGCTCGGGAGGTGACCTGGGCCGCTCGGGACTCTCGCGCGGTGCGCACGGCCAGCGTGGCGCCGACTGCCGCCAGGCCCAGGATCACTGGCAGGCGCACCGGGCCCGGCACCTCGAGCTCGATCATGAGCAGGCGGGCGTTGGTGGCGAGCAACAGCGTCCCGACCACCACGCCCAGCGTCGAGGCGTCGCTGTGGCGCACCAGCCACGCAGCCAGCGGGGCGGCGACCACGCCGCCCGCCAACAGCGCCAGCACCAGCGACGCCTGGATGCCCTCCCCGCCGATGCCGATGAGGAACCCCGCGCTCGCGGCCACGGTGACCAGCAGCTCCGCCGCCGACACGGAGCCGATGACCATCCGGGGCTCCACGCGCCCGGCGGTGAGCAGGGTCGGCGTGGCCACCGGTCCCCAGCCGCCACCGCCGACGGCATCCAGGAAGCCTGCGCCCAGCCCCAGCGGTGCCAGGAACCGCTTGCGCAGCGTGCTGGGGTGGCGGGTCTGCCCGCGCAGGCCCCCCGCCGCGAGCGCACGATGACCAGCGCGCCGAGGCCGAAGAGCACCGATGCCACCGCCGGCGTGAGCCAGTCGCCGGTGAACGAGCTCAGCACCGTGGCGCCCGCGAACGCACCCACGGCACCCGGCACGCCGATGCGGGCGACCAGCGGCCAGGAGACGTTCCCGAAGCGCCAGTGTGACAGGCCCGACGTGAACGTGGTGCCGATCTCGGCCAGGTGCACGCTCGCCGACGATGCCACCGGGCTGATCCCGTTGGAGAGCAGCACGGTGCTCGTCGTCACCCCGAAGGCCATGCCCAGGGCGCCGTCGACCAGTTGTCCGAACAGCCCCCGCGAGCGCAAACACCAGCAACCGCCGCATCGGCGACCTCCGCTAAACCAAGCTTTCCTACTATTTTAGTAGGTATTTGCCCACGCACTCAAGGGCAGACGCGCGCGGGGCACGCCCGCCGGGATCAGCTACCGCCCGTGAGGGGACGGCGCGGTGCGGAGATCAGCGCGACGCCGGGCGGCAGGTCCTCCACGTCGACCGCGTCGCCCTCGACCGCAACCGTGACCCGACCGCCCAGCAGCGGGATCCGCTCGACCCGCAGTCGACGGATCGCCGCCGGCAGGACGGGGTCCAGCCACAGCTTGCCCTGCGGGATCCAGGGGTCGAGACGCAGCAGCGAGCGGAGGAACGAGAGCGGCGCGGCCGCCGACCAGGCCCGGGTGCTGCAGGGGTCCGGGAACCGCACCGGCGCTCGGAGGTCGTTCCGGTCGAACCCGCACAGCACGCCCAACCGGCCGCCGTCGGCCTCGGCGGCCTCGAGCTGTGCCATCAGCAACCGGTGCGCCTCGTCGACGAATCCGTAGCGCACCAGTCCGGCCACGCAGGCGGCGTTGTCGTGGGGCCATACCGCGCCGGTGTGCGGGCCAACCGGGTCGTAGCCGCCCATGGACGCCGCCAGGGTCCGCAGGCCCCACCCGGAGAACAGGTCGTCGGACACCAGTTGCTTGGCCACGATGCCGGCCCGGTCCTCGTAGAGGATGCCGGTCCACAGGCAGTGGCCGATGTTCGAGGCCAGCGATCCGACCGGTTGCTTGTCGCCGTCCAGCGCCGACGCCACCCAGCCGGCTTCGTCAATCCAGAAGTCGCGGTTGAATCCCCCCTGGAGCTCGGCGGCCACGGTCCGCCAGTGGGCCGCCGCGGCCGTGTCGCCGGCCTCGGCGGCGAAGTGGGACCGCGCCCGGAAGGCGGCATAGACGTAGCCCTGGACCTCGGCCGGGGCCAGCGGGCCCCGGGCCGGCTGGCCGTCCGGCATGCGGATGGGGTCGGCGGAGTCCCTCCAGCTCTGGTACCGCTCCCCGCGGTCGGTGCTCCGCTGGTACTCGACGTAGCCGTCGCCGTCGCGGTCGCCGAAGGCCGTGATCCACTCGAGGGCCCGGTCGGCGTGTGGCAGCAGCCGGTCCACGACCTCGGGTGCCAGTCCCCAGCGCCGCAGCTCGCCCAGCAGCATCACGAACAGCGGCGTGGCGTCGACGGATCCGTAGGAGACCGCGTCCGGCCCCTGGCCGAAGCCCATCGAGCCGAACCCGAGCCGATGGACGATGCGGCCAGGCTGCTCTTCGGTGCGCTCGTTGACATCGGTGCCCTGGAAGCGAGCCAGGGTCTCGACGGTGCCGAGCGCCAGCTCCGGGTCGAGGATCAGGCTCATGTAGGCGGAGAGGATGGCGTCGCGCCCGTGGAGGGCCAGGAACCAGGGAGCGCCCGCGGCCACCACCGCTCGTTCCGGGAAGTCGGGGTCGAGGACCCGGAGGCTGCCGAGGTCGCGGGCGCTGCGCCGGAGGGTGGCGAGCAGCCCGTGGTGATCGGACGTCACCGCCGGGACGCCGCGCTGCCAGCGGTCGAGCCGCCACCCCGACTCGCTGCGCTCGACCGGAGCACCGAGGGGATACAGCGGCGCGAGCTCCGATCCGGCCACGATGGGGGTGACGACCAGGCTCAGCGAGCGGGAGCCGCGGGCGGGCACGATCGCCTCCCACTGGAGGCGACCCGGCGTCACGGTCACGCCCACGGTCGCGCCGATCCTGCAACCCATCCGGGCGGCGCCCTGGCCCCGGGCGAGCACCATCTCCACGGCCTTCGACGCGCCCGGGGCGCCGCCAGCGGTGTCGAGCGCAGGGCCGATCGCCTCGGCATCGACGCGACCGTCGCGAAGCTCGCGCGCCGTCGCCAGGTCGCCGGCCAGGTCTACGGCGACCTCCACGTAGGTCGCTTCGTCACCCGGGTTGCGGATCTCGACGTCGTCGCGCATCCCCTCGCCGATGAAGCGACGGCGGATGACGATCGGCCCCTCGGCGGTGCCGCCGGCGTCCGATGACGTTGCCCGGCAGACGAACGTTCCGGCCGACGGGTCGTCGACATGGTGGTCGATGGGCGTCAGTGGCCGCCCGTTGACCACCAACGCGCAGCGGGAGAGCAGGCGGCGGCCGGCCACGATCAGTCCCTGGGCGCCGATCGCGATGTCGCCCGTCGGACCCGAGATGCAAAACGAGGCCCCGTCGACCAGCGTCACGGGCACGCCCGCCGCTGGGACAGACCGGGCACCTGCTACCGGGGAGCCCATCGCCCGTGACCTTACTCGGGGGCCCGAATGGGGCAAGGGGTATTTCTCCTATGCGCGTAGGGCTAATACACTGGCCCTCATGTCCGCGCCCCTCTTCGAGATCGACGGCCTCCATGTCCGCGCCGCCGGCACCGACGGCGAGATCTTGCGAGGGGTGGACCTGATCGTCGGCGCCGGCGAGGTGCACGCCCTCATGGGCCCCAACGGCTCCGGCAAGTCGACGCTCGCCAATGCGCTGCTCGGCAACCCCGAGTACGAGATCACGCAGGGCCGTGTCCGCTTCCGGGGCGACGACATCACCGACTGGGACCCCGACGTGCGCGGCAAGGCCGGCGTGTTCCTGGCATTCCAGTACCCCCAGACGATCCAGGGCGTATCGGTCATCAACTTCCTGCGCCAGGCGCTTTCGGCCCGCAAGGGCCTCGACCTGTCGGTCCTCGAGCTGCGGTTAGCGATCATGGAGTGGATGCAGCGCCTCGACATGGACCCGTCCTTCGCCGACCGCTACCTCAACGAGGGCTTCTCCGGCGGGGAGAAGAAGCGCAACGAGATCCTGCAGATGGCCATCCTCGAACCCGAGGTGGCCATCCTCGACGAGACCGACTCCGGCCTCGACATCGACGCGCTCAAGGTGGTGGCCCGGGGCGTCGACGAGGTGCGCAAGGACCGACCCGAGCTGGGCATTCTCGCGATCACGCACTACCAGCGCTTGCTCGAGTACCTGAGGCCGGATCGTGTCCACATCCTCATCGATGGGCGTATCGTCGACACCGGTGGCCCCGAGCTGGCGGCTCGCCTCGAACGAGAGGGCTACGACGCATGGCGCTGAACGAAACACCGGTGGGCGCGGCCGCGACGCCGTCGGGCAGCCTCGACGTGGCGCGCATCCGCAAGGACTTCCCCATCCTCGACCGCGTCGTGCGGGGCCAGCGCCTGGTGTACCTCGACTCGGCCAACACGTCGCAGAAGCCCCGCGCCGTCCTCGACGCCATCGAGCGGTACTACGAGCAGTCCAACGCCAACGTCCACCGCGGCACCTACCTCATCGCCGAGGAGGCCACCGCCGCCCTCGAGAACGCCCGGGCCAAGGTCGCCGGCTTCGTCGGCGCCGGCTCGCCCCGCGAGGTCGTGTTCGCCAAGAACGCGACCGAGGCCCTCAACCTCGTGGCCAAGGCCTGGGGGCGGGCCAACCTACGGGCCGGCGACCCCGTGGTGATCACCGAGCTCGAGCACCACGCCAACATCGTCCCCTGGCACCAGCTCGTCGCCGAGCTCGGCATCGAGCTGCGCTGGATCCCGGTGGGCCCCGATGGCCACCTCGACCTGACCGACCTCGACCGCCTCGTGGATGGCGCGCGGGTCGTGTCGTTCGCCGCGATGTCGAACGTGCTCGGTACGCTCAACCCCGTAGAGCGCATGGTGACCGTGGCCCACGATGCCGGAGCCATCGCGGTGATCGACGCCAGCCAGTATGTGCCGCACCTCCCCACCGACGTGGCCGCCTGGGGGGCCGATTTCGCCGCCTTCACCGGCCACAAGATGTGCGGTCCCACCGGCATCGGCGTCCTCTGGGGCACCGAGGACATCCTCAACGCCACGCCGCCTTTCCTCACCGGCGGCGAGATGATCCTCAACGTCACCAAGGAGGGGTTCACGCCCAACGAGCTGCCGTGGAAGTTCGAGGCCGGCACGCCGCCGATCGCCGAGGCCGTGGGTTTGGGGGCGGCGGTCGACTACCTGAGCGGCCTGGGAATGGAGGCGGTACGCGAGCACGAGGTCGGCCTGACGGGGTACGCGCTGCGTTCGTTCACCGAACGCTTCGGCGGCGACCTGCGCATCCACGGGCCGTCGGAGCCGGCCGAGCGTGGCGGCGTCCTGTCGTTCACCTACCGCGACCTGCACCCCCACGACATGACCCAGGTGTTCGACCAGCACGGGGTGTGCGTCCGCGCCGGTCACCACTGCGCCAAGCCGCTGATGCGCGAGCTGGGGGTGGCCGCCACCGCCCGGGCTTCCCTCTACGTGTACAACGACGAGTCGGACGTCGACGCGCTGGGCGACGCCATCGACGCCGCCTCCGATTTCTTCGCAACTTGACCGTCTGCCGCCGCCGATAGGATCGCGAACCGCATGCCGGGCCTCGAAGACCTCTACCGAGAGATCATCCTCGACCACTACCGCAACCCGAGGAACCGGGGCGAGCTGGACGCACCGCCGGCGACCCGGGTCGAGGGCTTCAACCCCCTCTGCGGCGACGAGGTCGTGCTCTACCTGGCCGTCGAGGGAGACACGGTGCAGGACATCCGCATCGGCGGCCAGGGCTGCTCGATCAGCCAGTCGTCGGCGTCGATGATGTCGTCCGCGGTCAAGGGCAAGACCCTCGACGAGGTCAGGGCCCTGTCGCGGGCGTTCAAGGGGATGATGTCGATCCACGAGCAGTCCCTGGACGGCCCCTCGGCCGACGACGGCGACGGCGAGTCGGCGGGCGAGCCCGACGTCGAAGTGAACCTCGGCGATCTGGAGGCCTTGCGCGGCGTGGTGAAGTTCCCCGTGCGGATCAAGTGCGCCACGCTGTCCTGGAACACGCTGCTCCAGGGCCTCGACGAGTACGTCGAAGCCCGCCGCTGACGGTCCGGGCGGCTACTCGCCCAGGGCCTTGTTGACGGCGGCGGCGAGGGCGAAGCAGTTGTCGGTGATGCCCCCCTCGGCGTGCGAGGAGATGTCGATCACCACCCGGTTCCACGAGTTGGACCAATCGGGGTGATGGTCGAGCTTCTCGGCCTCGAGTGCCACCATCGCCATGAAGCCGAAGGCTTCGACGAAGTTGCGGAACTCGATCTCCCGGTGCAGCGCGCCGTCGGCGATGCCCCAGCCCGGAACCTCGGCCAGGCGGGACTCGGCTTCGTCATGGGTGAGCTTGGCCATGTCTCTCATTGTTCACCCTTTGCACCGCTATGGTCCCGGCCATGGGCCAGGGTCCGGTCGAGCTCTTCGCCGCTGTGGTCGGGACCGCGCATGTGCAGGCGGGCGACGCCATCAAGGATGACTACGGCCACGACGAGGCCTTGACCGCCGAGCCGCAGCGGCCCCTGGCGGTGGTGGCGCCGGCGTCGACCGCTGAGGTGGCGGCCGTCGTCCGCCTGGCCAGCGAGCACCGGATCCCCGTCACGGCGAGGGGATCGGGCACGGGGATGTCGGGCGGCTGCATCCCTCGCCCCGACGGCATCGTCATCTCCTTCGAGCGCATGAACCGGATCCTGGAGATCGACACCGACAACTTCGTCGCCGTGGTCGAGCCCGGCGTGCAGCTCGACCAGCTCGACGCAGAGCTGGCCCCGCTCGGGCTCGTCTATCCCGTATTTCCCGGCGAGTACAGCGCCAGCCTCGGCGGCAACGTCGGCACCAACGCCGGCGGCATGCGGGCGGTCAAGTACGGCGTCACCCGCCACCACGTCCTGGGCCTCGAGGCGGTGCTGCCCTCGGGCGAGGTGATCCGCAGCGGCGGCAAGATCGTCAAGGTCTCGACCGGCTACGACCTGACGCAGCTCATCATCGGGTCCGAGGGCACGCTGGCCCTCGTCACCAAGGCGTACCTCAAGCTCCACCCGCGGCCGCCGCACCAGGCGACCGTGCTGGCGCCCTTCACCACCCTCGAGGCCGTCACGGGCGCGGTGCCCAAGATCGTGGCCAGTGGGGTGGGGCCGCTGATCCTCGAGTACATCGACATGCTGACGATGGCCGCCGCCACCGCCCATGTGGGCCTCGACCTCGGTATCCGGGAGGAGGTGCGGGAGGCGGCCCTCGCCTATCTCGTGGTGGCGCTGGAGAGCGGCCACGCCGACCGCCTGGAGGCCGACACCCACGCGGTGTCCGAGCAGCTGGCCCAGCTGGGCGCCATCGACGTCTACGTGCTGCCGCCAGGCGCCGCAGCCTCGCTGATCGATGCCCGGGAGAAGGCGTTCTGGGTGGCCAAGGCCAATGGCGCCAACGACATCATCGACGTGGTGGTGCCCCGCGCCGCAGTACCCGCGTTCATGGCACGGGTCGAAGAGATCGCCGGCGAGCACCAGGCCTGGATCGCCGGCTGCGGCCATGCGGGCGACGGCAACGTCCACATGGCGGTGTTCCAGGCCGACCCCGAGGCGCGGCGCCGGCTCCTGCGCGCCGTTTTCGAGGCCGGCATTGCGCTCGGCGGCGCCATCTCGGGCGAGCACGGGCTCGGTACCGAGAAGAGGGGCTACTTCATGGAGCTGGAGGACCCCGCCAAGATTGCACTGATGCGGCGCATCAAGGCGGCGTTCGACCCCAACGGGATCCTCAACCCCGGCACCATCTTCACTCGAGGCTGACATGACGGCGACCACCGATCCGACCGCCATCAACGGCGCCCAGGCGCTGATCCGGACGCTGGTCGCGTCCGGCGTCGAGACCTGCTTCACCAACCCCGGCACCTCCGAGATGCACTTCGTGGCGGCGCTCGACTCGGTGCCCGAGATGCGGGGCGTCCTCGGGCTGTTCGAGGGGGTGGTGACGGGCGCCGCCGACGGCTACGCCCGCATGGCGGGGCGTCCCGCCGCCACCCTGCTCCACCTCGGCCCGGGACTGGGCAACGGGCTCGCCAACCTGCACAACGCCCGCAAGGGGCGCGTGCCCGTGGTCAACATCGTCGGCGACCACGCCACCTACCACAAGCAGTACGACGCCCAGCTCGAGTCCGACATCGAGACGGTGGCGCGCAACGTCTCCGCCTGGGTCCGGCGGTCGGGGGCGACGGCCGAGGTGGGCACGGACGCCGCCGAGACGGTCGCCGCCGCCATTGGGCCGCCGGGCCAGGTGGCGACGCTGATCCTGCCCGCCGACGTGAGCTGGTCGCCCGGGGGCGTCGTGGCCGAGCCGGCCGTCCGCTTCCCCGCCGCCCCGCCCGACGCCGACGTGATCGAGGCCACCGCCAAGGCGCTGCGCTCGGGCGAACCGGTGGGACTGCTCCTGGGCGGGACGGCGCTGCGAGAACCGGGGCTGGTGGCCGCCAGCCGCCTCGCCAACGCCACCGGTGCGCGGCTGGTGGCCGAGACCTTCCCCACGCGACTGGAGCGGGGCGCCGGGCTTCCGCCCATCGACCGCCTGGCGTACCTCGCCGAGTTCGCCAGCGCCCAGCTCGAGGGTCTCCGCCACCTGGTGGTGGTCGATGCCAAGGCGCCGGTGAGCTTCTTCGCGTACCCGGGCAAGGCCAGCTACCTGGTCCCCGACGGCTGCGAGGTGCACACACTGGCGGCACCGGGCGCCGACGCCGCCGCTGCGCTGGAGGCGCTCGCCGAGCTTGTGGGCGCCGCCCACGACGCCGCCACCCGCCAGGCGGCCGACCGGCCCGACCTCCCCACCGGGGCGCTCACGGCCGAGGCCGTGGCCCGAGCACTCGGGGCGTTGCTGCCGGAGGGAGCCATCGTATCCGACGAGGGCAACACGTCGAGCCTGTTCGCCCCCGGGCTCACGGCCGGCGCCCCCCGGCACGACTGGCTGACGCTCACCGGGGGTGCCATCGGCCAGGGCATGCCGCTGGCGACCGGCGCGGCGGTGGCCTGCCCCGATCGCCGGGTGATCAACCTGGAGGCCGACGGCAGCACCCTGTACACGGTCCAGTCGCTCTGGACGCAGGCTCGCGAGGGCCTCGACGTCGTCACCATCGTGTTCAACAACCGGTCCTACGCCGTGCTCAACATGGAGCTCAACCGGGTGGGCGCCGACGCCGCCGGCCCCCGCGCCAAGGCCCTGCTCGACCTGTCGCGGCCCGACATCGACTTCGTGGCGCTCTCGCAGGGACTGGGTGTGCCGTCCAGCCGCGCCACCACCGCCGACGAGCTGAGCGACCAGCTCGCCCGTGCCCTGGCCGAGCCCGGCCCGGCCCTGATCGAGGCGCCGGTCCCCCCGATCATCTGACGAGTGCCACGACCGCCCGTTGCGTGGTCTGCACACTTCGTCCCCCCACCTACCGGGGTCCTACAGTCACTCGACGAGTGTCCGAGGTGATGACGATCCTGTTGGTCGACCTAGCGGTCCGGCCAGGAGACTCGCCTGACCACGGTGGTTGGGGGCAGCTCGACGAGACCTTGGCGGCGACTGGTGGCACCATCTTCGAGCGAACCGTGGACCTGGCGCACGGGCATGCCGCCACGACAGCGATGGCGGCGTTCCACATGGCGGCGGATGCCGCCGCCGCCGCAGTGCGCCTGGCACAGACGGCGCCCGGCGCCGAGGGGGCCCTGCCCGACCGCGGCGCGCTGCGCATCGCCCTGTGCACCGGTGAGGTCGACCCCACCGATGATGGCTACGGCGGCTCGGCGGTCGAGCGGACGCTCCGGCTGGCGGCCCTCCCGGTCGAGGGCACGATCCTGGTGGCCGCCTCGACCGCGGTCATGATCAGCCACGCACTGCCGCGGGGCGCCGACCTGGTGGACCTGGGTGGCCTGGCGGTGAGCGAGCACCGGCACGAGCGGGTGCACGAGCTGCGGCTACCGGTGCCCGGGGGCGTTCCCCTCGATGACATCGGCGCCTCCAACCTGGGGTGGGCCCGGCGGGCCGCGGCGGGCCTGGTGGTGGGCCGGGACGGTCCCGTCGAGCTGCTGGAGGGGGCCTGGGACCGCGCCCTGGCCGGCGAGGACCGCATGGTGGTCATCTCGGGCGACCCCGGCATCGGCAAGACCACGGTGGCCGCAGAGCTGGCCCTGCGACTCCATGCGGCCGGTGCGCTCGTCCTCTACGGCCGCTGGGACGAGGAGGCGCTCGCGCCGTATCAGGCCATCCGCGAGGCGCTCGGCACCTACGGCGCGGCCAGTCCCAAGGCCCTGCTGCGCGCCGACCTGGCCAACCACGCCGAGGACCTCGCCCGCCTCATCCCCGACCTGGCCGCCCGGATCGGCGGCGTCCGGGCCGCACTGGTGGACGACCCCGACGCCGAGCGCCGGCGCCTGTTCGATGCCGTGACGCACTGGCTCGGGGCCATCGCGGGCCGCCACCCCGTCCTGCTGGTGCTGGACGACCTGCAGTGGGCCGAGCGCTCCTCGCTGCTCCTGCTCCGCCACGTCCTCGACGCTCCCCCCGACGCTCCACTGCTCGTGGTCGTGACCCTCCGCGACGGCGACGTCGAGGGGATGGGGCCGCTCCACACGCTGGGCCTGTTCGAGGCCGGGGACGACGTGGAGCGCCTCGAACTCAGCGGCCTGCCGCCCTCCGCCATCGAGCGCCTGGTGGCGCAGGCGCTGGGCCGCCCAGTGGACGAGGAAGAATCGCGCATCGCCCGCTGGCTGGCCGACGAGACAGCCGGCAACCCGCTGTTCGTGCAGGAGATCCTGCGGGGCCTCGATGCGGACGATCCCGGCCGCTCGTTGCGGGCCGTCCGCGACCGGTTGCCCGAGCGCCTCCACGACGTCGTCCGCTGGCGGCTGGACCGGCTCCACCCCCAGGTCGGCGAGGCCCTGGCAGCGGCCTCGTTCATCGGCGAGGAGTTCGGCCTCGACGTGCTCACGGCGGCCCTCGACCGCCCGGCCATCGACGTTCGCCGGCACCTCGACGACGCAGTCCACGCCGGCCTCGTGCGGGAGGCGGCCGGCGACCGCCTCGCCTTCGCCCATGCCGTCGTGCGCCGCACCTTGCAGGAGGAGTTGCCTGCGGGCGAGGTCGCCGGCCTCCACCGGCGCATCGCCGACGTGCTGGCCGACCGGGCGGGGGACCGATCGTCGGCCGCTGAGATCGCCCATCACTACCTGAACGCGGCCGACACCTACCTCGCCGCCCGCGATCCGTCCGACACCGCCCGGCTCACGGCCGACGCGGCCACCAGCGCCGCGCTGGCCGTCCGTTGGGGTCGAGCCGCCGCCGACCAGGCCCGGCGCGAGACCGCCTTCGAGGGGGCGGTCTGGTTGCTAGAACGCGTGGTCGACGTTCAGGACCGGGCCGACGCGGACGAGGTGCTGGCGTGCGAGCTTCGGCTGGATCTGGCGGAGGCCCACGATCGCGCCGGCGATTTCACGGCCCGCGACCGGCGGCACGTGGAGGCGGCCGAGCGGGCCCGGGCGCTGGGTCGGACCGATCTCTTCACGCGGGCCGCGCTCGGCTACGGCGGGCGGCTCCCGGCGGCCGCCCCACCCAATCCAACGGCCAGAAGCCTGCTCGAGGAGGCGTTGACGCACCTCGCCCTCAGCGACGGCCGCCAACGGGCGCTGGCGCTGGCCCGGCTGGGCCACGTGCTGACGCTGGCGGCGCCCCATGCCGAACGGCTCGCCGACTCCGACGAGGCGGTGGCGATCGCCCGTCGGCTCGACGCCCCCGTGGTGCTGGCCTCGGTGCTCGTGTCGCGGAGCCTGGCGCTGGACGGGCCCGACGACGTGGACGAGCAGCTCGACCTGGGCGAGGAGGTCATGGCCATCGGCCGGCACACCGGGGACCCGGACCTGGTGCTGCAGGGGGCGCGGGCCCGGATCCAGGCCCTTTTCGTGATCGGGCGGCACAAGGAGGCGCAGATCCTGGCTCGCGAGTTGACGGCCCTCGCGGGCGAGGTCCGCCACCCCGACCACCTGCGCATCGCCTCGATGTGGGCGACCATGTGGGCGGTCATCGATGGTCGGTTCGCCGAGGCGCAAACACGGGCCGACGCACTGCGGGACGAGCTGCGAGCCGCCGGCCACTCGCAGGCCCAGACCATCAGCGTGGCCCAGACGTTCGTGCTGCGGCTGCTGCATGGCGGCCTGGACGCGTTGCGGCCGATGGTCGAGGCCATCCGCCGGCCGCCGGACGTGATCAGCCTCAACGGCTGGGCGCTGCTGTCGTGGCTGGAAGCCGGCACCGACAACATGGCCCGCGCACACGAGCTGCTCGACGAGGTGGACCCGGCCCGGCTGGCCTCCCAGGACCGTGGCTACCTTTGGCGACCCACGGTCATCGGCGCGGCCGCGGCCGCGGCGCTTACGGGCCACCGGGCATGGGCGAACGCCGCCCACGAGGTGCTGCGACCCTACGCCGGTCACAACGCGGTGATGGGCTACGCGTCGTTTCTCGGAGCCGTGGACCATCACCTGGGCACGCTCGATGCCGTCCTGGGCCGCATCGACACCGCGGCCGACGAACTCGAGTCGGGGCTGGAGCGGCATCGGGTCCTCGGCGCCCGTCCGTTCGTGGCTCTGTCCGCCCGCTGGTTGGCGAACGCGCTGGCGGAGCGCGACGCGTCCGGCGACGCGGATCGTGCGTTGCTGCTGCATGCCGAGAGCGTGGCGCTGGAGGAGGAACTGGGGCTGGCGTCGCTCCCGCCCGCACACCCCAAGCTCGGAGGCTGACCCGAGGACGGCCGGACGCTAGCGGTTGTACCGGTCGAGGTGGCGGCTCACCACGGGGAACACGTCGGCGGGCGCATCGCGGCCGATGAGCGCGTCGAGGTGCGCGTAACCCGGCAGGACAACCCGCTCGTAGAGGGCCGGATCGTTGGCCTCCTGGAGCCACCGCAGGGTCCGCAGGCTGCCCTCGGGACGGAAGATGAAGTTGCGCTCGCCCTGGACCAGGAGGATCGGCAGCCGTAGGCGCTCCGGGTGGCTGACATAGCCATCGCTCCCGTCGGCGGCCACCGCTTTGCGGGCCTTCATGATGACCGCCAAGTGGTCGAGGGCCCGCAGATTGCCGACCCCGAACATGTTGTCGAGCTGCTCGTGCGTGGCGTCGTTGAGCTGTCCGTGGGCGTGGGTGCAGCCGTAGATGGCGTTGATCCAGCGGCACACCGGCTTGGCGCAGCGCTCCCCCGCGGGCATCGGAGCTGCCCGCAGGCCCAGGTCCAACACCTTCTTGAGGACGGAGCCGCCCGTGAACGGGGCCACCCTGTCCAGCCCCACCCGCCCCAACAGCGACCCCACGCCCAGCGCCGCCTTGGCCTGGTTGAACGGCGACGTGACCGGATGGAGCGTGAACTGCATGCACACGGCGGAGCGCACGTCGGGGATGGCCCCCGAGGCCAGCGCCATCATCAGCGACGCCGAGCCCACGCAGTGGCCGACCGCCTGCACGCTCGACGCGCCCGTCACGCGCAGCACCTCGGCGACCGCCGCCGGCCAGTCCACCGTGGCGACGTCGTCGAGCGTGAACGAGGTGCACGACGAGGGCAGGTCGATGCCCGCCCGGTAGTCGAACAACCAGACGTCGTACCCCTTCGCCACCAGGTGTTCCGTGATGTTGGTGTCGACCGTCCCGGCGATGAACGACATCGCCGACATGCCGAAGCCGGGAGCCAGCAGCACGGGCCCGCGGCGCCCGCCCTCGTAGCGCGTCAGGCGCAGCCACGCGTCGCCGCCCAGGTCGCTGCCCTCGTGCCAGCATCGATCGCCGTCACACCAGCGGGGCTCGGCCGCCGGCAGCCGCAGGCGGCGCCTTCCATCGCCGGTCGGCGGGACGGGGACCGGCGGTGCCGCCGGAAAGTGGCCCACACCGCGCAGCGGACCCCCGTACACGCCACCGAGCGAGCGCAGGAACCGGCCGGAGAACCGGCCGAGCCACCGGGCCCGATCGAGAGCTCCGTCGACCCCGGTGACGCGCATGGTGCTGAGCTGCCGCGCGAAGTCGGCGGGGGTCAGCCGCATGATCCCGGCGGCCACCACCGCGGAGTGGCGCCCGCCGGTGATGGTGACGTTGAGCGTCGTGGTGTCGGCCCAGGCGTCGAAGCCCGCCCGGTCGTGCAGGCACTTCGTGCCCTCGAAGCCGAACTCCTCGCCGTCCTCGGCGACCAGGCGCATCGAGTAGCGCATGTGCCACGTGTCCACGTGGGTCGGGTCCTCCTGCATCAGGAAGAAGGTCCCGTCGGCAACCCGCAGGCGCTGCGGCGACAGCGCCGGTGCCGTGACGGTCCCGGAGAGCCGCCCCGGCGTGGTGGGATCGCGCAGCAGCCCCTCGAGCGCGTCGATGCGCACCGTCAGGACGAACTCCAGCGGTCTGCCCTCGGCGCGCCCCCGCCGCTCCCCCGCCGCCGCATCACCGTCCACCGACGGCGCCGCCCAGCCCGCCATCCGCTCGGTGAAGGTGACGCCCGGACGTTGGATGGTGGGACCCACGTGCCGTCGATCCCCCTGGCTCGAGGCGCGGCCGTTCCACCCCCGCTCGGTGGCCAGTAGATCGGATGCCCGCTCCGCTAGCGCCGAGATGGTCAGCAGCGGGTTGACCGCCAGCGGCCGGGGGACGATGGCACCGTCGGTCACGATCAACCCCTCGTGGACCTCGCCGTCGGTGCCGGTGAACACCCGGCCGGCGTGGTCCACCACCCCGCTGGCGCCGTCGTCGGCCATCGGGCACCCGCCCAGGGGGTGCACGGTCACCAGGGAGTCGTGGAACATCGGCGTCGACAGGGGATTGCCGACGAACGTGGCGCCCAAGGAGGTGCTCATCGTCCGGAGCACCTCGGCGTTGCGGTCGAAGACCGGGCGGTCACCGGCTCCCACCCAGTCGACCTGCACGGCGTCGCCCGCCAGCCGGAGCCGGCCGTCGCCGGCATCGTCGCTCATGACCAGGTAGGTCAGCGTGTCGTCGGCAGCCCCGCCCCCCCATCCGAGCAGCCGCCGTGGATCGCGATAGAGCCGGCCCACCACGCGCCGGGCGAACGCCAGCGGGCCGCCACCACCGCCGGCCTCGGACGCCACCGCCAACGCCGCTGGCATGAGCGGCCGGAGCGCACCGGGGATGGCGCCCTCCTCGACGAGCAACGCCCGAGACCGGTCGGCGGTGAGGTCGACCATGCCGGTGATGCAAGGACCGACCGTGGTCCCGGGGGTCGGGGTGCGACGGCCGATGCCGATCCCGCGGATCGGGATCCCGGCGTCGTAGGCGAACGCCAGGACGTCGCCGTTGCCGCTGAACCGGCTGCCCAGCCGGGGGGAGAGGGTCAGGCCCTCCGCGCGCGACCGCATCAGGATCTGCGTGGACCCGAGCGTGCCGGCGGCCAGCACGACCACGTCCGCGAGCACGAAGGTGGCCGGCGCGCCCAGGCGGCCACGCCCCTCACCGGGGGCGTCGAAGGTGACGATCCAGCCACCTTGTTCCCCCAATGCCGGGCGGACCGTGCGAACCGGTGTCTCGCAGAAGATCTCGGCACCGTGGGCGACCGCATCGGGCAGGTAGTTGACGAGCACCGTGTTCTTGGCGTTGTGGTTGCAGCCGCTGACGCAGTCGCCGCACAGGGTGCAGGCCTCCTGGTAGACGCCGGCGGCGTTGACGCCGGCCTCGAAGGTGACGTTGATCCTGGGCCGCTCGACCGTCGCTCCGACGCTCTCGGCGGCGACGCCGAGGGCCGCCAACTTGGCCGGCCGCGGCCACTCCTCGGGGAAGGGGGTCGAGCCGAGCATGCGCTCCGCACGTTCGAGGTAGGGCGCCAGCACGTCGCCGCCACGACCCCGGAGCTCGGCCGGCCAACGCTCGTCGTCGAAGACCCAGTCGGGCGGGCGCAGCGCCACGCCGGCGTTGATCAGCGAGGTGCCCCCCAAGGCGCAGCCGACCATGACGCTGACCTCGTCGTCGGCGTGCAGCTCGAAGAGGGCGGACCGAGCCCCCAGACGGCGCCGGCCCGTACGCACCTGGAGCTGGCGGAGGGCCCGCCACGGGGTGTCCGGGTACTCACCGGGGCGAAGCTCTCGCCCCCGCTCGAGCACGCACACCGACCGGCCCGTCCGGGCCAGGCGGGACGCGGCAATCGCGCCGCCGTAGCCGCTGCCGACGACCACGACCTCGTATCGCGCGCGCAGGCGGTCGAGCGGGAGCGACAACCTCTCCTCGATCTGCCACTGGATCACGTTCCCCCAAGCCTTCCTACCTGATGCCTGCTAGCTGTCCAGCACGGCCGCGCAAGTGGGCCGGCCCCGCCGCAGGCCGGCCCACTGCCGGGGGTGCATCCGTCGTGCCCCGTTCCCGCCACGATTTCCGCCGCAGAGTGGCGGCTGGGGTGGCACGTGGTTGCTCCGTGGTGGCCATGATGCGCGGGGCCGCGCAACATCCGCGCAACGCCGCGTCGACAGCGCCTGGCAAACGCTCCCTTCCTATAGGTGACCTGGCCTTTCTGGCCGGGATGACAAACTCGTTGGGGAGGAGGTCGGTGCGTCTGCAGATCACACTCATCGGCGACGTCGCGGTCGGGGGCGAGGGCGGGGAACCCCCTCGCTCGCTGGCGGGAGCAAACGCCCGGGTCACCCTCGCCCTGCTGACGCTCGAGCGAGCCCAGGGCGTCACGCCGGAGCGCCTCGCCGGGGTCCTGTGGCCCGAGGGCCTGCCAGCGACCTGGCGCTCCGCCCTCCGCATGACCATGAGCCGCGTCCGCTCGTTCCTCAAGGCGGTCCTCGGTCCCGATTCGCCGGACCCGATCGTGTCCCGGGGGGGCCGCTACCGGTGGCAGCTGCCTGACGGCGGCTCGGTCTGCGTGGACGTCGAGGACGCCGAGCAGGGCCTCGCCGCCGGCCGTCGGTTGTTGGCGGCCGGCGACCCCGCCTCGGCCTACCGCCACGCTGCTCAGGCCTGCGATCGCCTTCGAGGCCCGTTCCTGGCCGACCGCCACTGCGGCTGGGTTGACGAGCAGCGTGATCGCCTGTCCGACCTCCTGGTGGCGGCGCTCGAGGTCACGAGCCAGGCTGCGGTCGCCGGCGGCGACGCCGCCGCAGCCCTGGCCGCCGCTGAGGAGGCGGTCGAGCGGGCACCCCTACGGGAGAGCGCCCACCGCGCCCGCATGGCGGCCCACGCCGCCGCCGGCAACCGGGCCGAGGCGCTGCTCGCCTACCAGCGTCTACGCCGCGTCTTGGCGGACGAGCTCGGGATCGATCCCGACGCCGAGACGGAGGCTGCGTACCTCGAGCTGCTGGGCCCGGCGCCGCCGCCCCGTGCGCCCGGCACCGGCAACGGTGCAATCCCCGCGGACGCCGCCGACGCCGTGCGTGGGACCGCGGCACCGGCGCCCTTCGTGGGTCGCGACGCCGAGCTGGCGGTGCTCGGCGCCGCTTGGGACCGGGC
Source organism: Actinomycetota bacterium (assembly GCA_046726215.1). Classification (GTDB taxonomy): domain Bacteria; phylum Actinomycetota; class Acidimicrobiia; order Acidimicrobiales; family VFJN01; genus DASQUK01. The sequence goes on along the minus strand of JBKPAA010000015.1, from coordinate 69,502 downwards.
CGCCGGGGGTGCCCGCCACGTCGTCGTCGTGACCGGCGAGGCCGGGATCGGCAAGACCCGCCTGGCCACGGAGGCCGCCCGGCGGGTGTCCGCCCAGGGCGGGCTGGTGCTGTTCGGTCGGTGCGACCAGGAAGCCATCGTGCCCTACCAGCCGATCGTGGAGGCGCTCGACGGCTACGTAGCCGCCACCCCGGCCGAGGAGCTCCCGGTGCTGGACGCAGCGGCGCGGGCCGAGCTGGCGGCGGTCCTGCCCTCGCTCGACGCGCCCCGGACCGCTGGCGGCGGCCCCGATGGGCGTGCCCGCCTGTTCCACGCGGTCACGACGCTGGTGGCATCGGCGGCGGCCGATCGCCCCGTGCTATTGGTCCTGGACGACCTGCAATGGGCGGACGACGACACCCTGCTGCTCGTGCGCCACCTCCTCCGCCGCGCCGGTGACGCCCCCGTGCTGGTCGTCGCCATCTCCCGCGACCACGACGTGGCACCCGGCAGCGTGCTGGGGGACGTCATCCAGGCCCTCGATCGGGACGGCTGGGTCCGCCGCCTGCCGTTGCGGGGGCTGGAAGCGTCCGACGTGCGCGACCTCGTGCGGCAGAGCGTGCCGGGTCCTCGTGATCAGGTGGCGCTGGCGAGCCGACTGGTGGCCGAGACCGCCGGCAATCCCTTCCTGGTCACCGAGATGCTGCGTGCCGGGCTGGAGCCCGCCGACCAGTCGATTCCGCCCAGCGTCCAGGAGCTGGTTGCGGGCAGGCTCGGCCGCCTCGGCCCGGCCGCCACCGAGCTGCTGCGGACGGCGGCCGTGGCGGGGACGCGGTTCGAGCTGGACCTGGTGGCGGCGGGCGCAGGGCTCGACGAGACGGCCACCCTCGATGGGCTGGACGCAGCGCTGGGGTCGGGGCTGATCGCGGAGGAGAGCGCCGATCGGTACCGGTTCCCGCACGACATCGTGCGCCGCACCCTGGTCGCCCAGCTGAGCGGTGCCAGGCGTCGCGCCCTGCACGCCCGGCTGGCCGACGCGATCGAGTCCCGGCGGCCGGATCGCCTCGAGGACTACACGGCCGTCCTGGCGCACCACACGTCCTCGAGCGCCGGCCCGGACGGGGATCAACGAGCCGTGCGCTGGTCACGCGCCGCGGCCACCCAGGCAATCGGGCGGCGGGCGCTGGCCGAGGCGGTCCGCTTGGAGCGCCAGGCGCTAACGCACGTGCCGGCGGCCGACGGCGCCCAGCGCGCCGAGGTGCTTGCCGACCTGGCGGTGGCGCTGCTCGCCGCCGGCGATCCCGGCGGCGAGCAGACCCTCATCGAGGCCGCCACCGTGGCCCGGCGGCACGGCCGGTTCGACGTCCTGGCCCGGGCGGCGTTGGCCCTCGCGGACCGCAGCGTCGAACGCCCGGAGCTGCGAACCGACGCCGGTGCGCTCGTGGAGGCGGCGCTGGGCGCGTTCGGTGCGACCGACGATGACGGGTGGCTGCTGAGGGCGCGGCTGCTGGCGCGTGCCGTCGCGCTGGCAAGCGCCGCGGGCCGGCGCCCGCCCGACGATGCGCTGCGGACCCTGCGTCGACGGTTGGCTTCCCTGGGCGGGCCCGATCACCTCGACGAGCGGGTTGCCCTGGCCACCGACCTGGCCATCCTGGCCGACGCGGCCCGCGACCCGGGCTCAGCCGTGGTGGCCGCCCACGAGCGCGCCATGGCGGCGGCGCTGGCGGGCGACGACGAGACGGCCCAGGTCGGCCTGCGCGTCATCGAGGAGGCCGCCGCCAAGACCGACGACCGGTCCGCGGCGGCGCTGGCCGCGGAGCACGAGGCTGCCAAGGCCGCGACGACCGGCCACTTCGACGACGCGGTGGCGGCCATCGAGGCCGCCGTCCGCGCCCGCAGCCTGCTGGAGGGCCCGGCGGTGGCTGCCATCGTGGCCCGGCAACACCGCGCCGTGCTGGCCTGGGTGCGGGGCTCGCCGGGATCGGTCCCCTCGACCGACGATGTGCCGCTGGCGGATACGCGCGCTGCGCCGGACGCGACGGGCGACGTCGCCCTCGAGCTCCTGGTCGCCGGCGACGGCGCCGGCGCCCGGCTGCACGCCCGCGACGTGGTCTCCGGCGTGCGACCCCTGCCCGGGGGTGACGGGCGGCTGCACGCCCTCGGCGTGCTCGCGCTGGTCGCCGCCGACCTGCGCGACCCCGGACTGGTCGCCGCGGTCCGGACCCTGCTGGCCCCGCACGCCGACCTGACCTGCGGCGTCGGCTACCGCACGTTCGCCGGCGTCGCCGCGTTCCACCTTGGCCGGCTGGCCGCGGCATCGGGAGACTGGGCCGACGCCGAGCGCCACATGCTGGGCGCGCTGCGCCGCTTCAGCGCGCTGCAGGCCCGCCCCTGGGTTGCGTTCACGCAGCGGGTGCTGGCCGACGTGCTCGAGGCCCGCGGCCGGCCATCCGATCGTGAATGGTTGGCCGCCCTGCGGGGCGAGTCCCGTTGGGCGACCGCAACGCTGGGGCTCCGCGAGTTGTAGAGCGTTGCGTCAGACCAGGGGGTCGGCGAACGGGTCGCCGCCCGGGGCGCCAAAGGGGTCCTCGATGGCAGGGCGGATCGACACGGGTTGCCCCTCGTCATCCTCGCCCGCCAGCTCCGCGCCCAACATCCCGGCGTAGCCCCGGTCCTCCAGCTCCCCCGACAGCTCGGGGCCCCCCGAGCGGACGATCTGGCCCCGGGCGAGAACGTGCACCGCGTCGGCCCGTAGCTCGTGCAGCAGCCGGCTGTAGTGCGTGATGGCGAGCACGCCGAGGCCGATCTCGGTGGTCGCGGCCTCCACCCGCCGGGCGCAGGCCCGCAGGGCGTCGATGTCCAGGCCGGAATCGAGCTCGTCGAGGACGGCGATGGATGGGCGCAGCACGCCGAGCTGCAGCGTCTCGTTCTTCTTCTTCTCACCGCCCGAGAGGTCGACGTTCAGCGGGCGGTCGATGAGCCGGGGATCGAGCGCCAGGCGTTGGGCCTCGGCCCGGATCTCGAGGTCGACGGCGGTGGCGTCGCGCCCCCCCGACCGGGCCGCCGACTCGAGCAGCGCGTGCAGGGACACACCCGGCACCTCCGTCGGGTACTGCAGGGCCAGGAACAGCCCTGCCTGCGCCCGCTGCCATGGTTCGAGGCGCAACAGGTCCACGCCATCGAGGTTCACGGTGCCTTCCAGCACCTCGACGCCGGGGCGACCCATGATCACGTGGGCGAGCGTCGACTTGCCCGACCCGTTGGGCCCCATGACCGCATGGACCTCGCCCGACCGTACGGTCAGGTCGATGCCGCGCAGGATCTCCTTGCCCGACACGCCCGCGCGCAGTCCGGAGACCTCGAGCACGTGCCCAACCTTCGGAGCGCTGCTCATTCGTCGTCCAGCACCAGCACTATGTCGCCGTCCTCGACCCGCACCTCGTACACGGGCTCGGGACGGGTGGCCGGCAGGCTCAGGGGCTCGCCGGTCTCGAGCGAGAACTCGCTGCCGTGCTTCCAGCACTCGATCGTCCGGCTCTCGGCGTGCACCTCGCCCTCGGCGAGCGAGATGTCCTGGTGTGTGCAGCGATCGCCGATGGCATAGACGTCGTCGCCGATACGGACGAGGGCGATGCGGCGTTTACCGATCTCGAACCGGCGGGCCTCCCCCGACGCCAGCTCGTCGAGGCGGCAGAGACGTTGGCGGACCGCGTGCTCGGGCATCAGGCGCCGCGCCTCTCGAACTTGCCGGCGACCGTGGCCCGCAGCTGCGGCGCCAGGGACGGGACGGGGGACCGCTCCAGGACCTCGTCGAAGAAGCCGCTGACGATGAGCCGCTCGGCCTCGTCGGTGGGGACACCCCGGCTCTCGAGGTAGAAGCGCTGCTCCTCGTCGATGGGTCCGACGGCGGAGGCGTGGCTACAGCGCACGTCGTTGTTCTCGATCACCAGGTTGGGCACCGACTCGGCCCATGCCCCGTCGGACAGCTTGACGTTGCGGTTGGTCTGGAACGCGTTGGTGCCGCGGGCCTGCTTTCCCACCCGGATCATCCCGGTGTAGACGGACCGCGACCGACCGCCGACCGCGCCCTTGAACAGCAGGTTCGACGTGCAGTCGGGGGCGACGTGGTCCTGGAAAGTGCGGAAGTCGAGGGTCTGGTCACCCTCGCCGAAGTACACCGCGTCGAGCTCGCCGGTCGCGCCGCGCCCCACCATGCGGCAATCGGTGCGCAGCCGGGCGTAGTCGCCGCCGAACCCGACCGTCGTGGTTCGCAGGCTGGCCTCGGCGTCGACGCTGGCCACCTGCAGCCCGAGTTGCCAGGTGGCGAGCCCGAGCTGCTGCACCGTCAGGTGGCCGACCCGGGCGGCGCGACCGACGGCGATCTCCGTGACGGGCACGACGAGGCCCGGCTCCGGTCCCGACACCTGGATCTCCAGGACCGACACCTCGCTGTCGTCCCCCGCGTCGACCACCAGCCGAGGAAAGGCAGCGAGGCGGTCGCCCTCGTTGACGTGGGCCACCACGACCGGAGCGTCGACGACGACGCCGGCGGGTACCCGCACGACGACCGGCTCGACCACAAAGGCGTCGTTGAAGCCGAGGAACACGTCGGGGGCCTGGTCGATGGTGGCACCGAGCACCCCGGCATCGCCGTCGCCGACCCGCTCGGCCCGCATGCCCTTGGCCGCCAGGTCGTCACGCAGCTCCGCGTGCACGACCCGCCCGTTGCGGGCGACCACCAGGGCCGCCCTGACAGGAATGGCGTCGAGCAGCGGGCGGACCAGGTGGGGGACGCCGGTCGTCAGCCCGGCGTCGGTCGGCGGCAGGAAGTCGTCCAGGTCGAGGTCGTCGATGCGGCTGTAGCGCCACACCTCCTCCTCGGTGGTGGGCAGGCTGGCGGCCGCGAACCCCTCGGCCGCCGCCGCGCGCCGCCGGCGCAGCCATTCGGGGCCGTCGAGCGCGGCGCTCGCGTCAGGGGTGAACGTGCTCAGCGTCTGGTCCTTTAGCCGGTCGCCCGGAGCGGGTGGGCGCCGCGGCGAGGAGGATCGAGCCTACCGGCCGCCCATGGTCATGACTTGCGGCGGAACCAGCGGCGCCAGCGGGGCTCCCCCTCCCGGAACTGCTCCGCCTCGACATCGGCCATGATCTCCGGGCCGGCGGCGTTGACGATCTCCTCGGCCTCGTCGAGCAGGCGGGCCACGGACCCGTCGGCGCGATCGAGGGCGTCGAGCGGCTCGTCAGGAGTCCTCGGGGTGACCAGGGTGCCGTGCGACCAGTTGACGTCGGCCATGCGGCGTTGATAGGCGGGGCAGTTCTCGGGGCACCGCCACGGCGCCTCGGGCGCCAGGTCGAGGTCGCACTTCCGCACGGTCTCCCCGTCGCGGTAGGTGCGTGACTCGAAATGCTTGCAGTCCTCGCGCATCGGCACCAGCACATTGTGCCAGCCAGCGCCGCGATTTCTTCGCGGGCCCCATCGCCCCAGAGATCAAGCTCGCCGGTCAGCCAACAGACCCTTCCATCTGGAGCTCGATCAGGCGGCTCCACTCCACCGCGTACTCCATGGGCAGGGTCCGGGTGACCGGCTCGATGAAGCCGTTGACCACCATGCTCATCGCCTGCTCCTCGGAGAGGCCGCGGCTCATGAGGTAGAAGAGCTGCTCGTCGGCCACCTTGGACACCGTGGCCTCGTGGCCGATCTGGGCGTCGCGGGCGCCGACCTCCATGTACGGGAACGTGTCGCTCACGGAGTCCTCGTCGAGGATCAGCGCGTCGCACTGCACGTGGCTCTTGCAGCCGAAGGCGTCGTCCTCAACGCGGACGAGGCCGCGGTACGACGTGCGCCCGCCGTCCTTGGAGATCGACTTCGAGACGATCTTCGACGACGTCTCGGGAGCGGCGTGCACCATCTTGGCCCCGGCGTCCTGGTGCTGGCCGGGCCCGGCGTAGGCCACCGACAGCACCTCGCCGGTCGCCTTGGGACCGACCATGTACACGGCCGGGTACTTCATCGTGAGGCGGGACCCGATGTTGCCGTCGATCCACTCCATGTGGCCCTCGGCCTCGACCCGGGCGCGCTTGGTGACCAGGTTGAAGACGTTGCTCGACCAGTTCTGGATGGTGGTGTAGGTCACCCGGGCGCTGGGCTTGACCACGATCTCGACCACGGCGGAGTGCAACGAGTCCGTGGTGTACACCGGAGCCGAGCAGCCCTCGATGTAGTGCACCTTGGCGCCCTCGTCGGCGATGATCAGCGTGCGCTCGAACTGGCCCATGTTCTCCGCGTTGATGCGGAAGTAGGCCTGCAGCGGCATCTCCACCTCGACGCCCGGCGGCACGTAGATGAACGACCCGCCCGACCACACTGACGAGTTGAGGGCGGCGAACTTGTTGTCGTTCTTGGGGATGATCTTGCCGAAGTAGGGCTTGACGATGTCGGGGTACTCCCGCAGCGCGGTGTCCATGTCGCAGAACACGACGCCCTGGCGCTCGAGGTCCTCGCGGTTGCGGTGGAAGACGACCTCGCTCTCGTACTGTGCGGTCACGCCGGCCAGGTACTTCCGCTCGGCCTCGGGGATGCCCAGCTTCTCGTATGTCCTCTTGATCGAGTCGGGCAGCTCTTCCCACTCGTCGACCTGAGCCTCTGTCGGCTTCACGTAGTAGTAGATGTCGTCCAAGTAGATCTCGGACATGTCGCCGCCCCAGGTGGGCATGGGCCGCTTCTGGAAGTGGCGGAGCGAGGCGAGGCGATAGTCGAGCATCCAGTCGGGCTCGCCCTTCATCCACGACATCTCGCGGACGATCTCCTCGTTCAGGCCCTTCTTGGGCTTGAAGACGTAGTTCTCCTCGTCGGACCAGCCGAGCTTGTAGCGCCCCAGGTCGAGATCGGCGACTGCCATGTGCGTCCCCTTCGGACAGTAGGTGGTCGCGTGAATTTCTCCTATGTGGATAGTAGCAATCGCACCCGCGGCCTCCACACCGGGTCAGGACCTACCATGCGCCTCCGTGCTGCGGCGCCGGTGGGGGTTCGAGCTGACCTTGGCCTTCCTGGGCCTGGCCGGCTTCGGGCTGCGGGTCGCGTACGTGCTGGCGTTTCGTCGCAGCGTGGTGCCCCTGGGCGGCGACGCCTACTACTACAGTGCCGGCGCCGACCTGATCGCCGGGGGCCGGGGCTTCATCGAACCGCTCGCGGCATCCGCCGGCCACGTGGTGCAGGCGGCGGACCACCCTCCCCTCTACGAGCTGTGGCTCACCATCGCCTCGGCCGTCGACCCCGGCCACCAGACGTGGCAGGTCACGCACATGCTCTGGTCGTGCGTCCTAGGGGCGGGATCTGTCGTGTTCTGTGGCCTGGTGGGCCGCCGGGTCGCAGGGCCGCGCTGCGGGCTGGTGGCCGCAGCCCTGGCCGCCGTCTACCCGAACATGTGGCTCCACGACGGCGCACTGCTGTCGGAGACCGCTTCGATCTTCATGGTCAGCGTGACCCTCTGGTCGGCCTACCGCTTCTGGGACGTCCCGACCTGGCCGCGGGCGGCATGGCTCGGTGTCTGCTGCGGGCTGGCGGCCCTGGCCCGGCCCGAGCTGATCCTGATGCTGCCGCTCCTGCTGCTGCCGCTGGCCGCCCTGGTCAAGGCGGTGCCCATCCGGCGCAAGCTCGGCTGGCTCGCCGTCGGGGGGGCGACGGCGCTGGCGACCCTGGCCCCCTGGGTGGCATTCAACTTCAGCCGCTTCGAGGAGCCCGTGTACATCTCCACGAACTTCGGCAGCGCGATGGCGGCGGCCAATTGTGACTCGACGTACTACGGCGACCTGATCGGCTACAAGGACTACGAGTGCGCCGACGAGACCTTCGCGGCGGCGCAGGCCCGCACGCCCGGTTGGGACGAGCTCGACGGGTCACAACGGGAGCGGCAGGTGCGCCGTGAGGTCTTCCGGTACATCGGCGACCACGTCGACCGGGTGCCGCTGGTCATGGCGGCACGGCTCGGACGGGCGCTCAAGGTCTACGGGGTCGGCCAGGAGATCGACTATGACGACCTGATCCACGGCCAGGAGCGGTGGGTGGCCTACGCCGGCCTGGTCTCGTGGTACATCCTCGCGGGGCTCGCCATCGCCGGGGCGGTGGTGTTGCGACGCCGCCGTGAGGTGCCGGTCTTTCCGTTGCTGGTGGTGGCCGCCATCACCCTCCTGGCGGTGGCCGCCATCTTCGCTCAGACCCGCTATCGAGCCCCCGCCGAACCGGCCGTGGTGATCCTCGCCGCCGTGGCCGTCGACGCAATGACACCGCGGCGCCGCGCCGAGTCGCCGGCCGCGGCGGACGAGCACCCAGCGGCGGAGGCACTAGCACAGCCAGTTCATGTAACTGTAATGTCACGTTTTGGAGACTCGCGAGGTCTCCGCAGCTGGGGCCGACCCGAGTCAGGCCCAGTCACAATTGCGTGATCGGAGGACAACGATGTCCGGCCAGACCATCCCTGTCGGTGACGCCGGCAACGTCGCGGTCACCCGGGTCGAGGTGATCGATCACATCGGCGAAGCCTTCGCCGGCGGACCGCTGACCCGGTCCGACCTCCTCGTCGCGGCCCGGCGCGTCGGCGCCCGCCCGGCCGTCATCGAGCTTCTCGAACGACTGCCCGATCGCAGGTTCGCCCGCCCGCACGAGCTGTGGACGGACCTCAGGGACGTGCCGATCGAGCTCTAGAAGACCAACAAGGGAAATCAGCCGGCCGGCGCCTTGATGCCGGCCACCCAGGTCGCGTACAGGCTGGCGTAGCGCCCGCCCGCCGCCAGCAGCTCGGCGTGCGTACCGAGCTCGACCAGCTCGCCGCCGTCGACGACGCCCACCACGTCGGCACGCTCCGACGTCGACAGCCGGTGGGCGATCACCACCACGGTCCGACCCTCGAGCAGCCGGTCGACCGCCGACTCGACCAGCGCCTCGGTGCCGGGGTCGAGGCTGGACGTGGCCTCGTCCAGCACCAGCACGGCCGGGTCGGCAAGGGCGGCCCGGGCCAACGAGACCAGCTGCTTCTCCCCCGCCGACAGCCTGCTGCCCCGCTCCCGGACCTCGGTGTCGAGCCCGTCGGGCAACGCTGCGAACCGCTCGTAGGCGCCGACGGCCCGCAGCGCCCCCTCGACCTCGGAGTCGGTGGCGTCCGACCGCGCCAGGCGCACGTTGTCGCGGATGGTGCCGTTGAACAGGAACCCCTCCTGTGGGATCACCACGATCCGCCCTCGCAGCGACGCCAGCGTGGCGTCGCGCAGGTCGACGCCCCCGAGGCGGACCGCCCCCGACGTCGGGTCGTAGAGCCTGGCCACGAGCTTGGCAAGCGTGGACTTGCCGGCGCCGGTCGGTCCCACGAGCGCTAGCCGCGTCCCGGTCGGGATCAGGAGCGACACGTCCCGGAGGACCATCGGGCCGTCCCCGTAGGCGAACGACACGCCGTGGACCTCGATGGCGCTCGCACCCGGTAGGTCCACCGCGCCCGGCCGCTCGGGCACGTCGACCGGGGTGTCGAGGAGCTCGTACAGCTTGTGCAGGCCGGCGCCGGCCGACTGCACCATGTTGAAGAGCTGGCTCAGCTGCTGCACCGGCTCGAACAGGTTGGACAGCGTCAGCACGAAGAACGCCACGGTGCCGACCGTGAGCATCCCCTGGTCCACCCACCACCCGCCGACTCCCAGGGCGAGGGCGGTGGTCCCCCAGCCGGCCAGCTCGATGACGGGCAGGTACCAGGCCGAGATCGCTACCGAGCGCATGTGGCTGTCGTACAACTCTCGGTTGCCCCGCTCGAACCGGCCGACCTCGACCTCCTCGCGGGCGAAGGCCTGCACGACCCGCACTCCGGCGATGCCCTCCTGCAGGTGCGACAGCGTGGAGCCGATGCGGTCGCGCACGTCGAGATACGCGTCGTTGGAGTCGCGCTGGAACTTGATGCTGGCCAGGATCACCGGGGGCAGCCCAACCATGCAGACGAGCATGAGTTGCCACGACACCGTGGTCAGCACGACCACTGACACCAGCAGTAGGAGGGCGTTGGAGACGAACATAGCCAGGCCCAGCTGGATGAGCTCGGCCAGGGAGTCGACGTCGGAGGTCATGCGCGACACCAGCACGCCGGCCTTGGAGCGGTCGTAGAACGGCATGGACAGCCGTTGCAGGTGATCGAACACCCGGATGCGGAGGCGGCGGAGGAAGTCCTCGCCGACGCGGCTGATGAGCGTGATCTGGATGCGGTTGGTGACGTAGGCGAGAGCGGCGACCACCACGTAGCCGACCACCGCCGCGTTCAGCGCCCCGGCGTCGCCCTCGTTGATGCCGTGGTCGATCCCGTAGCGAACCAGGTAGGGGCCCGCCAGGACGGTCCCGGTCCAGAGGACGACCATCGCCAACGCCCCCGCCACCCGGGCCGCCTGCGGGCGGAGCAGACGGGTCGTTCGGCGCAGCACCCGGCCGGCGGCGACGCGGTCGAGCTTGTCTTCCTCGCTGACACCCGCCGCCATCCACATCAGCCCGTCACCTCCTCGCGCGGGCGAGCCTCGTCGCCGTTGCCGCCCGCCACCGCCACCGGCCGGCGGGATTCCCGGGCGGCGGCGGCCGCGAGCACCTGGCGATAGCGGTGGTCGGTGGCGAGCAGCGACTCGTGCGTCCCCTCGGCGGCCACCCGACCGGAGTCGATGAGCACCACCCGGTCGGCCAGGGCGATGGTCGCCGGGCGGTGCGCGATCACGATCGTGGTGCGGCCGCTCATGACGCCGGCCAGGGCGTCGCGGATCTCGTGCTCCTTGGTCGGGTCGACCGCCGAGGTGGCGTCGTCGAGGATGAGCACCCGGGGGTCGGCCAGGATGGCACGGGCGATCGCGATCCGCTGGCGCTGTCCACCCGAGAGCGAGTAGCCCCGCTCGCCGATGCGGGTGGCATAGCCGTCGCCGAGCTCGCAGATGAACTCGTGCGCCCCCGCGAGCCGGGCCGCCCGCTCGATCGCGGCGTGGGGCGCGTCGGGATCGGCGAAGGCGATGTTGGCGGCGATCGTGTCGCTGAACAGGAACGTGTCCTCGAACACGATGCCGATGGCGCGGCGCAGGTCTCGCAGCCTCAGGTCCCGCACGTCGACCCCGTCGAGGGCGATGCCGCCCGCCTCGACGTCGTAGAACCGGGGGATGAGCCGGGCCACGGTGCTCTTGCCCGACCCGGTCGCCCCCACCAGCGCCACCGACTCGCCCGGCATCACGCCGAGGTCGAACCCGTCGAGCACCGGGGTCCGCCCACCGTAGGAGAAGTGGACGCCATCGAACACGACCGCGCCACCGCGTCCGCCCGGGCCGGCCGGCAGCGGCACCGGATGCGGCGCGTCCGCCACCAACGGTGCGGTGGCCAGGACTTCGTCCACCCGCTCGGCCGAGACCACGGCCCGCTGCGCCTGGGCGACGATCATGCCCAGCATGCGCAGCGGCCACACGAGCATGGCGATGTAGACGTTGAAGGCGATCAGCGACCCGAGGCTGAGGCTGCCGTTCAGGACCTGGTGGCCGCCGTACCCGAGCACCGCTATCAGGCCGATGTTGGGAAGCAGCTCGAGGCCGGGCAGGAAGCTGGCCCGCGTGCGGGCTGCGGCCATCGACTCTTCGTAGACGTCCTCGGCCTCGCTCTTGAGCCGCGCCGCCTGCACGCGTTCGGCGCCCAGCCCCTTGACGACGCGCACGCCGGCGACGGACTCCTCCACCACCGCCGCCAGCTCGGCGGACTCCCGCTGGATCCCCATGACGCTCGGATAGAGCCGGCGGGAGAACCGGGTGGCCAGCACGTTCATGAACGGCAGCGAGCCGAGGGCCAGCGCCGTGAGCACGGGATCGATGCTGGCGAGGATCACGGTCACGGCCAGCACGGTCACCGCATTGGAGATGGTGAGCGGGATCATCACCACGAACGCCTGCACCTGTTGCAGGTCGGTGTTGGCCCGGCTCATGAGCTGGCCGGTCTGCGACATGTCGTGGAAGGCGAAGTGGAGCCGCTGGAGATGGGCGAAGAGGCGGTCGCGCAAGTCGGCCTCGATCCACCGGGCCTCCCGGAAGGCCATGTAGCGGCGGAGGCCGGTGAAGGTGGCGGAGAACACGGCGACGATGCCCAGGGTGACGGACCAGCGGACGAGGGCCGCGGTATCGCCGGACTCGATACCCCGGTCGACGGCGGACTTGACGATCAGGCCGGTGGACACCTTGGCTGCCGTCCACGCCAGCCCCGTGGCCACGCCGAGGATCAGCCCGGTGCGCCGGGCCCGGACCGATCGAAGGATCAGGCGCCAACCCCTCCTGGCGCCGGTCGCCGTCGCTCTCGTCGCTGTCTGCCCCCGTTGCGCCATTTTTCCCTCGGCCTTGACCCGCGGGTCAACGCTATCGGCGCGCGCCCGCCCGCCGACAACGCCATTTCACATCGCGCCAGGGGCGCCTCACCGCGTGAGGAGTGCGCCCGCCAGTACCCGCCACTGGTCGAGCGGAAGCGCGGTGACGTCCGGGTCGAGCACCTGAATGCAGACGTGGTCGGCGCCGGCTTCCTGGTGCGCCGCCACCCGAGCGGTGACGGCGTCGACGTCACCCCAGGCGACCAGGGCGTCGACGAGGGCGTCGCTGCCGCCGTCGCCAAGATCGTCGTCGCTCCACCCCAGCCGCCGAAGGTTGTTCACATAGTTCGGCAGCGTCAGGTACACGGCCATGTGCCGGCGGCCGACGACCCGGGCGGTGTCCTCGTCGGTGGTCATGACCGCCGCCTGCTCCACCAGCAACATCGGCCCGTCGCCCAGGTGGCGGCGCGCCGCCGCCGTGTGATCGACGGGGACGAAGTAGGTGAGCGCACCCCATGACCGGGTGGCGGCCAGCTCGAGCATCTCCGGCCCGAGCGCGGCGAGGACGCGGGGCGGGTCGTCGGCCGGGGTGGGCGACACCGTGAACGCGTCGTCCATGGCGTCGAGGTAGGCACGCATGCGGGTCAACGGCTTCGCCCAGACCTGACCCAACATGCCCTCGACCATGGCCGCGTGGCTGACCCCGAGCCCGAGCAGGAAGCGTCCGCCCGAGTCGTCGGCCATCAGCCGTTGGGCGGCCGCAGCGACGCTGGGCAGGCGGCTGAAGATGCTGGCCACCCCCGTGGCGACGACGAGGCGTTCGGTGGCGTCGAGGAGCAACGCGGCGTGCGTGAGCGGCTCCCGCCCCACCGCCTCGGGTATCCACAACGCACCGAAGCCCAGCTCATCGAGCTCCGCAGCGGCCTCGCGAGCCCGAGCTGCAGGCTGCAGGTCGAGCTGGGAGGTCCAGATACCGACGGCCCCGACGTCCATGGGCGCCGACGCTACTTTGGGTGTGGATGTCCAGTGGCTGCGCGCGATCCTCGGCCTACGCCGATCCTCTGCCCGGGGTCCCCCCGACGTCGGCGTGGCGGGTGCAGAGCGGCGGCCCCGTCGACGGGCCGCCGGGCGGTGTGGCGGTTCGATGGGCGACCCTCGCGGCGGCCGCGGCGGTCACCGCCTATGTGGGCCTCGTCGATCCCGCGCGCAGCGGGGTCTATCCCCTGTGCCCCAGCCGGCTGCTGTTCGGCGTCGACTGCCCGGCTTGCGGTGGCCTGCGCGGCACGCACGACCTGTTGCACGGACACGTCTTGCGGGCGTTGGACCACAACCTGCTCCTGCCCGGTTTCGTCGCCGTGCTGGGCGTCGTGCTGGCGTTCTGGCTCCTGCCGCTCGTGGGCCGCCCGGCCCGGACGGTCACGGCCCCCGGCTGGGCGAGGATCGGGGCCGTGGCGGTGGCGATCGCCTTCACGGTGGCCCGCAACCTGCCCGTCGCGTCGCTGGAGTTCCTCGCCTCTGGGTGAACGTCAGGCCGGACCCGGGGGTCCCGGCACCGCACCCCGCGGGCCCCGATGCTCGAGCCGCAGAACACGCACACCCGGCGGAGGTCCACCCCGCCACCATGGCCACGCCCGCGGGGGTTAGGAGCTGTACCGACCGAAGCCACCCCGGAAGAACACGAGCGGGCCGCCCTCGTGGCCGATCTCGAGGTCGAGAACCCGGCCGACGACGATCCAATGGTCCCCGGCCTCGTGGATGGCGTCGATCCGGCAGTCGATCCACGCCAACACGTCGTTGATGACCGGCGCGCCGGTGACCACCGAGGGGCGCCAGCCGATGCCCACGAACTTGTCGTCGCCCTTGTCCGCGAACACCCGGGCGATCTCCTCCTGGCCCTCGGCCAGGACGTTGACGCAGAAGTGGCCGGCGGCCTCGATCCGGGGGTAGCTGGTCGACGAGTCACCGGCACAGAACGCCACCAGCGGCGGAGCCAGCGACACCGACGTAAACGAGCCGACGCACAGGCCGACGGGACCGTCGCCGGTGGTGGCCGTGACCACCGTGACCCCGGTCGCGAAATGCCCGAGCACCTGCCGGTAACGTGCGCCATCCACGGCGGACGAGGTGCCGGGTGGCTCGGCATTCACGGCGGCACCCTAGCGACCCTCCCTTGCCGGCCCGCCATCCGCGCGGGGGCGGCTCAGCCGCCGAACGAGACCGTGAGGCCTTCGTACGCCGCGATCACCTCGGAGAGCGAGGTGCGAGCGGCGGCGCCGCAGGCGTAGTCGAGGAGCGCGTCGACGGAATCGTCGTCGTGCGCGGGATCGTGGTGGAACAGGGCCAGGCGCTTCGCCCCGGCCTCGTGCGCCACGAACACGGCGTAGTCGACCGTGCAGTGGCCCCAGTAGTACTTCTTCGTGAACTCTTCCACCGTGTACTGGGCGTCGTGGATGACCAGGTCGGCCCCGTCGCACAGCTCGAGCACCGGGTCGGTCACCCTGTGGCCCCCGTCGGGCGGCATCTGGTGGTCGGCCAGGTAGGCCACCACCGCGCCGCCGATCTCTACCCGATACCCATTGTTGGCGCCGATGTGCGGGACAGGCCGAACCCGCACCTTCGCCCCGTCGATCTCGATGTCGGCGTCGGTCACGTCATGGAAGGCGATCTGCCCGTAGAGCTCCTCGACCGTGACCGGGAAGAACGGCGGCCGCACGAACTGGTGGAACGCCTCCTCCAGCGAGGCCGCGTCCTGGGGAGGACCGTAGACGTCCAGCCGCGCCCCGGGGGCCAGTATCGGGCCGAAGAAGGGCAGGCCCTGCACGTGGTCCCAATGCATGTGGGTGACGAGCGCCGAGCCCTCGAACGATCCGTCCGTGGGCAGCGTCTGACCCAGTAGACGAAGCCCCGTGCCCAGGTCGAGCACGATCGGATCGTGACCCGGTGCGTCGAGGAGCACGCACGATGTGTTGCCGCCGTAGCGACGATTCTCGTCGCATGGGCACGGGGTCGAGCCCCTGACCCCAAAGAATCCGACGTTCAACACCGGCCCCTGCACCCCCTCCGAGCAGGGGACATGCGATCTGGTAACCCTGGTGCACCGCCCTTCGACCGCAGGAATGAGACGAAGGGATCACGGTGCGCGGCGGGCATCAGATGGAGCGTAGGGCTCAACCAGCAGCATTCGCCTGTGAAGGAGGTCACGCTCCGCGACTCCTCGCTCTCGCCTCATGACTTATGTACCCGCAAACCCGTCCCCAGCACCATCGACAGGCACCGACCGGGGCTAGCCCTCCTGCCGTTCGGGTAGCCCGGTGGCGCGGACGGTCCCCCGGAGCCCCTCAGCTCGTGGGGGACCGTTCGCGACGCGGCGCGTCGACTGCGACCCCGGGACGCAGTCGGTTAGCGTCCGACGCCATGGCCGAGCCGTCCACCACGGGTGGCATCACGCAGCACGACGTCGATGCCAACGGGCTGACATTTGCCTACCTCGCCGCCGGAGATCCCGCCGCACCGCTGGCGCTCTGCCTGCATGGCTTCCCCGATTCGGCGTGGACGTGGCGGCACCTGCTCCCCTTCCTCGCCGACCATGGCTATCGGGCAGTGGCACCGTGGCTGCGGGGCTACGCACCCACGTCGGTCCCCGCCGACGGTCGGTACCAGGCCGCGGTGCTGGGCCTCGACGCCTGCGCGCTCCGCGAGGCCCTGGGTGGAGGCGAGGATGCGGTCCTGATCGGCCACGACTGGGGTGCGTTCGCGGCGTACGCCGCCGTGCACCACACCACGCCGTGGCGGCGCGTCGTCACCCTGGCCGTGCCACCGCCGGCCACGATCACCAGCGGGTTCCTGTCCTACGACCAGCTGCGGCGGTCGTGGTACATGTTCTTCTTCCAGCACCCGCTGGCCGAGTTGGCGGTGCCCATGGACGATCTGGCCTTCATCGAACGCCTGTGGGCCGACTGGTCGCCCGGCTACGACGCAAGCGCGGACCTTCCACACGTCAAGGACGCGCTGCGCGATGCGGCCAACCTGAACGCCGCCATCGGCTACTACAGGGCGACCCTCGGTGGCGTCGGCGTCGACACCAGCCCCGAGGTCCAGGCGTTGGAGGACGCCTCGGCGGGACCGCCCCCCGTGCCCACCCTGTACCTGCACGGCCGGACCGACGGCTGCATGGGCGCCGACCTTGCGGAGCTGGCGGCCGCCGCCCTGACCACCCCGGGATCGCGGGCCGAGATCGTCGACGACGCCGGCCACTTCCTGCACCTGGAGCGGCCGGACGTGGTCAATGGGCTGATCACCGAGTTCCTGGCCGAGCGCTGACCGCCGCGGGCCGCCCCACTAGGGCAGGCGCAGAACCGCACCCTCCCGCACCGTGACCCCGTCGCCGAGCAGGCCGATCGCGACCCGATCGGCGCGGGCCGGGTCGTCGGGCCAACCCATCACCGCCGGCAGGTCCGCCACTGCCACCGGTCCGCGACACAGCGCCTCGACCAGCCGCCCGCGGCCTTGGCGGTCGGAGCCCTCGAAGCGGGGCTGCCGGGTGCCGACGCCGGCGGAACCGTCCGCCGGATCGGGCGGTGACAGCCCCGCCCCGGCCCACGCACACGATCCCAGAGCCGGGCACGACGGGCATCGAGGCCGCCGGCGCAGACAGACGGTGCCGCCCAGCTCCATCACCGCCTGGTTCCAGGACCACGCCCGGCCGCGCGGCACCAGGTCGCCGGCCAGCGCCTGTGCCTCGCTCGGTCGCAGCAGGCGTCCCTCCCAGCGGGCCAGAACCCGCCCGACGTTGGTGTCGACCACGCCCACGTCGTGCTCGAAGGCAAAGGCCAGCACCGCGCGAGCCGTGTAGGGACCGACGCCAGG
This sequence comes from Actinomycetota bacterium, assembly GCA_046726215.1. Classification (GTDB taxonomy): domain Bacteria; phylum Actinomycetota; class Acidimicrobiia; order Acidimicrobiales; family VFJN01; genus DASQUK01. Next base: position 52,322 of record JBKPAA010000015.1, on the reverse strand, counting down.
CAGCGCCAGCAGCGCCACCAGGTCCGCCGGCAGCGCACCGCCGTGGTGATCCGCCACCGCCCGGGCGCAGCGGTGCAGGTTGACCGCCCGCCGGTTGTAGCCGAGCCCGGTCCACAGGCGCAGGACCTCGGCGAGGGGCGCGGCCGCGCACGCGGGCGGCGTGGGGAAACGGGCGATGAACCGCTCGTAGTACGGGACCACCCGGTCCACCCCGGTCTGCTGGGCCATGACCTCCGAGACGAGCACCGCCCACGGGTCCCGCGTCCGGCGCCACGGCAGATCACGCAGGTGCCGCTCGCCCCACGCGAGCACCGCCCGCTCCCGGTCGCGGCTCACCCCGACCGCCGGCACAGGTGCAGGGTGCAGGGACGCGTGTAGGTCAGCTGGCGCCGGCCGGCGGTCTCGGCGTGGGTTTCCAGGTATCGGCGCAGTTCGTCGAGGACCTGCCGCCGCCGCACCTCGTCGACGATGTGCACGCAACTGCGCGATTCGCTGTCGTCCAGCTCCTGGTCGACCGTGGTCGTGACCTCGACGTCGTGCCGGGTCGCCGTCCGGGGCCCGAACCGCGCGTCGGCCGCCAGGACCTCCGCCCAGCCGTCGCCGGGGTACGCGCGGACGACCCCGGTCAGCTCCCACCGGAGGTCCCAGAGCCCGGCCGCCCACCCCGAATCGGGCCGCTCGTTCCAGAGCAGCGCCAGCCAACCGCCGGGCCGGAGCACGCGGGCGATCTCGTCCAGTGCGCGGCCGGTGTCGAACCAGTGAAAGGCCTGTCCCACCGCCACGATCTCGACCGTGGCGTCGGGCAGCGGCATGTCCTCCGCCGTGCCGTCGATGACGCGCACGCCCGGCACTGCCGCCCCGAGGCGACGACGCATGCCGGCCGCCGGCTCGATCGCGATCACGTCGGCGCCGAGGGCGACGAGCTGGCGGGTGAGCTTGCCGGTGCCGGCGCCCACGTCGGCCACCCGCGTGCCGGCGCGCAGCCCGCACCGCGACGCCAGCTCGGACAGCGCCGCCCAGGGATAGAGCGGCCGGGCCCGCTCGTAGCGGTCGGCGACGTCCCCGAAGCGGGTGGCCTGCGGCGCCACCCGGGGATCGGTCACGCTGGCTTCGCTCCGGTCACATTCGTCGTCCGGCAGCGGTAGACCCGGGTGACGTAGGGGAACGCGAACGTCAGCCGGCCGGCGAGATCGGGATGGGTGCGGGCCAGGTTGCGGACGCGATCGAGCACCCGGACCCGCTCGTCCTCGGCTAGGGTGCCCACCACGCTGACCGACTCGGCCCGGGCCACCAGCAGGTCCGGGTCGCAGGGCTGCTCCCAGGCGTGGGTCCACAGCTCGACCGGCGTGAACCCGCCGGCGCCGGCGCTCACCACCAGCGCGGCGTAGTCCACGTCGTAGTAGGAGTCGTAGGGGCGCTCGGCGTCCGGCCCGTCGACCAGCAGGTCGCCGAAGCGCCGGACCCAGTCGTGGTCCCGATCGCGGGCGTTCCACATCAGGAACAGGTGACCGTCCGGGCGCAGCACGCGGCGGATCTCGGCCAGGGCCACAGGCGCGTCGAACCAATGGAACGCCTGCGCCACCGTGACGGCGTCGACCGACACGTCGGACAGCGGCAGGTCCTCGGCGGTGCCGTCGAGCACCTCGACCCCCGGCAGCGCCGCCGCCAGTTTGTCCCGCATCCCGGCCACGGGCTCCACCGCCACGACGGCGGCACCGGTGGGCACCAGGAGCCGGGTCAGCTTGCCGGTGCCGGCGGCCAGGTCCAGCACCCGCCGACCCGGGCCGATGGCCCCGTGGCCGACCACGTGGGCGACAGCCTCGGCCGGGTACGACGGCCGCGCCCGCTCGTAGGCGACCGCATTGCGGTCGAATCCCAGCGCCGCATCCCTCAGCCGCTCGCTCACGTGCCGCCTCCTGCTCGCTCCCCGCAAGCATACAAGTAAGAGACATGTGGTGGCACTACCCGGCGAACACCTCGTCGCCGTAGGGATAGTGGCGGGCCGGAGCATGGTCCCTCTTCCACACCATCAGCCGCCGGGTGAAAGTGCAGACCTCCTCCTCGCGCTGGTTGATGCCCTTGGACTCGACGGTCACGATGCCGCGCTTGCCGTCTGACGTTTCCTTTTTGTCGAGCACCCTGGTCACGGCGTAGATGGTGTCGCCGTGGAAGGTCGGCTTGGGGTGCTTCAGCACCTCGACCTCGAGGTTGGCGACGGCCGCACCGCTGACGTCGGGCACCGACATCCCCAGCACCAGCGAGTAGACGAGGTTGCCCACGACCACGTTCCGGCCGTGCACGGTCTCGTTCTCGGCGAACCACTCGTTGGTGTGCAGCGGGTGGTGGTTCATCGTGATCATGCAGAAGAGGTGGTCGTCGTACTCGGTGATCGTCTTGCCGGGCCAGTGCCGGTAGACGTCGCCGACCTCGAAGTCCTCGAGGTAACGGCCGAAGGGGCGGTCGATCGTGGCCATGGCGGGACACGGTAGGGACCGTCGCGCCCGCCGGCCAGCGTCCTCGAGCTGTATGCCGATCCCGCCACCTGACACCGCGGCGGGTGGGCGAATACGGTCCCCAGCCATGACTGCCCCCGACATCGACGCCGCCGTGTCCGCCGTCGAGCTCGCCCGCGACGTCGTGCGCCGGGCGTTCGGTCACCTGGCCGCCGCCGGCTCCGTCGACACCGACCAGGTTGTGGCCTACGACCTCGCCCACGCCGCCGCCGCCATCGAGACCGCGCGGACGCTGCTCGACTACGGGACACAGGGGGGCCAAGAGGCGGCCATCACGTGCGCGTTCGCCGCCGAGGCCGTCGCCGACGTGGCCGGCAGGCTCTACGGCCGCGAGGCCGCATGGGGGCTCGAACCCACCGCGCTCGACGACGCCCGCTCGTTCGTGGCCGCCCACCGCGATCCGGCCTTCCTGGCGTCCATCGACGGGCCCGGGCCCCGCCACCTCGCCGACGACTTCGAGCTCGTGCAGGACACGTTCCGCCGCTTCGCCGACGACAAGATCCGCCCGGTTGCGGAGCAGGTCCACCGGCACAACACCGACATCCCCGAGGACATCATCTCGGGGCTGGCCGAGCTCGGCGCCTTCGGCCTGTCGGTGCCCGAGGAGTACGGCGGGTTCGCCGTCGGGGGCGAGAGCGACTACATGGGCATGGTCGTCGCCACCGAGGAGCTGTCGCGGGGCTCGCTGGGCGTCGGCGGCTCGCTCATCACCCGGCCGGAGATCCTCACCCGGGCGCTGGTCAAGGGCGGCACCGAGAAGCAGAAGCGGTATTGGCTGCCCCGGCTGGCCAGCGCCGAGGACATGGCAGCCGTGGCGGTGACCGAGCCGGACTACGGCTCCGACGTGGCGGCGATCACCACCATGGCCGCGCCGACCGACGGTGGGTGGCTCATCAGCGGGGTGAAGACGTGGTGTACGTTCGCAGCCCGCGCCGAGGTCCTGATGCTGCTGGCCCGCACCGATCCCGACCGCTCCCGGGCGCATCGAGGCCTGTCGCTGTTCGTGGTCCCCAAGCCCCGCGGCGAGGCCCACGGCTTCCAGTTCACCCAGGAGGCGGGAGCCGATGGCGGCCCCGGTGGCGGCCGCATGGAGGGCCGACCGATAGACACAATCGGCTACCGCGGCATGCACTCCTACGAGATCGCCTTCGACGACTGGTTCGTTGCCGACGCAGGCCTGGTCGGCGGTGACGACGGCTTGGGCCAAGGTTTCTATCTGCAGATGGCGGGCTTCGAGAACGGCCGGCTGCAGACCGCGGCCCGCGCCATCGGGGTGATGCAGGCCGCGTACGAGGACGCCCGCCAGTACGCGCTCGACCGGTCGGTCTTCGGGCAACCCATCGCCAACTACCAACTCACCAAGGCCAAGCTGGCCCGCATGGCGGTGACCATCCAGGCGGCGCGCCAGTTCGCCTACGCCGTGGCCCGCCTCATGGCCAAGGGCGAGGGTTCGATGGAGGCGGCGATGGTCAAGGCGTACGTGTGCAAGGCCGCCGAGTGGGTCACCCGTGACGCCATGCAGATCCATGGCGGCTACGGCTACGCCGAGGAGTACGCCGTCAGCCGCTACTTCGTCGATGCGCGCGTCCTGTCGATCTTCGAGGGCGCGGACGAGACCCTCTGCCTCAAGGTCATCGCCCGCCGGCTGGTGGAGGCGGCGAGGCAATAGTGCCGGACACCGCCAGCCCACAGCTCGCCGAACTCCCGGAGGACTGGGAGCGGGCGCTGGCCGTCATGGCCCATCCCGACGACCTCGAGTACGGGGGCGCCGCCGCCGTCGCTCGGTGGACCGACCAGGGCAAGCGGGTCGCGTACGTGCTGGCCAGCAAGGGCGAGGCGGGCATCGATTCGCTGGATCCCGCCGAGAGCGCCCTCGTGCGCATGAGCGAGCAGCGTGACAGCGCCGCCGTGGTGGGCGTGTCCGAGGTCGAGTTCCTGGACCACCCCGACGGCACCATCGAGTACGGCTTGCCGCTGCGGCGCGACCTGGCGGCGGCGATCCGGCGCCACCGGCCGGAGTTGGTGATGGCCGTCAACCACCGCGACAGCTACGGCGGGACCTACGTCAACATGTCCGACCACCGGGCCGTAGGGCTGGCCACCATCGACGCGGTGCGCGACGCCGCCAACCGCTGGGTCTTCCCCGAGCTTCGCGCCGATGGGCTTGAACCCTGGCCGGGTGTTCGTTACCTGGCGGTGATCGCCTCACCTAAGCCCACGCACGCCGTGGACGTGACCGCCACCTTCGACATCGGCGTCGACTCGTTGCGGCGCCACGCCGCGTACCTGGCGGGGTTGGGCGATCCGAACCCCGAGGTGTTCCTCCGCCAATGGGCTGAGGCCACCGCCGAGCGTTTCGGCGGGCGTTTGGGCGTGTCCTTCGAGCTGCTCGGCATCTAGTGGGCGCTGGCGGCGTGATCGCGAACGTCACCGGTCAGTAGCGTCCCTGCGATGCAGGACCTCCAGGGCAAGGTGGCCGTGGTGACCGGCGGGGCCTCGGGCATCGGCCTGGGGCTCGCCCGGCGGTTCGCCGGTGAGGGCATGCGCGTGGTGCTGGCGGATGTGGAGCCCGCAGCGCTCGACAAGGCCACCGATGAGCTGGCCGACGAGTTCGGTGCGGACAGCGTCGTGGGCGTGCTCACCGACGTGCGCGACGACGAGGCCGTGGACGCCCTGGCGGCGGCCACGTTCGACCGGTTCGGGGCTGCGCACGTGCTGTGCAACAACGCCGGGGTGGGCGTCGGCGGGCTCGCGTGGAACGTGCCGCCCGACCGCTGGCGCTGGGCGGTCGACGTGAACCTCCTGGGCGTCGCCCGGGGCATCCGCGCCTTCGTCCCCCGAATGATCGAGCAGGGCGAGGGACACGTCGTGAACACGGCGTCGGCCGCCGGGATCCTCACGGGCCCGGGCATGGCGCCCTACTTCGCGACCAAGCATGCGGTGGTGGCGCTGTCGGAGTCGCTGTACTTCGACCTGCAGCTCACGGGCGCCCCCATAGGGGTGTCGGTCCTGTGCCCCGAGTGGGTGCGCACGAACATCGCCGACTCCGAGCGCAACCGGCCCGCAGACGTGGCCCCGGACGAGACGGCGGTGGTGTCCGGGATCGAGGTCGACGCGGACATGGTCCGGGCGTTGATCCAAGGTCTCATCGACGGCGGCATGGACCCCGCCGACGTCGCCGCCCAGGTGGTCGACGCCATCCGAAGCGGCCGCTTCTGGGTCCTCACCCACCCCACCACGGTGGAGTCTGCGCGCCAGCGCTGGGACGCGATCGCCGCCAATGCACAGCCCGTGTACTGGAACGTGACGCCCGAGGATGGGCCGCGCCGGGCTTAGTTGCCTTCGAGTGCGTTGATGGCTGCGGCCAGCGCCAGGGTGCGGCGGGCCTGTTCGACGTGGAGGTTCTCGACCATGCGGCCCTCGACGGTGACCACCCCGCGACCCTCTGCCTGGGCCTGCTCGAACGCCTCGATGATGCGGCCGGCCCGCTCCACCTCGTCGGCCGCCGGCGCGAACACCCGGTTGCAGGGCTCGAGCTGGCTGGGGTGGATCAGCGTCTTGCCGTCGAAGCCCAGCTGACGCCCCTGGCGGCACTCCGCCTCGAACCCCTCGGCGTCGGCGATGTCGTTGTAGACCCCGTCGAGTATGACCTTGCCGGTGGCGCGGGCTGCGAGCAGGCACAGCCCGAGGCCCGGCAGCAGCGGCTGCCGTCCCCGCACGTGCTCCGCCTGGAGTTCCTTGGCGAGGTCGTTGGTGCCCATCACCAGCACCGTGAGCCGCTCGGAGGCGGCGCCGACCTCCTCGGCGCGCAGCGTCGCCGCCGGTGTCTCGAGCATGGCCCAGATGGCGGTCCCGTCGGCGGCACCGCCCGCCTCGAGGGCCTTTTCGATGGCGTGCACCGCGCCCGCGGAGTTCACCTTGGGGACCACCACTGCGGCGGGACCGGCCGCGGCCGCCGCCCGCAGGTCGTCGTCGTGCCAGGGCGTGCCGGCGCCGTTGACCCTTATGGTGACCTCGCGTCGCCCGTAGCGACCCGATGCCACCGCCTCGCACACCCGATCGCGGGCATCGGCCTTGGCGTCGGGGGCGACCGCGTCCTCGAGGTCGAGGATCAGGGCGTCGGCGGGCAGGGTCTCGGCCTTGGACAGGGCGCGCTCGTTGGCGCCGGGCATGTAGAGGACCGACCGCCGGGGTCGAAGCGCAGGCTCCTCCACGAAAGTCACGCTCCGACTCGCCCCGTCGCGGCGAAGCCGTAGGCGGCAGCCAGCTGCGGATCCCGCTCGGCCAGCTGGTGCGCCAGCTCGACGATCACCCTGCACTGCTTGACCGACGCGTCGTCCTCCATCTTGCCGTCGAGCATGATGGCGCCGGTGCCGTCGCCCATGGCCTCGATGACCCGCTGGGCATGAGCCACTTCGGCGGGGTCTGGGCTGAACACCCGCTTGGCGATGTCGATCTGGGAGGGGTGCAGGCTCCAGGCGCCGACACAGCCGAGCAGGAAGGCGTTGCGGAACTGGTCCTCGCAGGCGACGGTGTCTTTGATGTCGCCGAACGGCCCGTAGTACGGCAGCACCCCGTTGGACACGCAGGCGTCGACCATGCGGGCCAGCGTGTAGTGCCACAGGTCCTGCTGGTAGGTGGCCCGGGGTGCGTCCGGGTCGTCGGGGTCGGGGTCCCGCCGCACCAGGTAGCCGGGGTGGCCGCCTCCGACCCGAGTGGTCTTCATGCGCCGGTTGGCGGCGAGGTCGGCGGGTCCCAGCGAGAGACCCTGCATGCGGGGGCTGGCGGCGCAGATCTCCTCGACGTTGGCCACGCCACGGGCGGTCTCGAGGATGGCGTGCACGAGCAGCGGCTCTGCGCGCCCGGTCCTCGCCTCGAGCTGGGCCAGCAGGCGGTCAACGTAGTGGATGTCCTCGGGGCCGTCGACCTTCGGGATCATGATGACGTCGAGTGCGTCACCGACCTCGGTGACCGCGGCGGTGAGGTCGTCGAGCGCCCACGGCGAGTCGAGCGAATTGACCCGCGTCCACAGCTGGGTGTCGGGGGCGCTCCACTTCTTGGCCACCTCGACCATCCCGGCGCGCGCAGCCTCCTTGTCGGCGGCCGGCACACCATCCTCGAGGTTGGCCAACAGGACGTCGACCTGGCTCGCCATGTCGGGGACCTTGGCCACCATCTTGGGATTCGACGCCGGGAAGAAGTGGATCATCCGGGAGGGCCGGACCGGGATCTCCCGCAGCGGTGCGGGGGCCCCGACCGCCAGCGGCCGGAAGAAGTCCTTGGGCGGACGGTGGCCAGGCATGCCCAGGGATGCTAGCGGGGCTCGGATTTCGGGCTGCCTACCGCACCCCGTGTGGCGGGCCAGCAAGCTCAAGGCGGGCACCGATGATTTTCGCCCCGGGCCGCAGTCGTATCGCTGCTGAGTCGTCTCGGCTCGGGAGGGCCAAAGGAGGTGTGGGCGCCATGCCCATAGACCATTGGGACATCCAGCATGAACGACTGCGGGGCATCGTCGGCGACTGGGCCACGACCGGCCATGTGCTCGGCGACCCGCCCGTTCCCGTGTCCGGCGCGGACGTCTACGAGGTCCTGCCCGGGGGCCACTTCCTGGTGCACCACGTCGACGTGACCGTCGGTCCGCAAGCGGTGCGAGCCATCGAGATCATCGGCGAACCGGCGTCTCGTGACGGTGCGTTCCTGGCGCGCTCATTCGACAACGAGGGGAATGCAGAGGTGATGGAGCTGGTCGTCGACGATCAGGGAGTGTTCCACTTCAGCGGCGGGCCCGAGATCGCGCCCGCGGCGCAACCGGTCGACGCATCGACCGCCAGGGTCAGGTCGACTCTCACCATCGCCCCGGACGGGGATGCGATGACTGCGCTCTGGGAGCGGTCCGAGGATGGTGTCAACTGGTCCTCGTGGATGGACATCGCATTCACCCGGCGGGGCCATGACTGAACTCCGGCGCTCGGCGACACCATGAGAGGCCGAGCGGATAGGCCCTAACGCGAGGGTGTACGGACCAGCCCCGCCCGTTCACCCCGGGCCACCAGCTTGACCGCCATCTTCCGGGAGGCCTCGTCGACCATCTCGTCCCCGAAGCGGACGGCGCCCTGGCCCTCGTCACCGGCGGCCAAGCCAAGCGCGTCTAGGACGGCACACGCCCGGTCGAACTGCTCCTGGGTGGGCGAGAACACCTCGTTGACGATCGGCACCTGGTCGGGATGGACGGTCCACTTGCCGTCGATGCCCAGCGCCCGGGCCCGCTGGCAGTAGGCCCGCAGCCCGTCGAGGTCCCGGATCCGCAGGTAGGGACCGTCGATGACCTGGAGGCCATGGGCCCGGCCGGCGGCGAGGATGCGGGTGAGCACATAGTGGAAGTGGTCGCCGGGATACTCGGGGATCTCGACCCCGGCCGTGAGCATCGGCATCTGCATCGAGGCCGCGAAGTCGGCGGGACCGAACACGACCGCCTCGAGCCGGGGGGAGGCGGCGCAGATGGCCTCCACGTCGATCAACCCCGCGGGCGACTCGATCTGGGCCTCGATGCCGATGTCGCCCACGGGCAGGCCCGCCTGGATCTCGGCTTGGCGGAGCACCAGGTCTGCGGCCACCACCTGGGCCGGGCTCTCCACCTTGGGCAGGACGAGCTCGTCGAGGCGCGGGCCGGCCCGGGCGACGACCTCGAGGATGTCGGCGGTCGTCCATCGGGTCGACCAGTCGTTGACCCGCACCGCGACGATCGTGTCGCCCCAATCGCCGGTGGAGACGGCGTCGGCGACGGTGGCCCGGGCGGCCTCCTTCTCCGTCGGCGCAACGGCGTCCTCGAGGTCGAGGAACGCCATGTCGACGGGCAGCCGCTGCGCCTTGGCAATGAAGCGGGGATTCGACCCGGGCACCGCGTGGCACGACCGCCGGGGCAGGTCACGCGACCGCGTCGACATGGCTCTCCGCCCCTACGCCGCCGCGCCGGCCAGGTCGGCCGGGAGCAGCTGCTCGGTGACCAGGCGCTCGAACCGGGCCGCGTCGCCGTCGACGTAGGCGCGGCAGAGCCGCAGGCCCTCGGTGTAGCAGTGGCTGTAGGCGCGCCACGTCGGATCGGTGAGGAACGACACCGCCTTCTCGGCCCGGTTGCGGGGCAGCAACGCCCAACGCTCCAGGTACGCAACCACGTCTTCGACCGGCCAACCGCCGTCGTGAAGGTGGATGGCGGCGTTCGACCGCACCCACGACAGCGCCTCGGCCGATTCGGCCACGGCCGCGGCCGCCTCGGCGTCGTAGCGGACGCCCAGGGGCCGCAGGTGCTCGGCCACGACCGATTCGGGACGGCGACCCACGACCACCTCGACCCCGAGGTCCGCCAGGCCTTCGGCGATCGTGCACTGCGGGGTGCCCACGAGGAAGATCGTCTCCTCGAGCCAGCGGCGGTTGCGGACGAGGCCGACCTCCTTGCGGGTGTGTTCGGTGTGGTGGCCCGGATAGGCCTCGTGGGCCACGAGGTGACCGAGGGTCAGCGACAGCACCGGCAGGTCGAGGTTGATGGCCACCCGGCTGCGCAGCCCGCCCTCGTAGTAGTTGAACCCCGCCCACGGCTTGTCGGTCTCGAAGATCCACTCCACGTGCTCGCCGTCCGGAAGACCGAAGAGGCCCTGGCTGCGTTCCCGCAGGTCGTCGGCCAGCGACCGGATGGCGGCCTCGAGCTTGTCGGGGGGAACCGCGTGGGCCTCCCGCCACGCGATGTACCGCTCGCGCAGCGGTGCGCCGCCGTTGGCGGGCAGGGCCTGGTCGAGGCGCCGGTGGGCGGCGGCGAGCTCGTCGTCGGGCACGAGCGCGGGGCGGGCGCCATAGCAGGCCTCGACCTCGTCGAGGTAGCCGATCCCGGCACCGGCGAGCTTGCGGGCGCTGGTCCGCAGCCCCAGGGCCTGGCCCCGGATCCACCGGCGTCGCCCACCGTCGACAAGGTCGGCACCGTCCCCGGCGTCGAGGTCGGCGACGAGGCGTCCGGCTTCGGCCGCCAGCGCCGCGGGTGGGTGCGGCGGCTCGGCGTCGGCGCGGGCGGCCAGTTCCGGCGGGCCGTAGTAGGCGTCGACGAACCCGTCGACGTGGCGGCCGAGCCGCAGCCCCAGCTCGATGTAGCGCTCGACGACGTCGGTCATGCCGGAGTCCCTCCGCCGGTCAGTACTGGCCCTCCAGCTTGCGGTGGTCCCAGGAGACGACGCGATCGACGTGGACGATCACGCCCACCCGCTTGGCGCCCATGCGCTCGACGACGGGTTGCACCTCGTCGGACCACTCGCCGAGGTAGCGCTCGTAGACGCTGCGGCCGATGGCCATCCTGCCGTCGTCGTCGGTCACCAGCTCGGCCCTGCCCACCAGCTCGACGCCCTGGAGCTCCTCGTACTTGTCGCCGGCCTCGACCAGGCAGGTGATCTGTGGGTTGCGCTCGAGGTTGAGGATCTTCTGCGACTTGCCGAACGTCCAGAACGCCGGGGCCTGCCCCACGAACCCGTACCACATCGCCACCAGGTGGATCGTGCCGTCGTGGTTGACGGTGGCGACGTTCATGGTGTGGCGCCCCTGGAGGAACTCGGCCACCTCGTCGTCGGACATGCGGATCAGGTCGCGGCGCTTCATGGCGGGGAATTCTTTCAGGTCGCTGGGTCGGGACCGGCTCCTACCGCCCCGGGGGTGCGTGCAACAGCTCGGGCGGGCACGGGCACGGCACCTGGCGCGGCTCGATGACCCGGTCGACGCCCTCTATGGGTACGACTTCGCCCGCCGCCCGACCCGCCCGGGTGACGACGGCATCGAAGAGCGGGCCCGGCAGGCGCCGGCCCACGGCGGCCACCAACCACACGGCCGCCCCCGTCCGCCGCGCGTCCGCCATCGCCTGGCCCGTCCCCAACGCCCCCAGGAACCGGTCGGGGCCAGCGGCACCGGTCTCGACGAGCAGGACCCGCTGGAGGGCCCGCTCGCCCCAGGCGTCGACATCCTCGGCGCCTACGGCCTCGATCACCTCGAGGTCGTCGCGCATTCCCACCAGGTCGTAGGCGAGGTCCGACCCGCCGGCGGCGTCCGGAATCACGGCCACGACGGCACCCTCGGGCAGCTCGAGGCTCAGGTCGATCCGCGCCGGGTCGTCGTCGAGCTCCAGGGCGATCGTCCGGGCCTCGGCTCGGGCGTCGTCCGCGGCGAGCAGGCGAGCACAGGTCCACCACAGCGCCCCGGCCGCCGGGTGCCGATCGATCAGGCGGCGGCACGACGTGAGCAGGCTCATCGGCTCGAACGCCAGCGACCCCAGCACCGAGGCGGCCTCGGTCGCCAGCAGCGTCTGCTCGACGTCTCGGGCTCGCGCCACGGCCCGCAGCCGCTCGATCGGGTGCACCGGCGCGACCGTATCCCCGAATCTGCTCCCGGAAACCGCACCTTGCTACCGTCTCGGGCCGTGGCGACCGACCCCCCTGGTGACCTACAGCTCGCGCCGCTCGACGGTGAGCCACGGACCCTGGACGCCTGGTTGATCACGTTCCACCTGGCGGTCGTGATCCTCGATCCCTACACCTACGAGAGCGCCTGGCTGCTGGAGACCGCCGGCCGGATCCTCGAGGACTTCCGGGGCGCCGACTGCCGCATCGCCTTCGTCGTGACCGCGGACGCCGACGACACCAGCGAGTTCCTCGGCCCCTGGGCGCAGAGGATGCTGACGTTCACCGACCCCGACCGCGACCTCGTCAAGGCCATCGGGGTGAACGAGCTGCCGGCCTTCGTGCACCTCCGCCAGGACCGATCCGTCGCCGCCATCGCCGAGGGGTGGGACCCGCCCGAGTGGAGGGACGCGTTGTCCGAGCTGGCCAAAGCGATGAGCTGGACTCGGCCCAACATCCCGGGGCCCGCCGACCCCAAGCCCTACCCCGGCTCCCCCGCCCTCGGCACCTGACGGGCCCCGAGGCAATACGGTCCGGTCCGAGGTTCTCGAGGCAGGGCGGTCCGGGGGCCGGCCCCCATTGCCTCGACCGTTGCGCCGCGGCCCCTATTGCCTCGACGGGTAACGGCGGCTACTTGCGGATCCCGCCCCTCGTCATGCCGAGGACGTCCAGGGCGACATCGAGTTGCTCCTCGGTGAGCAACCCCTTCTCGAGCGCCAGCTCGCGCACGCTGCGGCCGGTGGCGATGCTCTCCTTGACGATGGCGGCCGAGGCCTCGTAGCCGACGTAGGGGGTGAGGGTCGTCCCGAGCGATGGGCTCGACTCGGCGTACGCACGGCAGCGCTCGACGTCGGCCTCGATGCCGGCCACGCAGCGGTCGGCGAACTGCCTGGTCACGTTGCCCAGCAGCCGGATCGACTCGAGCAGGTTGCGGGCGATGACCGGCATGTAGACGTTGAGCTCGAAGTTGCCCTGCGATCCGGCGAACGCGACCACCGCGTCGTTGCCCATCACCTGGGCCGCTACCTGGGTCAGCGCCTCCACCAACACCGGGTTGACCTTGCCCGGCATGATCGACGAACCGGGTTGGAGGTCCAGCAGGCGGATCTCGGCCAGCCCGGTGCGAGGCCCCGACGCCATCCAGCGGATGTCGTTGCCGATCTTTATCAGTGCCCCGGCCAGCGCCCGCAGGCTGCCCGAGAGCTCCACCAGGGCGTCGCGGGCGCCCTGGACGGCAAAGTGGTCGCCCGCTTCGACGAGCGGCAGCTCCAGGTCACGCGCGAGCTGCTCGATCACGGCGGCGGCGAAACCGGGCGGGCAGTTGATGCCGGTGCCGACGGCCGTGCCGCCGAGCGGCAGCTCGCCGACGTTGGCCAGCTTGGACTTGATGCGCCCCGCCGCCTGGGAGACCTGGGCCGCATAGCCACCGAACTCCTGGCCGAGCGTGACCGGCGTGGCGTCCATGAGGTGCGTCCGGCCCGACTTGACCACCTCGGCGAACGAGTGAGCCTTGGCGCGCAGCGCCAGGCACAGGTATTCCAGTGCGGGCAGCAGCACCGTCTGGGCCTGATGCGCAGCCGCCAAATGGATGGCGGACGGGAACACGTCGTTCGAGGACTGCGAGGCGTTCACGTGGTCGTTGGGATGGACCGGCCGTCCGAGGCGCTCGGACGCCAGGTTGGCCAGCACCTCGTTGGCGTTCATGTTGGAGCTGGTGCCGGAACCGGTCTGGAACACGTCGATGGGAAAGTGGGCGTCCCAGCGGCCCTCGGCAACCTCGGCGGCCGCGGCGCCGATGGCGTCGGCCATGTCCCGCTCCAGGACCCCGAGCCGGGCGTTGGCCTGGGCGGCGGCACCCTTGATTCGGGACAGCGCCGCGATCAGCGACGCCTCCAGGGGCACGCCCGAGATCGGGAAGTTCTCGACCGCCCGCTGCGTCTGTGCGCCCCAACGGGCCGATGCGGGCACCCGCACCTCTCCCATGGTGTCGTGCTCGATGCGGTGGCCCTCGTCTTCGGTGATCACGCTTTGGACGGTACCCAGCGTGCGGGCGCACGACTGCATCCGCACCGCTGAGCCCCCTGCGGCCCCTTCGAGCGGCCGGTGGCCGTCGTCACGCGATAATTCCGTCCATGGGCAGAGCAGGGTGCCGCGTGTCGGTCATCCTGGCGGTGGTCGTGATGCTGGGAGCCGCCGCCTGTGGGTCGGGATGGGACGCGTCCTCCGATTCCCGTGACCCCGCGCCCGAGGTCGGCACGACCGGCGCCGCCGCGGGCGAGGACGGCGCGGTGCGCCCCTGCCGTGACGACCGACACGGCGTGGTCATCGACGTGGACGGGACGCTCACCGCCGGCAGCAGCGAGCTTCTCGTGGCGGTGGCGAATCCCGGCTACGACCCGGCGGTCCATCCGGGGGCCGTGGAGCTCATGCAGGCGTGGCGGGCGCTCGGCTATGAGATCGTGTACCTCACCGGGCGCCCGGCGGGTGTCAACGTCGGGAGCTTGTCGATGGCCGACGCCACGGCCTCCTGGCTGGAGGCTCACGGCTTCCCCGCCGGGGACGGCACCCATGTGTTCGTCTGGGACGCCAGGGCCATCGACCGGATCGAGCGGTACAAGACCCAGACCCTCGTCGGGCTGACGACCGAGGGGCTGTCCCTGGACTACGGCTACACCGGTACGTGGACCGACGTCATCGCCTATCGCACCGCGGGCATCCCGGCCGACCATATCTTCACGATCGGCGAGGCATCGGACCCCGAGGAGGGAACTGTGGCGGTGTCGGATCCAAGCTGGTTGCCCCACCAGGTCAAGGTGGTCGACCCGCTGCCGCCCGTCTGCGCCGCGTGATGGCGGGGCTCGCGCCACGGCCCCGGTACGTGTCTGTGGTCGGCGGGACCGACGCCGGCGAGGCGGTGGTCGCCCTCGCCGAGGAGGTCGGCCGACTGCTCGCCCAGCGGGGCTGCGTCGTGGTCACCGGCGGGCGCGCGGGCGTGGCCGAGGCCGCCAGCCGGGGCGCCGTGCTGGCGGGCGGAACCACGGTCGGCATCCTTCCCGGTACCACCCGCGCCGAGGCCAACCCCTACGTCATCGTCGCCGTGCCGACGGGCGTTGGCGAGGCGCGCAACGCCATGGTGGTGATGGACGCCGCCGCCGTGATCGCGCTGCCGGGTGCATACGGCACCCTGTCCGAGGTCGCATTCGCGCTGCTCGCCGGCACGCCGGTCATCGTCCTGGGGGACGGCTGGGACGTGGCGGGCACGGTCCCGGCGCGCACGGCCGCCGACGCCGTCGACCTGGCGCTGGACCTGGCCCGGCCGAAAGGATGACCACGGCGCTACGGCCGGTGTGCGCCAGCTTCGTCAGCGCACGCACGCCTGGACGGTCACGGGACCGCTTCCGTCCGGTGCGACCGTGACGTCGGGCCCGGTTCCGGTGGCGGCCGCGCCGCGCTGGGCCGCCCAGACCTCGAACGCCCCCCGCAGCTCCGCAGTCTCGCCGGGGTCGTCCCCCACTACCGACAGCGTGGCGCAATGCAGCTCACCGTCACGCCACGCCACGACCGAGTCGCCGCCCCAACCCTCCGCGGCCTCGCGGGCCCGGCTGTCGTCCAGCCCGTCCGCCAGCACGACCTGGATCAGGTACTGACCGGCCACACCCTCGTCGACGACCTCGCCGGCGACGGTCGGGGCCGGCACCTCGATGCCGCCCTCCCCCGCCATGTAGGCTGGGGGGTCGATCACCTGCTCGCTCGTGTGCGGTGGGTCGGCGAAGGCGGCGTCGAGCGCCGCCTGGCCACCCTCGCCGATCAGCTCGTCGACGAAGTCCTGGCCCAGTCCATAGGGCGCGCTGATCAGGTCGACCAGCACCAGGGGCACTTCGCCGAGGTCGAGGTCACCGCCCAGCGACAGCTCCTCGGCGGCTGCGTCCATGCGGTCCTCGTCGCTGAGGCCGGCGAGGTAGGCACCCTCGACACGTCGGGCGTTGCCCTCCACCAGGGCGCTGAAGCCGAAGGCGATCTCGTCGTGGGCGTCGTCGTACTCCGGCCGGTCGAGGTCGAAGTGCTGGTCGTCGAGCGCGTGCGTCAGCTCGTGGGCGATCGTGGTGCGGACATAGGGCGTGAGCGCCGTCCCGCGCACCACCAGCTCATCGGTCTCGGGGTCATAGAACCCGACGACGCCGGCGCCGAGCAGCTTGCGCATGGCCGTGACGAGGTCGACGGCGGGCGGCACCAGCCCGAACGCCTTCAGGAGCACCTCCGTGTCGCGCAGCTCCTCGACCGCGTCGTCGAAGTCCTCGAGCAGCCGGCGTTGGAACGCCCCCTCGCCGGCCAGCTCGACGTCCACGGGCTCGGTGAATGTCAGGCCGCGCTCCCGCTCGACGGCGGCGCTGATCTCGTCGACCGCCGAGCGCACCTGGGCCTCGGTGGCCGGTGGCGGGGACTCGCCGGTCGAGGCGTCGGCGCCCGGTGTGCCACCGTCAGGCGCCGCCGGCGCGGAGTCGATGTCGGCCTCGTCGACGAAGCTCCACGCAGCGGCCACCGAGGCGGCCAGCAGACAGACGATGACCACGGCGCCGGCAACGCTCACCCACCAACGCCGCCTGGACACCGACGGGGGCTCGGGATCCGACATGGCCCTGGCACCGTAGCGGCCTGCGGGCCGTCGTTTCGGGCAGTCGAAGGCGGGGAACCGCGTGCCTGGGCCCACCCACGAGGAGGCGCGCCATGTCCGACCGCGACGACGAGACCCCGGAGTCCGACGAGGAGCGGGCCGAGGAGATCGCAGACGAGGTGGCCGAGGAGAACCCGGACCCGATCACGTACCGCGAGGTGCTCGAGGGCGAGCTGGAGGAGGAGGGCCTGTCGGAAGAGGGGGGCGAGATCGGCGAGCACATCGAATAGGGCCGCGGCTCAGGCGCACGCCTCCAGTTCGCGCTCGATGGTCGCCGCGAGCGCATCGACCCGATGCGGTCCCCCGTAGCGGCGCCCGTTGATGAACAGCGCCGGTGTGCCGACGGCGCCGCTGGCATCGGCGCTGGCGACGTCGCGGGCGATCCTCAGCGCATAGCGCCGCGAACGGATGTCGTCGGCGAACCGTTCGACATCGAGGCCGAGGTCGCCCGCATACCGCACGAGGTCGGGATAGATCAGCGACACCCCCTCGGGGATCAGGATGTCGTGCATCTCCCAGAACCTGCCCTGGGCACCGGCCGCCTCGGCCGCCTCGGCCGCGGTGGCGGCGTGCTCGTGGACGTCCACGAGCGGCAGGTGCCGGAACACGAACCGCAGGTCGTTGCCGAAGTTCCGGGCCAGCTCGCGCACCACCGGCTCGGCCCGACCGCAGTAGGGACACTCGAAGTCGCCGTACTCCACCAGCGTCACGGGGGCGTCGACGGGTCCCCGGATGTGATCGACGTCGGGGTCGACGTCCTCGGCGAGGTCGATGATGGGTGGCGCCACCGTGCCCCCCGCCCTCGCCCTGGTTTCCCGTGGCAGGCGGCGGATGACGGAGAACGCGATCCAGGCGGCGAGGGAGGCGATGACCGACGCGGCCAGGATGCCGAGCTTTGCCTCCTCGAGGTCCTGGCCCGTGAAGGTGATGTCGGCGATGAGCAGCGACACGGTGAACCCGATCCCGGCCACGGTGGCGGTACCCGCCAACCAAGGCCAGCCGAGGGTGCGCGGGAGCCCGCCGAGCGAGGGCCGGGACGCGATCCAGGTGGCGCCGAGGATCCCGAGCGGCTTGCCCGCCACCAGGCCCACCACGATGCCGAACGCGATCGGGTCGGACGCCGCTCGCCGCAGCACCTCGCCGTCGAGCTCGACGCCGGCGTTGGCGAGGGCGAACAGTGGGACGATCACGTAGCTGGTCCACGGGTGGAACAGGTGCTGCAGGCGCTCGTTGGGCGAGATGGTCAACGCCAGCGTGCGACTGGCCGTGCGGGCGTACTCGGGCGTGGGTTCCTCGCGGAACAGGCGCCAGACGACCCCGGCCTGCGACAGCTGCCGGCGCGACGGTGGGTAGGCGGTCGCCAGCACGCCGACCGCCACCCCCGCGATCGTGGGGTGGACCCCGGACGCGAGCATCGCCAGCCACATGGCGAGCCCGACCAGGAAGTACGGCACGCCGTGTCGGACCCGGACGGCCCGCATCACGAGGATGACGCCGTAGAGCCCGACCGCCACGGCCAGCGCCAGAGCCGAGAGGTTTTCGGTGTAGGCGAGCGCGATGACGGCCAGCGCCACGATGTCGTCGACGATCACCAGGGTGAGCAGGAAGCTCCGCACGCGTGGAACGGCCCCGCCCACCAGCGTGAGGACGGCGAGGGCGAACGCGGTGTCGGTCCCCATCGCGATCCCCCAGCCCCGGACCGAAGGCTGCCCGGCGTTGATGGCGACGTAGATGAGGGCCGGAACCACCATGCCGCCGATCGCCGCCAGCACGGGGGTGGCGACCCGGCGCCGCTCCCGCAGCTCCCCCATGTCGAACTCGCGGCGGATCTCGAGACCCACGACGAAGAAGAAGAACGCCATGAGCCCGTCGTTGATCCACTCGCGCAGGTCGAGCGCCAGCTCGGAACCGCCGAACCTCAGGGCGACCTCGGTGTTCCACAGCCGCTCGTAGCTTTCCGACCAGGGCGAGTTGGCCCACATCACGGCCGCGGCGGTGGCGGCCAGCAGGATGGCGGCGCTGGCGTTCTCCGTGGCCACGTACTCGCGGACGGGCGCCAGCCGGCGGGTCCACGGCGTGACCTCGCCTTCCCGGAGCTGTTCCTCGATGGCCATCGGCGTCGAACCTCACGGACGGAGGCGGATGCTCGTTTTAGGTCACATGGAGCCCGCGGTACCGACGACACGCCGCGCCGGGGCGCGTAGCCGCCGGGGTGGCGTGCCGACGACGCTGCCGCCCGCAGCGGCAACCCCGACCACCGCGATTCGGCAGCCATGCCTGCCCTTGGTCGAGGTAGGGACCGCCCGATCCCGCCACGACGTGCTGCCGGGCGTCGTTCACGTCCCGGCGTGGCTCGACCTGCCCATTCAACGGGTATTGGTCGAGGACTTCCGGCGGTGGGCCGAGCCGCCCGCGGGGCTCCGTCACCCCCGGGTGGCCACCGGCCACCTGATGAGCGTGCAGTCGGTCTGCCTCGGTTGGCACTGGCAGCCGTACGCATACAGCCGCACCGCGGACGACACCGACGGCGCGCCGGTGAAGCCACTCCCGCCGGGGATCATCGAGCTGGCCCGGGCGGCTGTCGGCACTGCGTACGGCGCGGCGGGGCCGGAGGCCGCGGCGTACGCACCCGACGCCGCGATCGTGAACCTCTACGCCCCGGGTGCCCGCCTCGGCCTCCACCAGGACGGCGAGGAGCCGTCCGCCGCCCCCGTCGTCACGATCAGCCTCGGCGACGCGTGCGTGTTCCGCCTCGCCGCCGTCGGGCGCCGCATCGGGCCGTTCATCGACATCGAGATGCGCAGCGGTGACCTGTTGGTGTTCGGTGGCCCCAACCGCCGCATCTATCACGGGGTACCCAAGGTGTATCCCGGCACTGCACCGTTGGGCCTCGGCCTCCCGCCCGGGCGGCTGAGCATCACCGTGCGCGAGACCGGGCTGCCATGAGGTCCCCGAGGTCCATTGCCGACCGGGTGGACCGCCTCCACTGGCCCGCGATCGATGCCAGCCTCGACGACGTCGGCGTCGGCCCCACCGGCTCGGTGCTCACTGCGGCCGAGTGCCGGTCACTCGTGGATCTCTACGACGATGACGCCCGGTTCCGATCCACGATCGACATGGCCCGCCACCGCTTCGGCGAGGGCCAGTACCGCTACTTCGATCACCCACTGCCCGGGATCGTGGCCGAGCTGCGGGCCGCGCTCTGGCCCCACCTGCTGCCCATCGCCCGCACATGGGCGGAGCGGCGCGACCAGGCGGCCCCCTGGCCCGACCTGCTGGACGACTGGCTCGAACGGTGCCACGAGGCGGGGCAGACCCGGCCGACGCCGCTGATGCTGCGCTATGGCCCGGGCGATTGGAACGCCCTGCACCGCGACCTCTACGGCGACCTCGTGTTCCCGCTCCAGGTCGTCATCGGCCTCGACCGACCCGGCGCCGACTACACCGGCGGCGAGTTCGTGGTCGTCGAGCAACGGCCCCGGGCCCAGTCGCGCGCGACGGCCACCGCGATCCCCCGCGGGCATGGGCTGGTCTTCACGACCCGCGATCGGCCCGTGCGCAGCCAGCGAAGCTGGTCCACCGGCCCCGTCCGGCACGGCGTCAGCACGGTCCTCGGCGGGAAGCGCCACGCACTGGGCCTCGTCTTCCACGACGCCGCCTGACCGGCCGCTCCCTAATCGCTCGGATCCGCGACGTGGCCGGTGAACAGGATGAGCCCGGTGGGTTGGTGGACGATCGCGTAGAGGAAGGGGCGGTCGGCTCTGACGATGGCGTCGGGCGGCGGCGGCCCTGACTCTTCGAACCCGAGGCCGGTGGCGGCGGCGGCTTCGGTGCCCTGCTCGTCCACGCTGATGTTCGCGCCGTGGACGGCCTGGCCCAGGAAGAGTCCCGGTGCGATCCCGCTGTAGTCACCACCGGGGATCTCGACGCCGAGATCCCCGAGCGGATCGGCGAGATCGATGCTGGTACCGAAGTCCCATTTCGGGAGCGAGAGGTCGACGATCCCGCTGCGCAGCGCGGACTCGATGCGGTCCCACTCCGCGGCGTCGAGGCGCTGTTCCAGGGCAGTGAGGTCGTCGGGCACGAGCACGCGCATGGCGAGCTGTCCGCCGCGGTAGGGCAGCTCGGCCACGGCGAGGCCGTCCTTGACGAGATAGCGGCCTTGGAGCTCGGCGTTGTGCATCATGTCCACGTCGGTGGTCGACCCGTCGGATCGGCTGAACGCACCGGGTTCCGTGGGGTACTTGCCGAAGACCTGCTGCCACTTGGCCTTCAGGTAGACGGTGTTGACGAGCACATAGACGGATTGCGCGTTCACGAAGCCCTCGGGGAGGAGCTCGGGGATGCGGTCGCGGGTCTGCTCGGCGACCCAGTCATTGATCGTGGCCCGGCTGCCCTCGGAGTCGTCCTGCAGGTCGAGTGTGTGCAGGCCCGCGCCGTACTGGGTGGCGAGGGTGTCGAGGTACGGCTGCCCGATGTCGCGGCCCGACTGCGCCCAGCCGCTGTTGGCGATTGCCAGCGTGAGGTCATCGCTCTCGGCGGCGGCGAGAGCGCGCAGCAGGGCGTTCATGGCCTCATGGATGTCGGGCTCGGCGGGGAACCCGAAGGCCGCCTCGAGCGTCGCCTGGGTCTGCTCGGACGCCCCGGCGTGGGCCATGGCGAAGGCGGTGGCGATGCTCGCCGGGCTGAACACGAGGTTCTCGGACTCCGAGGCCACGAGCCGCTGGAGCTCGAAGGCGAACTCGTCGATGCGGTGGACGACGTCGAACACCGGGGCGTCTGGCGGGGGCACGACGCGTTCCAGCTCCGATACGACTTCGCCCGAGTCTCGGCCGGGCGGGACTGCGGCACCGTCGACTGCGGCTCCGTCGTCGTCAGCGCCGCACGCCACGCTCGCGAGCGACACAACCACGACGAGCGGCACCAGCCGAGAGCCCATCACGCCCGTTGGACGACGAGCGCAAGCCGCTGGTTCCCGCGGCGCGATATTGGCGCGAATTGGCGCGCACCGGCCGGCCACGGGGTTGGGCGAGGCAATGCGGTCCGGCGGGGCGGTCTCGAGGCAATGGCGGCCGGGGGCCGGTGGCTATTGCCTCGGGTCACCGCGAGCGGCCCCTATTGCCTCGCCCGTGCGGGCCGGCCTAGGGCCGCCGCTGGTTGGCGACCTCGAGTAGCACGTCGGCGTGGCATGCCCGGTCGAGCGGGCACCAGCACGCCAGGTCGCGGCCGGCCAGGTCACGGCGAACGTCGTCGACGGTCACCCGGAGCCGGCCGGCGTACAGATCGGCACGAAAGCGCGCCACGGCGACCTCGACGGGGCAGTCGGGGCCAACCTTGTGCGGGTTGCCCCAGCGACCGGGCCTCGTGACCCGCACGGCGCCGGCGGGCACGACGGGGTGGTAGAGGTCACCGGTGATCCTCACACGAGCCGGCCGGGCGGTCGACGCCATCAGGACGTGAAGACCGGCAGGCTCTCCCAGCCGCGGACCGTCGACGTCCGGGCCTGAACGGCGTTGTCCCAGTCGACCTCCCAGGACCGGAAGCGCCGCAGGACCTCGTCGAGGGCGATGCGGCCCTCGAGCCTCGCCAGCGCCGCACCCAGGCAGAAGTGGATGCCGTAGCCGAACGCCAGGTGGTGGTCGATCCGGCGCCGGATGTCGAACCGATCGGGATCGGCGAACCTGCGCTCGTCGCGGTTCCCCGACGCGTTCAGCAGCAGCACCACGCTGCCCTCGGGAACCACCCGCCCGTGGTGCTCGACGTCGGTGGTGGCGTAGCGCGCCTGGACGGGCGACGGCGGCTCGAAGCGCAACAGCTCCTCGATGGCGTTCGGCACCAGGCTGCGGTCCTCGACCAGCTCCCGGCGCTGGTCGGGATGCTCGGCCAGCACCTTGCCGGTCCATCCGATCAGCCGGGTCGTGGTCTCGTTGCCGGCCGCCGCCAGCAAGTTGACGTAGCTCAGCAGCTCGTGCCGGGTCAGCCGGCGGCGCGTGCCCTCCGCGTCCTCGAACTCCGCGTTCAATAGCTCGGTCATCAGGTCGTCGGAGGGATGGTCCGCCCGCCAGTCGATGTACTCCTCGAACACCGCGGACTGGTCGACGGCGGACGGGAAGTCGGCGTCGGGCATGGTGCCCGCCTCGAGGCGCAGGCCCTCGTCGATGCGATCGCGCAGCGCCTCCTGGTCCTGCTCGGGGATGCCGAGCAGCATGCCGATGGTGCGCATGGGCATCTGGGCGCCGAGGTCGCGGATGAAGTCGAACCCACCGGTGCCGACGAGCGGGTCGAGGCACCGGGCGCAGAACTCCCGCACTTTGGGCTCGATCGCGTTCATCTTGCGGGGCGTGAACACGCGCGACAGCAGGCCGCGGTGGAGGTCGTGCTCGGGCGGATCCTCGAAGATGATCGACCCGCGCGGGATCTCCATGCCGCTCTTGATGAGCTCGAGGACCGTGCCCTTGGCGGAGCTGTAGGTCCGCCAGTCGACCAGGGCCCGCTCGACGTCGTCGAACCGGCTGAGGGCGTAGAAGTCGTAGCGGTCGTTGTGGTAGAGGGGCGCCTCGTCGCGCAGCCGCTTCCAGACGGGGTACGGATCCGTGTCGATCTCGAAGTCGAACGGGTCGTAGTAGACGTCGGACTCGGTTGCGGTCATCGAACCTCCCTCTCCAGATCTTCGACCGGGGACCCACGCGGTAGGTCCTCACGCGTGGTCCCGAACAGGTGGACGAGCTGTGCTCGCTGCACCTTGCCCATCGCGTTCCGTGGGAGCTCGTCCACGAGGGCGATCTGCTCGGGAACCTTGTAGCGCGCGAGATACCCGCGGCAGTACACCATCATCTCGTCGGCACCGGCGGACGACCCCGGCTCCACCTCCACCGCCGCCGCCACCCGTTGGCCGAGCCGCGGATCGGGGATGCCGAGCACGGCGCTGGCCCGCACCCCGGGGGCGCGCTCGAGGACGCGCTCCACCTCGGCCGGATAGACGTTCGCGCCGCCCCTGATGATCAGCAGCTTCTTGCGATCGCGCACGAACAGGTTCCCTGCGGCGTCGACGTACCCGAGGTCCCCGGTTCGGACCTCCCCGCCGTCGAAGGATTCGACCCGGCCGTCGCGCCACTGGCCCACCATCGGCGTGTACGCGCCGGCCCACGGCCCGCGGTCGACACCGCGGACAACGATCTCCCCCTCCCCGCCCGGGGGAAGCTCCTCACCGGCGTCGTCGCAGATGGCGACCTGGAGATGGGGCAGGGCCACGCCGCTCGACCCTTCGACGTGCTCGCCGTCGACCGGTTCGAGGGTCGCCACCGTGGGCGCCTCGGTGAGCCCGTAAGCCTGGTGAAGTCGCAGACCGAATCGGGACCGGAACGCGGCGAAGACGTCCTCCGGGCACGCCGACCCGCCGGTCCACACCTCCCTCAGGCTGCCTTGGAGCATCGCGGGATCGATGGCGGGGTCCTGGACCATGCTGTAGAGCAGGGCCGGCACGCCGTTCCACAGCGTCACCGCCTCCCGCGCGATCCACTCGGCGACGCCGCGTGCGTCACGGCGGTCGGTCAGGACGCAACACCCGCCGGCCGCGGACGTCAGCAGGGTGGTCAGCACCTGCAGGTTCAGGATGGTGAGCGGGAGGCAGTCGCCCTTGCGCAGGGTCTCGTCGTAGTGCCGGCTGGCGACCAGCGACGCCGCCGGGAGGAGCAGGTTCCGCTGCGAGTGGACGATGCCCTTGGGCAGGCCCGTGGTCCCGCTCGTGAAGGCGATCGCCGCCGGAGCATCGACGTCCGGCGGCGGGAGGCGGGCCGCGCCCGCCGAAGCAGCCACGGCCGCGGCCCATTCCCCTTCGACGTCCGCCGGATCGACTGCGAGCACCCGCCACGTCGACCGATGGGCCGCCGCCGTCTCGGGGTCGGCCAGGAAGACCCTCGGAGTCGCGGCCGCGAGCAGCGTCTCCTTCTCGGCGGGGGCGAGGGCGCGGTTGACCCCGACCCAGATGGCGCCCAGTCGCATCGCGCCGTGGAACGCCACGACGATGTCGACGTCGTTGGGCAGGGACGCCGCCACCCGGTCGCCGGGGCGGACGCCCAGCCCCGCCAGCGCTGCGGCGGCGGCGTCGGCCGCGGCGTCCAGCTGGTCGTACCGCAGGGATCTCGTCGGCCCGACGAGCGCCGGGCGCCCGGGATCGGTGTCGAGAACCTGGTCGAAGGTCTCGGTGATGGTGGACGGCCGCTCCTGGCCCATGTCAGCCGGGCGGATCCTCTCCCGCAATCGGGGGTTCCGAACGCCCCTGCTCTACTTGGGTCATCGGCGGTGAACCTACCGCGTCCCGTTCATATCCTGTCCCGGAACCAGGAGGCGAACCCATGGCGTGGGACTTCGAGACCGAGCCCGAGTTCCAGGAGAAGCTGGACTGGGCCGACCAGTTCGTCCGCGAGGAGGTCGCCCCGCTCGACCTGTTGTGGGGGCACCAGCAGTACGTGCCGCTGGACGAGACGCGGCGCAAGGTCGTCGACCCGCTCAAGGAGGACGTGCGGCGCCGCGACCTGTGGGCGACCCATCTGGGCCCCGAGCTCGGTGGCCAGGGGTACGGCCAGCTGAAGCTGGCGCTGCTCAACGAGGTGCTGGGCCGCTCCCAGTGGGCGCCGATCGTGTTCGGCTGCCAGGCGCCCGACACCGGCAACGCCGAGATCATCGCCCACTACGGCACGCCGGGGCAGAAGGAGCGCTACCTCCAGCCGCTGCTCGACGGCGAGATGTTCTCCTGCTACTCGATGACCGAGCCGCATGCCGGCGCCGACCCGACGATGTTCAAGACCCGGGCGGTCAAGGACGGCGACGAGTGGGTCATCAACGGTTGGAAATACTTCTCGTCCAACGCCAAGACGGCGTCGTTCCTCATCGTGATGGCGGTGACCAACCCCGACGTGAGCGCGTACAAGGGCATGTCGATGTTCCTGGTGCCGACCGACACGCCGGGCGTCAACATCGTCCGCAACGTCGGCCTCTGGGGCGAACCGCTGAACGAGGGCTCCCACGCCCTGATCCACTACGAGGACGTGCACGTTCCCGAGGACGCGCTGCTCGGCGGGGAGGGCCAGGCGTTCGCCATCGCCCAGACCCGCCTGGGCGGCGGGCGCATCCACCACGCCATGCGGACGATCGGCTTGGCCCAGAAGGCGCTCGACATGATGTGCGAGCGGGCCCTCAGCCGTGAGACCCAGGGCGGCCTGCTGGCCGACAAGCAGTTCGTTCAGGGCTACATCGCCGACTCGTACGCCCAGCTGGTGCAGTTCCGGCTGTTCGTGCTCTACACCGCGTGGCAGATCGACAGGTACAGCGACTACAAGCGGGTCCGCAAGGACATCGCTGCCGCCAAGGTCGTCATGCCCACCGTGCTCCACGACATCGCCTGGCGGGCGATGCAGGTGCACGGCGCGCTGGGCACGACCAACGAGATGCCGTTCTTCGGCATGATCCAGGGCGCCGGGGTCATGGGCCTCGCCGACGGCCCGACCGAGGTCCACAAGGTCACGGTGGCCCGCCAGGTCCTCCGGGACTACAAGCCGAGCGAGGACATGTGGCCCACCGAGTGGATCCCGAAGAAGCTCGACGCCGCCAAGGCCCGCTTCGCCGAGTACCTCGAGCACGAGGTCGGGAACCTGTGATCGACGTCGAGCGCCTCGCCACCTGGATGGACGGGGCGGCCCTGCCCGGCAAGGGCGAGCCGGTCGAAGCCGGCTACGTGTCGGGCGGATCGCAGAACGAGATCTACGAGGTCCGCCGCGGTGAGCTGCGCGCCGCCCTTCGCATCCCGCCGCCGTCGGCGCCGGCGAACCGCGACGAGGGAATCCTCCGCGAATGGCGCATCATCGAGGCCCTCGACGGCACCGACGTGCCCTGCCCGTCGGCCATCGGCATGTGCACCGACAGGTCGGTGCTCGGCCGCGCCTTCTACCTGATGGGGTTCGTGGACGGCTGGTCGCCGATGAACACCGACGGCTGGCCGGCACCCTTCGACACGGACCTCGGGGCGCGCCAGGGCCTCGCCTACCAGCTCGTCGAGGGGGCGGCGCTGCTCGGCAACGTCGACTGGAGGGCCGGGGGCCTGCACGACCTCGGTCGACCCGACGGATTCCACGACCGCCAGGTCGACCGGTGGACGGCGTTCCTCCAGGGCATCAAGGGCCGCGAGCTCCCGGGCTTCGATGTCGCCGCCGCCTGGCTGCGCGCGCACCGGCCGATCGACTTCGTCCCCGGCCTCATGCACGGCGACTACCAGTTCGCCAACGTCATGTTCGAGCACGGCGGGCCGGCGCGCCTCGCCGCCATCGTCGACTGGGAGATGGGCACCGTCGGCGACCCGAAGCTCGACCTCGCCTGGGTCGTCCAGGGATGGCCCCGGGACACGCACGCGCCCGAGGTCTCGGGGTGGGGGTATGCCGACCTGTACGGCATGCCGTCGCGGGACGAGGTCGCCAGTCACTACGCCGAGGTCTCCGGCCGCCAGGTCGACGACCTCGACTACTACCTCGTGCTCGCCAAGTGGAAGCTCGGGGTGGTCCTGGAACAGGGCTACCAGCGGGCCGGCGACGACGAGAAGCTCCAGGCGTTCGGCCCCATCGTGCTCGACCTCATGAAGGGCGCGGCGGAGCTCGCCGAGACCACGGACTACGGCTGACGTGCGAGCCGCGGTGTGCCCCGCCTACGGCCCCCCGGAGGTCGTTCGGGTCGAGGAGCTCCCCCCGCCACCGCTCGTGCCGGGCCACGCGCGGGTCCGCGTGCAGGCCGCGGCGGTGAACTACCCCGACGTGCTGCTGGTCGCCAACCAGTACCAGGTCTCGGTGCCGACGCCCTTCGTGCCGGGCAGCGAGTTCGCGGGCGAGGTCGTCGAGGTGGCCGACGGCGTCAAGGGGGTCGACGTGGGCGACCGCGTCTTCGGCACCGGCATCGCGGGCGCCTTCGCCGAGGAGGCCGTCGCGTCGGCCGAGACCCTGACCCGCACCCCGGCCGGCGTCGACGCGCGCCATGCCGCCGCGTTCGGCGTGGCCCACCGCACCGCGTACAACGTGCTGCGGTCGGTCGCCCGCATCCGACCGGGCGAGGAGCTGGTCGTGCTGGGCGCCGGGGGTGGCGTCGGCCTGGCGAGCGTGCAGCTCGGTGCCGTGCTCGGCGCCGCGGTGACCGCGGTCGCATCCTCGGCCGAGAAGCTCGAGGTGGCCAAGGCGCACGGGGCGACCACGCTCGTCGACCACACGGCCGGCGATCTCCGGCGGGCCCTCGGAGACGCCCTTCCCGACGGGGCCGACGTGGTGGTCGACCCCGTCGGGGGCAGGCTCTCCGAACCCGCGCTCCGGTCGCTGCGCTGGGGCGGCCGCTTCGTAACGGTGGGCTACGCCGCGGGCGAGATTCCCCGCATCCCGCTCAACCTCGTGCTCCTCAAGGGCGTCCAGGTCCTCGGCTTCCAGTTCCTCGCGTTCGCCACCCATGCCCCCGAGGAGTTGCGCCGCAACGAAGACGAGCTGCTCGGGCTCCTCGCCTCGCACCGGGCCGAACCCCACATCGGCGCCACCTTCTCGCTCGACGAAGCGGCCGCCGCCCTGCGCTACGTCGCCGACGGCCACGCCGTAGGCAAGGTCGTCCTCGACGTCACTGCGTGACCCCCTACCCGAAGAAAGCTGGCGGCGGTTCGGCCGGGCCCCCGTGAGGCAATAGGGTTCGCTCGCGGGAGCCCGAGGCAATAGCCACCGGCCCCCGGCCCCGATTGCCTCGAGAGCGCCGAGCCGGACCTCATTGCCTCGCCCGACCCCGCCTCGCAGACTAACAAGGGGGTCGACTTCTGAACCTGCGATTCGCACGCCCGGACTGTCGACGATGGCCCCACGACCAAGGAACCCCGAACCCGTGCCCGGCCGACCCGCCGTCGACGACGGCCGGACGGCCGGCGTTCAGGCCACCGGGCCGGTGCTGCGCCGGGCGCCGTTCTCCGACAACCCGAACGTCGGAGCCCGGGGGCAACGGACACGGCAACGCATAGTCGACGCCGCCCTCCGGGTCTTCGGCGAGGAGGGCTATCACCAGTGCAGCGTCGCCCGGATCACCCAACTGGCCGGATGCTCACGGGTGTCGTTCTACCAGTACTTCTCGGACAAGGAGGACGTGTTCCGTCACCTGACGGGGCGGGTGGCCCGCCAGCTGAGCGCATCGACCGAGGCGCTCGCCACTATGACCCCGGACGTCGAGGGCTGGACCGCGATCAGGGCCTGGGTCGCGCGCTACGCCGACGTCTACGAGCGCTACCGCCCCGTCTTCCAGGCCTTCCCGGCGGCGGCCGAGACCGACGAGGCGGTCGCGGGCGGGTCGGCGCGCGTCGGCGAACGGGACGTCGCGGGGATCCGGTCCAAGCTCGCCACCACGACGTTGCCGCCACGTCAGCTCGACCCCGTCATCTCGCTCCTGCTGGAGTGCGTGCCGCGGGCCCTCGAGGACGCACTCATCCTGCGCTCCGCCGCACCCGACGCCTATCCAAGGCCGCGGCTCGAGGACGCCCTCGCCGACGTCGTGCATCGCACGCTGTTCGGTCTCCACGCCGATATGAACGCCCACGCTCCCGCCCGCCGGCGGCCGCCTCCCCTCGAGTTCGGCCCCGTCATGCGGGGCGCCCTCCGGCAGGAGTACGTGCCGCCCGCCTTGAACGCGGCCGGCCGGCGGGCACTCCAGGCGCTGTTGGAGGCCGGGCGGGACACGTTCGTGGTGCGCGGCTACCACCGCACCAGGGTCGACGACATCGTCGCCGCCGCCGGTGTGTCGCATGGCGCCTTCTACCACTACTTCGACAGCAAGGATCAGTTCGCACAGGTCCTCGCGGCGCGGGCGATCCGGAGGGTGGCGACGGCGTTCGCGGACATGCCCGACAACGCCGGCGACGAGGGCCCGGCCCGCAGGGCGGCGCTGCGCCGCTGGCTCCGCCGCTACAACGCCGCCCACGCCCCCGAGGCGGCCATGTTCCGCGTCTGGCTCGACGCCGCGCTCCAGAACCCGACGCTGAGCACGGACTCGGCCGCGGCGCTCGATTGGGGCCGGCGGCGGATGGCGCATCTTCTGGCCCCGCGCGATTTCGGTGACGTCGACACCGAGGCCGTGGTCATGGTGGCGCTACTCGCAGCGTTCGGCGCCCGGGGACGATCGACGCCAGCGATCGACGCCGCCACCCACGTCCTCGATCGTGGGCTGCTGGGGCGCTGACCGCCACATGACGCTCGTCGTCTAACGTTTGAGTCGATCCAGGAGGGGGTTGCGGACCGTGCGAACCGTGATCGTGGGCGCTTCGAGCGGGCTCGGGCGCTGTGTCGGCATCGGCCTGGCCCAGCGGGGCGCTCGGGTGGCGCTGCTCGCCCGGCGGCGCGGGCGGCTCGACGACGCCGCCAAGGAGGCGGGTCACGGTGCGGTCCCGGTCACGTGCGACGTGAAGGACGAGGCGTCATGCCGCTCGGCGATAGCCGAGGCGGCGGCCGAGCTCGGCGGCATCGATGCGCTCGTCTACACCACCGGCATCGGCCCGCTGGCCCGCCTCGCCGACACCGACGCCGAGACCTGGCGGCGGGTGTTCGACACCAACGTCACGGGCGCCGCGCTGGTGACAACCGCGGCTCTCCCCCACCTCACGGCATCGGCCGGCACCGCCGTCTACTTCTCCTCGGTCAGCGCGTCGCAGACGCCGCCGTGGCCCGGCTTGGGTGCCTACGCCGTCAGCAAGGCGGCGCTCGACAAGCTGGTGGAGGCGTGGCGGTCCGAGCACCCGACCGTCGCCTTCACGCGGTTGATCGTCGGCGACTGCGGCGGCGGCGAGGGGGACTCGAGGACCGGGTTCACCGACGCGTGGGACAACGAGCTGGCCGCCGAGGTCGGCCAGGTGTGGCTGGCCCGCAGCTATCTGAGCGGGTCGCTGATCGACGTCGAGCACCTCGTGGCGGTTGTCGACGCCGTCCTCCGGGGCGGGGCGAGCGTCTCGATGCCTTCCGTCACCGTGACGCCGCGCCCGGGCGCCGCGCCGTCCTGAGCTTCGTGGACCCGGAGGTCCGCGGCATCGTGGCTTGACCACCAACCGGAGCACATCAGGGAGCGATCACATGGGCGTGACCGACGCATTCAGGTATGACGGCAGACGGGCGCTGGTGGTCGGCGGCGCCACCGGCATGGGCGCGGCGGCGGCCGAGCTGGTCCAGGACGCCGGCGCCGAGGTCGTCGTCATGGACCACGCCGAGGTCAAGTTGCCGGGCGTCAAGGCCGTCCACGCCAACCTCGCCGACAAGGCGTCGATCGACGCCGCCGTGGACGAGTGCGGCGGTCCCGTCCACGCGCTGTTCTCCTGCGCCGGCGTGGCCGACGGCACCCCGGGGATCGAGCGGATCAACTTCATCGGTCACCGCCACCTCATCGACCGCCTGCTCGCCGGCGACATGCTCCCCCGCGGCTCCGCCATCGGTTTCATCTCCTCGGCCGCCGGCTTCGGCTGGCAGGCGAACCTGGACCTCCTGCGGGAGTACCTCGACATCCGCGACTTCGACGAGGCGACGCGCTGGGCCCAGGAGCACGGCAAGGCCGACTACCTGTGGAGCAAGCTCGCGATCAGCGCCTACGTCGCACGCGAGGCGTTCGGCCTCCTCAAGCGGGGCATCCGCATCAACGCCATCCTCCCCGGCCCCACCGACACGCCGCTCGCCCGGGCCAACGAGGAGACCTGGCTCGGGTTTGGCGCCGACTACCGCACCGCGGTCGGGATCGAGGCGGCGACGCCCCTCGAGCAGGCGTACCCCCTCGCCTTCCTCTGCAGCGACGCCGCCAAGGCGGTGACCGGCATCACCATGGTCACCGACGCGGGCTATTTCAGCTCCGGGATCACCGGTTCGTTTCCGGCGGCCACACCGGCCGTCGACTTCCTGGCGAACACCAGGTTCTAGATGACGGGCCACGAGAAGCTAACGGTGAGGTCAACTGTCCTACAGTCGAGCCGTCGGTCGCCTTGGCTCAGTTCCCGCTACCGCATTCCTGCGCCAGCGCCTCGGAGAGCGCGCCGGCGGCCCGGGCGAGATCGGTGACCGCGCTGCCGACAGCGGCCACGGCGGCGCTCGTGGATTCCTGCTCCCCGAAGTCCCCGACGGCCGTCTCGAGCTCATCCAACGCAGTCCGCAGGTCGTCGACCTCGTCGCCGGCCTCCTCCTGAGCGGCGTCGGCCACCGCGTCGATGTCGTCCCGAACGTCGCGGACGGCCGCTTCCAAAGCGCTGGTGTCCTCGGCCGAGATGTCGACCTCACCAAGCGCATCCAGCGACGAATCGAGCTCGTCCCTCGCGTCGCACACGCTCGCGGTCTCATTTGCCGTCGTGTCCGACGTGGCGTCCGCCGTCGTGTCCGCCGACTCGTCGCCACCGTCGTCGCCACACGCCGTTGCGAGCACCAGCGACCCGGCCAAGACTGCCACGACGGCCACGAGGCGTCGCCCCTTCCTTCTCGCAGGCCACCGTTCCACCACGCGATGGTGCAGGCGGCGATCTACGAGTGCATCCCCCCAAGCGGGTGGTCGGCCTTGATCGGCCCGTCGACACCGTGCCGTACCCTTTGGGCCGCATGGGGAGACGACGCGATCCTGCCCTGTTGTGGCTGGCCGCGTGCCTCGTCGTGCTTGGCGTGTTCGTTGCCGCTCTGGTCCTCGTCGGCGTCGGAGGCGACGAGGACGGCGACACTCACGCGACCGACGAGGACCCGTCCGAGCTCGCCGGCGACTGCCGTCCCGAGGAGACCTCGCGGGCCAAGGCGTTGCTCGAGTGTCTCGCACCCGCCCTGGCGTTTGTGGAGACGCCGGTTGGCACCGGCAGCGCCATCCTGCTGACGGACGGCATGGCGGTCACCAACGCGCACGTCATCGACCCGTATGCGGAGGTCGATGTCGTGCTGCAAGGCGGCGAACGGCACGGGGGAGTCGCCGTAGCCGGTGTGGACCCGCTCAGCGACGTCGCCCTGCTCGGCCCGATCGACACCGCGTTGCCCGGCACCAACCTCGGTAACGCAACCGACCTCGAACAGGGCGAGGACGTCTTCCTCGTAGGTTTCCCGGGCGAAGCCGACGTGGACCCAGAGCCGACGATCTCGCGGGGGATCCTGTCCCGGGTGCGTGAGGCCCGAGAGTTCGGCCAGACGTATCTGCAGACCGACGCCGCCATCGGCGGCGGGCAGAGCGGCGGCGCCCTGGTCGACCGCCGGGGACGGGTGATCGGTCTTTCGGGGTTGAGCTTCGCCGAGGAGTTCGCCCTGGCCCTCTCGGCTGACGACGTCGAGGCGGCGTTGGAACGCATCGGCTCCGACGAGTCGCTCCCCTATCGGCCGTTTCCCACCGGTGGAGGTGTGACAGAAGGTTCGTTCAGATTGGCCGAACGCGATGCTTTCAAGATTCTCGCGATCCCCGCCGCGCCTGAGGACCGCACCATCCGCTTGACGCTGCCCCCCGACCTCCAGCCGGTGATCGAGGTGCTCTCGCTGTCCGGCGACGTGCTGTTTATCAATCAGGCAGCGCTGGACCGCGTCGCCGAGTTCGAGGAGCTGTCGCAGTACGACTACGCCCTCGACGCCGACGAACCCGTCGAGCGGGGAGTGTTCGAGTTCGACGTACCCTTCGACGAGCCGGCGATCGTCTATGTCGGCACGCGCCTCGCCGACGGCGCGGATATGGCGTTCAGCGCCACAACCCCGGTCCACGTCATGGAGGACGACGACGAAGGGCAACCCATCGTTGCCGGCGACCGGGTCGAAGGCGTGCTCGACTTCCTCGACCGCTACGACAGCTACGTCGTCGACCTCGATGCCAGCGAGGCCGTCGAGATCTTCGTCGGGTCGCCGGCGGCGGACATGGCCTTTTTCGTCGGTCCACGGGGCGAGAGGCTTGCCGACGCCTTCTTCTCCGACGACACCGGCGGTGGACTCTACGGCTCCGACGCCCGTGACGTCTTCGAGGCCGACGAAGCCGGCGAATATGTGATCTATGTGATCGGCGGCGGCACCGGCGTGACCGGCTACGTCCTAAGCGTCGAGCCCGCCTCGTAGCTCGACGACGCCGTGGCGATGCGCAGCATTGACGGCGACGTGGTATCGGCTGAGCTGCAGCGACGGAGCCCAGGCAGGACGTGTCGCCGGCTTCAACGGACCGAGCGCCGCTCGCCGGCCAGCTCCAGCACCTGCTGGAAGGTGGGGCGGTTGGTGGTGCGGATGGTGTCGGGGATGAGGCCGGGGGTGAAGCCGGTACGTGCCGCCTGGCCTGTCCAGCTCGACGGCTCCAGCCCCTGCTCAGCGGCGAGCTCGCCGGCCACCTGCTCGACGACCGCCCACAGCGACGCTCGGCAGGCGTCGAGCGAGCCGTTGCCGCAGTAGCTGAGGTTGAACCGACCTTTGACCGGGTCCCCGAGGAGGGCGCGCAGGTCCTTGTCGACGTACGACTGGCCCGCTGCTCCGTTGAGGCTTCGGACGGCTGCGAGATCGTCGGTCAGGTCGCCGTACACGGGCCGCATGACCGCGTCGGCGACGGACGGCCAGAGGGCGTCCGAGATCACCGGGCCGGCGTCGTCGTAGTCGCCGTCGAGGTCGGCATCGAGCCGCGGCGCGTCCCGAGCGACCCAGTCGTCGAGCACGTCGACGGTGCGGTCGGCCAGGGCGCTCGGGGCGGCTCCGCTGCGCAGCACCCGGCTGACGACGGGCCAAACGAGCGAGCGGACGTCCTCGGTGGCGGCCCGGTTCATGACGCTGACCGTGTCCGCGAGGGTCGGGTGTCGCGGCCATTGGTCGAACAGCTCCACGCGCTGCGCCGACCCGAACGGTGCATCGTCGCCGTGCATGAAGCCGGGCGCCGACCGGTTGTTCCAGTTGAGCAGGAGGTCGCCCGGGCCCCTCACGTCGTGCGGGTGTTCGCTCAGGCGCAGGAATCCCCGCCACTCGTAGTCGCCGGTGCCGAGTGTCGGCAGCCGTCGGTCCAGGCCACGCGCTCGCTGTGGGAGGAGCCCGGACGAGAAGTAGGCGGTCTCGGTGCGGGACGCGTACGCCCAGTTGAACGTGAACTCGAACTCGTTGGCCGCCTCGAAGAAGCGCCGCGACGTGTCGGCCTTGCCCTCGGTCATGTCCTTGAGGGCGGCGAGGTTCAGTGCGTCACGTCCGAACGTCGAGCGCTGCCGGGTCAGGGCATAGGGCTCCCCGCCAACGGTGGCGGTGCCGATCACCGGCCCGTGCGCCGATCGGGGATAGCGGATCGGCGTGCCGTTCAATGTGCCGGCGTCGAACATCTCGAACGGCCGGCAAGTGCCCTCGAACATGTAGTGGGTCGACGCTCGGGTCGGCGGCGTGCCGTCGGGGTTGCACAACCGCTCGGCGAAGACGTCGCGCACGTCGTGGTTGGCCGAGGTGAGGCTCCAGGCGTAGTCCCGGGTGCGTCCGATGAGGATGTACATGGCGGCGCCGGGGACCGCGACACCCTGGGCCTCGATGCCAGGTCCGCTGAGGTGGATCTGCTGAACGATCTCGGGATAGAAGTACCCGAGCTGGGGGCCCATGACGGCAAGCGTGTTGCCGGTGGCCGATCGCTTCGCGTCGACCAATAGGAAGTTCGAGGCCTCCTTGGAGGGCACGGGCCCCGCCGCGGGATAGGTGGCGTCCAGCCGCCCCGCGCTCGACGCCGACGGCGACGCTGCTGCCGGCGCCGGCTGCCGAGGGTCGAGCGACTGGATCGAACCGGGGTCGACGACCACCGAACCGGTGACGCTGCCGCCCGTCAGGGGCCCGTAGTTGAAGCGCCGGCTGATGGTGGTGGGGGCCTCGGGATCGTCGGCGAGCATCGCGTCCTCCCACGCCCGCGTCCCCAGCTCGGGGCCGAGCCCGTCCTGCAGCTTCGCCAGCAAATCGGCGTTGGCGGCCTCGGCGCCCCCTCCCCCGCCGAATATCGACCCGATGAACGCCGTCACCGCGATGACGTCGTTGACGGTTGCCGGCGGCTGGTCGATCCCGTGGGCCGCCCAGTAGGCGTTGATGCCGTCGGCCTCGGCCTGGGCGTCGGCGATGATCTGGCGGCCCTTGTCACCATAGGTCTCGACGAGGAGATCCACCTGGTCCGAGACGAGCTGCTCTGTGGCCGCGCTCGGGACGAACGACTGACCGCTGGTCACCAGGCCGAACGCGTCGATGCCCGGGATGTCGGCGACGGCCGCTCGCGCCGGGCCGC
Organism: Actinomycetota bacterium; assembly: GCA_046726215.1. Lineage (GTDB taxonomy): Bacteria > Actinomycetota > Acidimicrobiia > Acidimicrobiales > VFJN01 > DASQUK01. The sequence continues at coordinate 16,470 of JBKPAA010000015.1, read as the reverse complement.
GACCGAGCAAGAGCAGCAGGCCCCGGTCGCGGGCGGTCACCCAGCCGGCGCCGAAGGCGAGGTCGGCCCCGGTCCGGCCGGAGATATGAGCGACGCCGTACTCGTCGTAGAGGATCGTCGTGCCCGGGCGACCGGTGGGCTCCTCGCGAGTGGTGCCCACCGGCGAGAAGTCCTCGGGGAGGAAGTTCGCATCGATGTCGGCGTCCGTTACGTCGCCGCGCAGCGGCGTGAGCGCGTCATAGAGCGGGATCTGGTCGCGCGACTCGTCGGTGGTGGGCAGGCCCCCGTAGTTGCCGGGCGGGAGGACGTAGAAGGCGCGGTCCGCTGCCGGCGATCCCGGCGGACCGGGCTGCCCGCCAGCCGGTGGTGCCACGACCGCCGCACCCAGGGCCACGGCCGCCGCGACCAACACAACGAAGTGACGAGGTCCGACGTTCACACGATCCCCCTGGCTAACTCTTGTGCACCCCCGCCTTCGGCGCACTCGCCTGGCCGGGCGTGGACGAACGTAACACCGCCGGTCGGGCACACGGCGGTTCGGCTCCGGCGACGTCGCGGTCGGCGCCCTCCGAGACCCCAGCGTCAAGAGGCCGACGGTTGATCTTCATGTCGGTCCTAGTCGCGCCATCGTGCCGGCCTCTAGCGTTGCGGCCACCCGCAACCATGGGAGGGGGCCATGAAGCTGACGCGTGTGGCGAGGCGCCTGCTGGGTTTCGGCGCGATCTCGATGGCGACCGTCAGCCTGGCCACGGTCGCACCGGCGGCGGCGGTGGATTTCGTTCCGGGGTCCGCTGGGCTGGGCGATCCGTTCTTCCCGAACGCCGGCAACGGCGGCTACGACGTGACGCACTACGCGTTGACGTTGTCGTACGAGCCATCGACGAACCAGCTGATGGGCACCGCCGTGATCACGGCGAGCGCGACGCAGAACCTCTCCAGCCTCGACCTGGACCTGCGGGGCTTCTCGATCTCGCGCTTGCTCGTCAGCGGCCACGACGCTGCCTATGCCCGCAGTGGTGAGCAGGAGCTCGTGATCACGCCTCGGACCGGCCTGAGAGCCGGCACGGTGTTCACGGTGGTGATCGACTACGCCGGCACGCCCGCCGTCGTCACCGACCCCGATCAATCGATCGAGGGCTGGGTCCCGACCGATGATGGCGCCTTCGTGGTCGGCGAGCCACAGGGGTCACCGGCGTGGTACCCGGTGAACGACAACCCGCGCGACAAGGCAACGTTCGACTTCAGCATCTCCGTGCCGGCCGGGCTCACGGCGATGGCGAATGGAGTCCTCGTTTCCAACCAGACGGCCGGTGGCAGAACGACCTGGGTCTGGCAAGAGACCGATCCGATGGCCCCCTATCTCGCAACGGCGACACTCGGCCGGTTCGACCTGACCATCTCGACCACCTCGGCGGGAATTCCGACGTACGTCGCCGTGGATCCACAGCTTCCAAAGGGCCAGGTGCTGGGCAAGCTTCCGGCGGCGGTCGACTTCTTCACGTCGATCTACGGGCCGTACCCGTTCAATGCCGTCGGTGCGGTCGTCGACAGCGCCAAGGTCGTCGGCTACTCACTCGAGACGCAGACAAAGCCGGTGTTCGACCGGATGCCGGACGAGGCGACGCTCGTTCACGAGATCTCCCACATGTGGTACGGCGATTCGGTGACCCTCACGACGTGGCCCGACATCTGGCTGCACGAAGGCTTCGCCACCTGGTCGGAATGGATCTGGAGCGAGTACCAGGGCAACAAGTCGGCGGCGCAGTGGTTCAAGCAGCTGTACAACACCCCGGCCCAGGACACCGCCTTCTGGACGCCTCCGCCCGGCGACCCTGGTACACCCGTCTTCATGTTCAACGGCACGATCTACTACCGCGGGGCGATGACCCTCGAGGCGTTACGGGAGAAGATCGGGGACGACACGTTCTTCACGGTGCTGCGCGACTGGGCCACGCTGAATCGCTACGGCAACGTGACGACAGCCCAGTTCATCGACCTCGCCGAGCAGCGCAGCGGGATGGACCTGAAGCACTTCTTCGACGTCTGGCTGTACCAACCCGAAAAGCCCACCGCCTGGTAGTCCAGATCAGTCCTACAGCGGACGATGCGCGTACAGAGATTGACCAAATGCCGTCTGACCTGGGATTTCTCTTCGACGTGCTGGGCCGTGCCGGGCCGTAACGGCGGCTGCGAGGTCAGCAGGTAAGGGTTACAGCTCAATGACGTACCCGTCCGGGTCCGTGACATAGGCGAGCGGGACCCCGGGCGTGTGCTCTCCACGCCCAGCGAGCCGTCCGCCTGCAGCTTCGACCTCGTTTATCGCTTCCTCCAAGCGCTGCGGATCCTTGAGTCGGAAACCGAAGTGGCTAATGCCGCCGCGTCTGCCGGCTAGTTCTGCCCCCGCCGGGTCTGCATTCAGCGTGATCGCGTCACCTGCTCCTGGAGTCGTAAGGACGACCTTGGCCGGTCCGTCCCGGAACCGCGTACCGGCGGCGAACATCGTCGATGTCGACACTGTGGTCCGAGCGATCGAGCCAGTCGAACAATGGTGCGAGACCAGGGCCAGCGTCGTCTGGTGAAGCCTGGTCGATGCCGAAAGGCCGTCCGACCGCTCGAGTGAGCACCGCAGCCATTTCCTCGGCGGTCGGCTCGTCGGCGGCGATTTCGATGCGCTGGCCTGCAAACCGGTCTGGCTGTTCGAGGGCAAGGATGGCGAAGTCGATGACGTCGCTGATCGAAACCTGTTGCAGCTTGGTGGCGGCGCGGATGAACGTCCGCACCTTGCCAGCTCGCAGCGGGGCAAGATTCCACGGATTGAACAGGTTCTCCATGAGGTAGACGGGCGCCAGGATCGTGCGGCGGACACCCACGGACGTCAGGTGGCGCTCGACCTCGGCCTTGACATCGAAGAGAGCGAGACCCGTGCCGGGAACGGCGCCGGCCCCTGACACCCATACGAGGTGGCCCACGCCCGCTGCGTGGGCGGCATCGGCGATGTTCCTGCCGTGACGCAACTCACCGTCGGGCCCGGCGCGGTGCATGGTGCCAGTAGCAAATACAGAGGCGACGCCCGCCATGGCGGTTCGCAGCGTCTCGGGATCGTCGAAGTCGCCCGAGACAACTTGGGCACCGAGTGCTGCGAGTCGCCGACCGGCGGCTGACGTCGGATGCCGGGTCAATGCCAAGACCCGACGGTTCCTCTCGAGGAGCCTGCCGCAGATGTCCCCAAAACGGCCAGTTGCCCCGGCCACCAAGACGGTCACCGACACTCCGGGAGACTTCGATCCGACCACGTCGATCACCGTATGAGCTTGACCCTGGGTCAAGGTCAAGAGGACGATCAGCGTCATGACCAGAAAGTTCACGGTGGGCCAGGCAGCCCGGCGGGCTCAGCTCACCCCGAGGGCCGTTCGCCTCTACGAGGCACGAGGCCTGCTGCCAGTAGCCCCGCGCAGCGACGCCGGCTATCGGTTGTACACCGACGAAGACCTGAGGCTGCTGCGCTTCATCGGCCAAGCGCGCGCCCTGGGCCTCGGATTGAAGGACATCCAGGCGTTGATCGAACTGCGCCAGGACGGCGGTCATCCGCCCGGCCCAGACGTCCTCGCTCTCATCGATGCCCACCTCCGCGACATCGATCTTGCGATTGCCAACCTCCAGCTTCTCCGAAACACGCTCAGAGGCGTTTTCGAGCAGGCGAAGGCGTCAGTTCACCACAGCGGCCAGGCTGCCCTATGCCGCATCCTCGAACACACCGCCGAGCCCCCCGGTGTCCACCACGACCACGACGGCCACCGGTGCGCGGCACACGCCCGCGGGGAAGCCAGCCGGGTAAAGGGCGAGGGCCTCCCGGGCCCGACGACCGCCTCCCGGCCCTCGTAGACCCGTCCCCGCCGCCACTGATGCGGTGCCGTGGGTCGAGGTGGTGATGCATCTGGCGGAGGCCGGTGTGCCGGCCCGCCGCCGGCGGTGCTCCATGCCTAAGCTCCGGTGGTGTCTTCTGCTTCTACGCTCCATGTCGTCTTGGGGGCGGCGGGTGGAACCGGTTCGGCGGTCGTCGGCGAGCTGGGTGTCCGTGGACTTCCGGTGCGGGCGGTGACGCGGTCGGGTGCGGCGGACGTGCCGGAGGGTGTCGAGCAGGTCGCAGCCGACGTGGCCACGCCGGACGGTGCCCGCCGGGCGTGCGCCGGTGCGGCCGTCGTCTACCACTGCGCCCAACCCGGCTATACGAAATGGGTTGAGTTGTTCCCGCCGCTGACCCGCGCGGTACTCGATGGCACGGCGGAGGCGGGCGCCAAGCTCGTGTTCGCGGACAACCTGTACGTGTACGGGCCACCCGAGGGTCCGATGACCGAGGAGACACCCCAGCGGGCCCAGGGTAAGAAGGGCCGCGTCCGCGTCGAGATGGCGGCAGCCATCCTGCGGGCGCACCGCGAGGGGAGGCTGCGCTGCACCATTGGCCGCTCCTCGGACTACTACGGCCCCCGCGGCACGACCACGAATGTGGGTGACAACCTCATGAAGCCCGTGTTGCGGGACAAGCGGGCGCGCTGGCTCGGCTCGCTCGACCAGCCCCACACGCTCAACTACCTGGAGGATATGGCGCGCGCTCTGGTGACGCTGGGTGAACGCCAGGAGGCCGACGGCCAGGTGTGGCACTTGCCGGCCGCGGAGCCCCTCACCGGCCGGCAGTTCCTGACGCTGGTCTACAAGGCGGCCGGGCTCGCGCCGAAGGTGGGCGTCGCCCCCCGCCCGATGATCAGACTGGTCGGCCTGTTCAACCCGCTGGTGCGGGAGCTGAACGAGACGCTCTACCAGTTCGAGCGGCCGTTCGTCTCGGATGCCTCGAAGTTCCAGGGCGCCTTCGGACCATTCGAGCCGACCCCGCATCGGGACGCCGTGCGGCGCACCGTCGACTGGTTCCGACACCGGTACGCCGCCTGAGCCACCCTGGCCCCACGGATCGCCGATGATGAGCGCCTCTGCGGCGCGAAGGCCGTCGAACTAGGCCTCGGCGAGCAGAGGTCTGTAGTTCGATCGGAAGATCCTTGGGCCGAAGGCGCGCAGGCTGGCGTTCCGGACCGCGGCGGGCAGGTAGCGAGTCCGGTCGCGATGGTGCGTCTGCGCCTGCACCCAGTCGGTGCGGGGCCGGCGGCGAGCCTCGAAGGCCGAGAGAGCCGCGGCGCTCACGCCGAGCCGCCGGAGGGTGTCGGCGAGCACCAACCCGTCCTCCAGCGCCATCGCCGCACCCTCCGCCATGTTCGGGGACGTGGCGTGCGCCGCGTCACCGACGAGCACCACGCATCCGCGCACCCACGCGTCGAGCGTGACTTCCTCGATCGTCGACCTGTGGGCTGGCCCCGAGCGCCGGAGCGTGTCGAGGATGGCGGGCACGGGCTCGGCGAACGCAGAGAAGAGTCGGTCGAGGTGGTCGTGCGGGTCTGGGCCGGACGGGATCACGTCGCAGTAGCAGTAGACGCGGCCGTCCCCGATCGGGAGTGTGAGGAACGCCGTCCGGTGACCGAGCATCACCGACCAGGTCGTGACCTGGGTCGGGCAGTCGGCGACGAAGCGCCACCCCACCTGCCCCACTGGCCGCGCCGCCGCCTCGCTGCGAAAGGCGAGCGCGCGCACGCTGCTGTGAATCCCATCAGCGCCGATCACGAGGTCGTACTCGGCCGCGTCGCCGCCGCCGAACTCGACCGTGAGCGGCCCGTTTCCGTGGTGGAGGCCGCGAACGTCGACATCCATCCGGATCGGCACCTCGGCCCCTTCCAGCAGAACGGCGTGGAGATCCGCCCGCCGAAGCGCGAGACAGGGTCCGACGCCGTTCCACAACCCCGCCACGTCGACCTCGACAAGCAGTCGGCCCCGGTGATCGCACACGCGCTGGCTCGTGATGACGACGGCCTTGTCGACGACCGCGTGCTCGAGGTCGAGTGTGCGGAGGGCACGGGCCGCGTTACCGGGCAGGTAGATGCCGACACCGGCCTCCTGCCACGTCCGCTGCCGCTCCACGACCTCGGCCGCGAACCCGGCACGGGCGAGTGCTCGGGCGGTGCCGAGACCGGCGATGCCAGCACCGACGACGAGGATGCGCGCAGAGGTCGGAGAGCGCAAGGTCATTACCCGCCCGTGCTGGGAGCGATGTTGCGGTTGACACGGAACAGGTTGCCCGGGTCGTACTTCTCCTTCACCTCGACGAGGCGGTCGAAGTTGGTGTCGTACGTCGCCCGAAGACGCTCCGCGTCTTCGTCAGCGGTCTGGAAGTTGAGGTAGTTGCCGCCCGTCGAGAACGGCCGGATCGTCTTCCACGCCTCTCGTACCCAGGCCACGTGCTCGTCGTCGCGGGCGTGGGCGGGCCACTGACCGGCGAACGCGGTCAGGTAGCGGGCGTCGCGGTTGCCGACCGCCCCGTCGTCGTCGGCCCGTTCGTTCAGCGCACCCGCGAGGTGGATGAGGATCGACTCCGCCAGCGGAGACGTCACCTTCATGGCACTCTCACGGAAGGTGTCGAGGAACTCGTTCGAAAGCGCAGCGAGGTACTCGGTCTTCCAGTAGTAGCGGTTGCCCCTGGGCTCCATACCGTCGAGCAGCGCCTGCTGCTCGACGTAAGGCCTCTGGCTCACCACGTCGGCAATCGGGTCGCCGAGGCCCCGAACGAGGGCGAGATCGGCCTGCGCCTCGGCGCCGCTGTGGCACACCAGCAGCCCGACGATCGGCCTGCCGTGCCACTCCTCGGGGAGGAACGGGGCCGGCGGGGCGAGGCGCACGGTGACGGCCGTGGTCAGCTCGCGGGGCGCCGACCCGGTGAGGTCGCGGTACACCGCGAGTACGTCGTCGACCCGGTCGGCATCGAAGACGACGAGGCCTCCGGTGATCGTCGGGCCGACCTCGTGGAGGCGGTACGTGAACCGAGTGACGACGCCGAAGTTGCCTCCACCGCCCCGGAGCGCCCAGAAGAGCTCCGGCTGCTCGTCGCGGCTGGCCGTGCGGACCACGCCGTCAGCGCTGACGATCTGGATTGCCTCGAGGTTGTCAACGGTCCAGCCGAAGCGCCGCGTGAGGTAACCCAGACCGCCGCCGAGCGTCAGTCCGGCGACGCCGACCTCAGAATTGAAGCTGCCGAGTACGGTTGCCAACCCGTGCGCCTGTGTCGCGCGGTCGACGTGTTTGAGCAGACACCCGGCCCCGACGTACGCGAGCCTGGCGTCAGCGTCGACCGCGACGTGGCTCATGCGGGACATGTCGAGCGTCAGCCCGCGCTCGGCGATCGCAGTTCCGGCCATGTTGTGGCCTCCGCCCTTGACGCTCAGCAACAGGCCGTGGTCACGCGCGAACCCCACGGCCGCAGCGACGTCGGAGGCCGAGGTCGGCTGAAGAACGAATGCAGGGGCTTTCGCGACCATGCCGTTCCAGACCAGCACGGCTTGGTCCCAGCCGGGGTCGCCTGCGCGAAGCAACCGGCACTGAACCCGCGAGTCGAGCTCGGCGACTTGTTCCGCAGTCAACCTCACGAGACTGCCGTCGAGCCCGGCGATGTCGACGTTGCTCGCCGCCATGCGCTGGCTGGTTCCTACGATCGCGCCGGCGAGGTTCGACTGTTGCTGTCCGCTCATGCGCTCCTTTTACGCCCTTGGCGTGGCGATGACTGGCGGGATTCGGCCAACTGAGTGACGGTCTACCGCTCTGGCCGAAAACCGCTAGTACGGTGGACGACAGGTGCGATGATGAGCAGCATTGTCGAGGACTTCGAGAGCTGCTACCGGCTGAGCGACAGCCGTGACCCGCGGTACGACGGCATCTTCTTCATCGCCGCCACGTCGACCATGCTCTACTGCCGCCCGAGCTGCCCCGCACGGCAGCCGAAACGCGCCAACGTCCGCTTCTACCCCACCGCCGCCGCCGCGCAGTCGGCCGGCTTCCGGGCGTGCAAGCGCTGCCGCCCCGACGCCGCGCCCGGCTCACCCGACTGGAACTGGCGCGCCGACAGCGTCGCCCGCGCCATGCGCTTGATCGCAGACGGCACCGTCGACCGCGAAGGCGTCCCCGGACTCGCCAAACGCCTGGGCTTCAGCGAACGCCATCTACGCCGACTCCTCGCCGAGCAGGTCGGCGCCAGCCCGGTGGCGCTCGCGCGCGCCCAGCGCGCCAACGCGGCCCGGCTGCTGATCGAGTCGACCGCCATGCCCTTCGCCGATGCGGCCTTCGCTGCCGGCTTCCACAGCGTCCGCCAGTTCAACGACACCATCAGAGACGTCTTCGCGTCGACCCCCGGCGAGATGCGGCGCCGCTCCAACGTTGCCCGCCCCCGCCCGCTGGGCGTCGTCGAGCTTCGCCTGAGCTGCCGTGAGCCCTTCGACGGAGCCGCCTTGCTCCGGTTCCTCCAAGCGCGGGCCGTCCCCGGTCTCGAAGAGGTCAGCGGCCGTACCTATCGGCGAGCGCTCACCCTCACCCACGGCACCGGGCTCGTCGAGGTGACCCCAGACGTGCGGGCCGTCCGCTGCGTACTCCGCCTCGACGATCTCCGCGACCTCGCCACAGCGGTCGCACGCTGCCGCCACCTGCTCGACCTCGACGCCGACCCGTCCGCCGTCGCCGAGGCGCTCGGCCGCGACGAGGTGATCGGCCGTCTCGTCCGGGCACGGCCCGGGCTGCGGGTGCCCGGCTGCCTCGACGGCAACGAGCTCGTCCTGCGCGCCGTGCTTGGTCAGCACGGCTCCCTGCGGGGAGCACGGACACGAACGGCCCGGCTCGTCGAGATGTTCGGTACGCCGCTCGAGCAGCCGCTCGGAACGGTGACACATCTGTTCCCGGACCCAGCGGTCCTCGCCGAAGCCGACCCAAAGGCCCTTGCCGGGCTGGGAACAGGCACGTTACGGCCTCTCGCCGTCCGACTCGCTAACGGTGGAATTCGCGTCGATGCCGGCTCAGACCCCACCGAAGCCCTCACCCGGCTCCTCGCAATTCGCGGGATCGGTCCCTGGACCGCCGCCTACGTGGCGATGCGAGGATTTCACGATCCCGATGCCTTCCCGCACGGCGACGCCGGCCTACGTCGTGCCCTCACGGCCGTGGGTCGCCTGAACCAGCCTCGCTCGCTCGCCGCCCTGCAGCAGCAATGGCGCCCCTGGCGTGCCTACGCCGCCGTCCAGCTGTGGACGAGCCTGGATCGATGACCTCGAGCAGGAGGCCGGGATCGCCCTGCTGGTCGGTGGGTCCTGCGCGTGCGGGGTGCGCGCCCGCAAGCGGCTCGTGACGGACCGGCAGGCCGCCCAACGGCCCCCCAGGCTCCGCTATCCCGAGCTCTACGCTGCCAACCTGAGCGTCGGCGGGGTCGAGTATTGAGGCACCAATAGCGGCAGGGTCGGAACACGGGACCAAAGTCCCGGGAATGGTCGGTTCCGGAAGCGGCGCCGGAACAGGCGAACGCGCCGGTGAGCGGTCCTGCCGGCGGACGTCAACCAGCGGCGGCCCGACTGCGGCGCAGCTGGCGCCAGACCCAGACCCCCGCAGCCACCGCGCCGGTCGCGACAGCGGCCGAGAGCGTCGGCACGTGTACCGCCACGTCGACGGCCTGCCCGTAAGCCGCCAGCTCCGAGTCTTCCGGGTCGCCCGAGCCGTCAGAGCCGGCCGAGTCGGCGGGGTCGCCCGAGTCGGCGGGTCGGGTGGAGTCGACGGGCACGCACGAAACCGTACGCCGCCAGCGCCGGTGTCACCCCCACCCCGGTGGCGCGGACACTGGAACGGCCGTCGGCTCAGGCCGTGGCCAGTGCCCGGGGCGGTGTGTGCCCGGGGCGGGAGTCGAACCCGCACGGCCTTGCGGCCTGAGAGGCTTAAGTCGCAGAGAGTGGCGATGGCGGACGTTGCCTGATGCCGGCAAGTACCGTCTGATCGGAAGTTTCTTCGCTTGGCGTGTTGGGCAAGGTCGGGCCGTCATGTCGCCTGAGACCGGTCCGTGATCCTGTCGTAGCGTGCGTGGTTCGCCGCGATACAGGCCCAATTACGATGCCACGCGTGGCCCGGAGCTACTCTGCCGCCGAGATCGCCGCGGATGCCGGGTGCGGCGAGCACGAGGTCCAGTGGCTCGCGGGGCTCGGCCTGCTCACAGCCGACGAGCACGGCGGGTTCACGCATGGCTCTGTGCTCGCCATGAAGATGGTGTCCGCCCTGCTGGAGAGCGGCATCACGGCCGAGACGATCGAGCATGCGGCGACCGAAGGCATGCTCTCGTTCCGACGGCTCGACGAGTACCTCCCGTATGAGCCCGGTCCGCGTTCGGACCGATCGTTCACCGAGTTCCAAGCCGCCGCCGGACCAAGAGCCGAGCTGCTCCCGGCCGTCTACGAAGTGCTGGGGCTGCCTCAGCCGGATCCCTCGGCGCCGGTTCACGTCGACGAGGAGGCGATGTTCGGACGTTTCCTCGACGCGTGGCGAATGGCCCCCGACGAAGACTCGTTGCTCCGGGCGGCCCGGTTGATGGCGTTGGGGACCCACACGGCGATCCTCGGTTGTACCGAGATCTTCGACGAGCAGCTCGCCGAGCCCGCCCGCCAGCGGCTGCTTCGGGGTGAGCTAGAGGAGTTCCCGGACGACATCCGCGTCACGGCCACGAAAGTGACGAATCTGGTCCTGGAGATGTTCCTGTGGCTGAGCGCCCGGTACCTGGAGAACCGCGCCGTGACCCGGATCGTCGAGGGGTTCGAGTGGTTCCTCGCCTCCCGCGGGCTGGCGGGGCCCCCGGACCCGCTCGGCCCTCCCGCGATCGTCTTCGTTGACCTGTCCGGCTTCACGCACCTCACCCGCGAGCGCGGCGACGAGTCGGCCGTCCGGATCGCCACCTCGCTGCAGCGCCGGGCCGACGAGGCCGCACAGCGGCACGGCGGACGGCTCGTGAAGCTGCTCGGGGACGGAGCGATGCTCCGCCTGACCGACGCGACGGCCGGCGTGCATGCCGCTCTCGACCTCGTCGAGATCATGAGCGGCGAGGGAACGCTGTCCTCGCATGCCGGCGTCCACGCCGGTCCCGTGATAGAGCGCGACCTCGACGTCTTCGGGCAGACCGTGAACCTGGCTTCGCGGATCGCGGATGTGGCGGGGCCGGGCGAGGTCCTTGCCAGCCGGGCGGTGGTCGAGCAAACGGGCGACGGCGACGCGCCCTATTTGTTCGAGCAGATCGACGATGCGGAGCTGAAAGGGGTTCCGGATTCGGTCGCCCTCTTCCGCGTGACACGGCCCAGGTCCACGGTCGGGCCCTGATCGCGACCTACCCCACTCGGTGCGGGAAGTCAGTCCCGGCGCAATCCGCAACGCCCTCACACATCTGCGACGTTGTTGCGGGGGTGGCGCAGCGTCGAACGGTTCGAGGGTCGGGCCTCGCTGCGAGCCTCGCTCTACCGGATCGCCACCAATGTCTTGCCTAGCGGTTCGCCGGACCTGGATCGGGCGCCGGGCACGCACATTCAACCGCGACGAGGCGATGGCGGCGATGACTGTTGAGGACGAGCTGTTCGCTGTTGTCGCGGGAGGTTCCGTGGACCGGGAGACCGAGGGGGAGTTGCGGGCTGCTGCCGGGGCCAAAGGCGGTCACCTCGGTTCAGCCTCGCGGAACCACGGTTGCGCCACCGAAGATCCCGCCGCGGGGAATGTCCGATTGCAGCAACCGGTGGGGGAAGCCGAGGTCGATCGCGCTCGCCTCGTCGAGGCGTGCCCGCTGGTCGGCCGTGAGGGTGACGTCCAGAGCGCCGAGGTTGTCCTCGAGTTGGTCGAACGTGCGCGTCCCCAGGGTGGTAGATGTGACCGCGGGTTCGAGCAGCGTCCAGGCGAGCGCCACCTGCGCCCGGCTGTGGCCGATCTGGTCAGCGACCTCGCCGACGACGTCGGCGATCGCCAGCGACCGCTCGGTCAGCGAGCCGGTGGCCGCGACCACGTTCTTGCGAGTGCCGCTCGGATCGGGTACCTCGTCGCTGGCAAGGTCCGCACGGCTGTTCTTGCCGGTGAGCACGCCGCTGCCGAGCGGGGACCACGGAACCACGCCGAGACCCATCTCCCGGGCCATCGGGATCAGGTCCCGTTCGACCGTGCGCTCGATGAGGCTGTACTCGATCTGGAGGGCGACGAGCGGTGACCAGCCCCGGAGATCGGCGATCGCCTGCATGCGTGACACCTGCCAGGCCGGCGTGTCCGAGATGCCGATATACAGCACCTTGCCGGTGCGCACCAGGTCGTCCATGCCACGCAGGATCTCCTCGACCGGGGTGGTCGCGTCCCAAACGTGCAGGTACAGCAGGTCGATGTAATCGGTTTGCAGGCGCTCGAGGCTCTGCTGCACCGACCGCATCATGCTCTTGCGGTGGTTGCCGCCGGCGTTGGGGTCGCCCGCCTCGATGTTCATCGTGAACTTGGTGGCGATCACGAGGCGGTCGCGGCGGCCCTTGGCGAAGTCGCCAACGAAGCGCTCGGACGTGCCCTGGGTGTAGCCGCTGGCGGTGTCGACGAAGTTGCCGCCGCGGTCGACGTAGGTGTCGAAGATCCGGCGGGCCTCGGGCTCGTCGGCGCCCCAGCCCCACGTCGTGCCGAAGGTCATCGTGCCGAGGGACAGCGGAGACACCCGTAGGCCGGACCGGCCGAGCAGCCGATAGGTGTCCAGGGACCGTGGTGGGATGGGCAGGGCTCATGCAGCTGAGGGTACGAATTCGAGCGCGCTCGAAGTCAACGCTCGCGTGCCGCCTGTGACCGATGTCTCCATGCCGACTTGGACGCCGCAATGCTCTGCCCCGCGAGCTCCACCCTCGTGGCCTGGATCGTCGTGACCCTCGCCATCGCCGGCGGTCTGCTCGCCCCGCTGTGACCTCGATCAGTCCGGGGCTTGCTCAGCCGCCGCTGCCATAGGGACGAGTGATGATCTCCAAGAAGTGACCGTCGTTGCTCAGGAAGTACACCCCTCGGCCGCCATCGCGGTGGTTGATCTCACCGGGCTGGCGCTGCATCGGATCTGCCCAGTGGTCGAGCCCGCGCTCGGTCACCCGACCGTAGATGGCGTCGAACTCGGCCTCGCTGATCAAGAACGCGTAGTGCTGTGGTGTGATCTCGCGATCCCCGGAACTCGCGAAGTCGAGGCTGACTCCGTTGGCGGTGGAGATCTGCCAGAAGTGTCCGAACCGCTCGGGAGGGCCGAGCCCAAAGAGCTCGGCGAACCAGGCTGCTGACGTTGCCGCGTCGAGCGCGGCGACGATCGTGTGGTTCAGCTCGATCGGCACGTCCCGAGTCTGCCACCCGCGGCATCCGGTCGAGGTGGGCCCCTTGCCCATGCGGCCTGAGCCCGGGGACGACGTCTGATCAGCGCCCGAGCCACCGAGTATCTCAGGCCGCCCTGAGCAATTCTTTGGCCCCGACAGTGATCAAGAACCATGGTTGTCCCGAGTCGTGAACCCCAAAGGGCTCGATGTGGGGATCGATCACCTCGAACTGAGCGAGCCAGTACGCCCGAACCGCATCCCGACCGAAGATGCGACGGCCCTCGAGCATGTCCGGCCAGTCGACGTCTGGGTGCATCGTGGCCAGCGCCGCGTCGACATCACGCGAGTTGAACGCGTCGTCGCTCCGGCGCGACTTCGAGCGGACCCACGACGGGTGCGAGGCGCTGGTCGATCTACTGGACGACCGACTGGCAGCGCGGCGTCCTCGTCGAGCGCGCACGCGCCAGTCGGCTTGAACAGATGGATGCCGGCTATGGCCGTCCGCTTGTGTTGCTCGTCGCCCCGCCGGCCGCTGGGCTTTCGCCGACGAGCTTGACGCGTGCCTACGCGCGGCTGAGTGTGGCCGCCTCTGCGACGATGTTCTGGGCCCCGAGGGCGTGTGCGAGATTCATTGCGAGGGTCAGCTGAACGCGGCCACGACTGGGGGCGCGCCTGATGAGTGAGCGGGCCCACTCGAGCCGGGTGCGTGCCGTCCAGACGGGGGCGTTCAGTCGTTCATGGGTTTCGGCGGCCTGAGCGAAGGCATCGTCGGCGTCGCGGGGTCTGCCGAGTCTCGTCGCGAGCATGCCGATGTAATGCGCGACGGTTCCGAGGCATGTGGTCGGGCTCACGACGATTTGGTCGCGCCATGGCAGGAGAAGGTCGTACACGTCGCCGACCGTGTCGCCCGCCGCGACGCGCGCGGCGGTGTCAGCAACGAGCGCCATCACGGTGAGCCAATAGCCGTCGTAGGGGACGTCGGAAAAGGCGCGCGCCCCCAGCCCCGCGACGAGAGCGTTGGCCTCTCGTGGTTGTGACATGTGCGCGTACGCGTGGCAAGCGAAGGCTCGCTCGAGCGGCCGTTCGAGCGGCATCGACGCGAGGGCGCCGGTGATCTCGGGGAGACGACCTTCGCTCCACAAGATCAGGTAGAGCTGCCCGCCAAAGAGGTAGGCCGCGTCCTCGCCGGCAGCCTCGCCGGTCTCCAGCGCAGATCGTGCCTGGCGCTTGGCGGACAACAGGTCGCCGTGCCAGGTCAGCCGGCGGGCTTCGATGAACTGAGCGCGCCATCGCATCGCCGGGATATCGAGACGGTCCGCGATTTCGGCCGCGGCGGCGTCCGCCTGCTCACTCTCTACATCGTCACCGGCCTCCAAACATGCCGTCGAGCGGTTGCTCAACGCACCCCACTGGCCCCTCGGATCACCGATTGCTGCGACGACGGCCAGGTCTTCGGCCGTGTTCGACAATCGCTCGTCGAGAGTGTCGGGTGCCTGAATCGTGGCAAAGCGCGCCGCCAGCACCTGGTGCAGCGTTGTCGGGTCACCGGACACACGTGCCAGCTCGAGGGCAGCGTCACTGAGCTTGCGGCGCTCTGCGTTGTCCGGCGACGCATTCAGCTCGGAGGCGAGCACGGCGAGCACCCGCGCCTGGTCAGACAGTGCGGTGGCCGCCTCCAGCGCCCGCCGGAGCAAGGCGACGCGCTCGGGGTCGACCCGTGTGATCGCGGCATCGATCTGCCGGCTTCCTGCGAGCGCAGCGCGCACGAGCAGTCGCTAATCACCGATGTGGTCCGCGAGCCGGGCAGCCGCAACCCCGGTCGAGCGGCGAGCCGGATCGCCGGCGAGGTACTCGCTCTCTGGGATGCAGCAGGGACGTGCCAGCCGGACCGCGGTGCTCGTGTGCCAGGGGCGGGCGGTCGCTGACGGCCTCATAGCCCCCGGCTACTTCCGCGACCAGATCGCGGTGCTGCTCCTGTCGCCCGAGGAGCGAGCCGTGGTGGAACGAGCCCGTGACGACACTCCGCCCTCAGCAACCCGTGAACGGCTTGCCTGGGAGCGCATGCGAGCGTGTGCCGATGGGATGGTGCCGCGCACGGTCCTCATCGATGACGCCGTGCGAGGGGCCGGCCACCGGCAACTGGTCATCGTCGGCGCCGGCTTGGATACACGGCCGTGGCGCCTGGGCGAACTGGAGGACGCCGTGGTGTTCTCCGTGGACCACCCGGCCTCCCAAGCCGACTGTCGCCGCCGTGCTGACGGGCTGGACCTGGCGGCTCGCCGCGTCGAGTTTGTGCCGGTCGACCTCGGCTCGGAACCACTTGGCCTTGCGCTGTTGGACGGCGGCCACGACCCATCGGCGCCGACGACGTGGCTGTGGGAAGGGGTCGTGCCGTATCTGACGGGGGACCAGGTCGAGGCCACGCTCGGCGCACTCTCGGAACGCTCCGCCCCTGGCAGCACTCTTGTCGTCCCTTACCAGGACCGCTCGGCGATCACGCGGGTCGGACGACGCCTGAGCGCGTTCGCCGCCCGCCGAGCCGGTCTCGCGATCCGTTGGCCGACGAGCTGTGGCGCTCACTGTGGACAGCGAAGGCCATCGCCACACTCCTCGGCCGGCACGGGTTCCTCGTCGAGCAGGACGAGGACTTTCTGAGAATCGCGAGCCAGATCGGCTCACCCACCACGCACCGCCGCTCACTGGCCAACGGCCGGGTGGCTATCGGGACGCGCGTCCCCGGGACTGCCCTGAGACCTACGAGCAACCGCCGACGCGGGTGAACAAACCCGGCATTGCGCACCAAGCGTCAGGTGTCGAACAGCGCCATCATCTCAGTCTTGGCGAGCTTGTCCGGCGCGGCCGGGGTTGCACGACCACGAGCCACTCGTCGAGGTAACCGCCGACTGTCGGCGTCGACCGCTCGACGTACCGGCGGGCATCGACCGCCGCCGACAGCTCGCGCAACGCGGCTTCGGCGGCCTTCCGGGTCCGATAGCCGCCTTGCGACTATTGGCGACGCGGTCGTGTGATGGGTCGGGACCGACGTCGAGCACGCAAAATCCCCGCTTAGGACCGGTGCCCGGGGCGGGAGTCGAACCCGCACGGCCTTGCGGCCAGAGAGGTTTAAGCCCGAAATCCTGGTGTTGTCGAGTGACGGCGAGTGTCAGCGCGTATGGCTTGACCAGGACTTTCTTCGTCCGCCCGTCCAACGTGTGCCGTCTTATGGCAACGT
>JBKPAA010000014.1:0-48864 GCA_046726215.1 Actinomycetota bacterium | reverse complement strand
CCAGACCATGCGCCATGTCATCACCCCCCAGGCCGTGCGCCGGATCATCCCGCCATTGCTCAACGACTTCATCAGCCTGCAGAAGGACACCGCATTGCTGAGCGTGATCGGTCTGCTCGAGGTCCTCAACCGGGCCCGGCTGACGTCGAACAAGTTGTTCAACCTGTCGCCCAACCTGGCCGCGGGCGTCGCGTTCGTGCTGATCACCATCCCGCTGGCCCGCTTCACCGACTGGCTGGTGGCGCGCCAGGCCCGGGCGCGAGCGGGGGGCTGAGCGGTGGCCTTCCTGGAGCTCGAGGGCGTGCACAAGCACTTCGGGGCGAACCACGTGCTGCGCGGCGTCGACCTCTACGTCGACGAGCACGACGTCGTCTGCCTCATCGGCCCGTCGGGCTGCGGCAAGTCGACGCTCCTGCGCTGCATCAACGCCCTCGAGGAGATCGACGGGGGCGCGATCCACATCGACGGCGAGCAGGCGTCGGGACGCGGCGTCGACCTGGACGGGCTGCGCCAGGACGTCGGCATCGTGTTCCAGGCCTTCAACCTGTTCCCGCATATGACCGTTCTCGACAACGTCACCCTCGCCCCGCGCAAGGTGCTCGGCCTGCCGCGCAAGGAGGCCGCCGACCGGGCACTCACGTTGCTGTCCCGCATCGGCCTCGACGAAAAGGCCCGCGAGTACCCTGACCGGCTCTCGGGCGGTCAGCAGCAGCGCGTGGCCATCGTGCGGGCCCTCGCCATGCGGCCGCGGCTGCTGCTGCTCGACGAGATCACGTCGGCGCTCGACCCCGAGCTGGTCTCGGAGGTGCTGAACATCGTGCGCGAGCTCGCCGCGGAGGGCATGACGATGCTGCTCGCCACCCACGAGATGGCCTTCGCCCGCGAGGTTTCGTCCAAGGTGTGCTTCCTCGACGCCGGCGTGATCTGCGAAGAGGGGCCGCCCGAGCAAATCTTCGGTGAGCCGCAGAACGAGCGCACGCGGATGTTCCTCAAGCGGATCATCGAAGCCGGCCGGCTGTAGGCCGTCGCCCGCCGCAACCGCCCGGCGACGGTGGTCGGCTCGCTTGAAAGCTCGACCGCTACCGTGGCGGCATGGCCCTGACGTTGCCGACGCCGTGGTACGTCGATCCGTCGGTCTGGGAGCAGGAGCGCCGGGCCGTTTTCGGACGTGAATGGTTGTTCGTCGGCCACCGGCAGCGGCTGTCAGAACCGGGCGATTACCTCGCGTACGACATAGCCGGGTGGCCGCTGCTGGTCGTGGTCGACGACGACGGTCGGCTCCGGGCCCACCACAACGTGTGCCGGCACCGCGCCGGGCCCCTCGTCCATGAGGGCGGTGGCCAGGTGCCCAGCCTGGTGTGCCGCTACCACGGCTGGGCCTACGGGCTCGACGGGCGGCTCCGCTCCGCGCGTGACTTCGGCGCGATCGACGGCTTCGAGCCCGCCGAGGTATCGCTGACGGGGGCCTCGGTCGACGAGTGGCGGGGCCTCGTGTTCGTCAACCTGGATCTCGATCACCGAGCGCCGCCGCTGCTCGAGTCGTTGGGGACCTTCGCCGACGAGTGCGAGCCGTACCCGATCGAGGAGCTGGTGCTGACGCACGAGGCAGAGCACGATCTGGCCTGCAACTGGAAGACGTACGCGGACAACTACCTCGAGGGCTACCACATCCCGCTAGTTCACCCGGGCCTCAACAAGGAGATCGACGCCAAGCGCTATGTCGTCGACGTCGACGAGCGCCACCGGTGGGTGCGGCACTCGGCTCCGGCCCGCAACGGCGCCGTGAGCAGCGGCCGCTGGCTGTGGCGCTGGCCCAACCTTGCGTTGAACCTCTATCCCGACGCGATGAACGTGGAGCGCTACGACCCGGCGGCGCCGGGCCGGACACGGCTCCGCTACTCGTACTTCTTCCGCCGGCCGGTTGACCGCGAGGCCTGCGACGCCGTGATCCGCTCGTCCGCTCAGGTCACGGCCGAGGACGTCGCCATCTGCGAGTCGGTGCAGCGCAACCTCGAGAGCGGCAGCTACGTCGCCGGTTGGCTGAGCCCCAAGCACGAGGGCGGCGTGGCGGCCTTCCAACGCTGGGTTCGAGAGAGCGTCGACGGCTGATCCTGGGGGGTGCCGACGCCGGCGTGAGACGCGGACCGCTCGCCCGCCGCGCTCAGGGCAATCCCAGATCGGAGCGAGCGACGGTCGCCAGGACCTGCTGCTGGTAGTAGACGGGTCCACCATCGTCGCCCGTGACCGTGCTCGGGTAATGGGTGGAGACGAACAGGGCGTAGATGTTCTCTTCCGAGATTGCCAGGCCGAAGTAGTCACCGATGAACGCGTTGGTGGTGCAGGGATCCTCGTGGTTGGCACACGCCATCTGGTCGATGCCGTCGATGGTCTGATCGGGCTGCTCGGGGTCCCAGGCGAACTTGGTGATGCGGGCATTTGCCCCCACCGGGACGGCGCCGCCTCCATCGTCCGTGAACGCCTGCAACGAGACGTCGATGCAGAAGTTCTCTCGGCCGACGTGCTCCGGAACGATGGCGGGATCGTCGGGGCAGGGCGACCGACGGTCGTAGAACGCCACCGCCACCGCGCCGTCCGGGCCAGCGGCGACCGACGGCTGGAACTGGTCGGTGGGCGTTGCCCCGTCGACGTTGTCGTTGACGGTGACGGGCTCGGACCAGGTCATGCCACCGTCGGTCGACTGGGAGAACATCACGTCCATCTGCGTTCCGTCCCAGTCCTCCCATGTCACGTACAGGTGCCCGGGGTGGCTGGGGCTGGCCGCAAAGTTCTCGAGGATGCCGTCTCGGAAGGTCGTGTTCGGGAGGCAGCATCCCGGGATGATCTGCGCCGAAGCCACCGGCACGAACGGACCCCACGTCGCGGCGTCATCGGTGGAACGGGTCACGTAGATCGTGGCCTGGCTCCCCACGCTCGGGTTGGGGAAGGACGCGAACGCGACGTAGACATGTCCGGCCGCGTCGACCGAGGGGTACACGTACGTGTTCGACGCACCAACCTCACTCGGTGGTGTGAGCCTCCGGGCCTTCGAGAACGTCTGGCCCCGATCTCGTGAGACCGAGTACCAGATCTGTCCCGTGGAGCCATTGAAGACCGTCCACATTGCGTAGACGTGGTCCTGGAAGGGGGTTCCCGGGAAGTGGTTGACGGCGATCCACTGTTTGTCCTCGACCTGCCCCAAGGTCTTCGAGGATGCGTTGGGGATGCGCGCTAGGTAGTTCCCGCCGTTCGCCGTCACCCAGGTCCGGCCGAGATCATCGCTGTACGACACGCCCACCGCGGCGTCGGGGTGGATGAAGTTGTCCCACCAGGGATTGAACGGGAGCGTGACCTGGTAGACCCGGCCCTGCGTGTCGAACGCGGCGTTGGGGTCGGTGTTGTTCATCCAGCTGGGCGGCATGTCCTGGGTCCCGGTCGACACGCACTCGTAGCCCTGCACGATGTTGTTGGCCACCGGCGTACCGTCCTCGATGGTGAACGAGCCGAGATGGAAGTCGTAGAAGGTGCTGAACTTCTCGAAGAACGCCTTGGAGGTGCCGACGAGGTTCTCGGTGCCGGGCTGCACGGCGATCCAGGACTCCGAGGCGTTGGCGTTGTAGTCCCCGAGGCGGCAGCTGCCGGGCAGCGGGGCATCCATTCCCGGCGCCACCGGATAGCCACCGGCCCTGAAGGGTGAACTGGCGACCTCGTTGGTGAAGGGGACACTCGAGCCCGATTGATCGGGCGAGGCCAGCGACGTCCCGGAAACCGGCGCGACCAGCGTCGCGGCGAACGCGCTGGCGGCAACGAGCACTAGTCTCATCGCTTCCCTCCTGCGGGTCGGTGGCCCTGCTGAACAGTGCCCAGCCGTCCTCGCCCACCATGATCGTCTCGCCGTCAAGCGCCGCTGTCCCCTAGTGAGCGTCAGGGAGGCGGCGGGGGCCGGGTGTCAGTCGAAGACCGTGACGCTGTAGTGGGCCACCCGCGGCTCGCGTTCGAGCAGGTAGCGGTCGTCCTCGTCGTAGTAGACGGCGGCTTCGATGTCATCGCCGGCGAAGGCTGCGATCGCCTCGGTCGAATCCCAAAGCGTCACGAGGACGAACTCGGTCCGGTCGTCGAGGTCGCGCCGCAAGACCTGGACGCCACGATTGCCGGGGGTCGCCCGGTAGTCCGCAACGCCCGTCTCCTCGAGGTAGCCAGCGTAGGCATCGCCGTCCCCAGCGGCGACGGCACCTCTCCACACGCGAGCGATCATGGCCTGTCCTCCCGAGCTCGACCGTCCGGCCGCAGCCTAGGCGGACCGTTGACCGACCCGACGATCCAAGGAGCACGGCATGAACGCTTCTACCCGGCCCGACGGCGTGAACGTCCGCATCGGCATCCTTGGCGCCGGGATGATCGCCGTTGTCAGGGAGGGGATCCTGCCCAACCTGCGAGCCCTGTCGGACCGGGTCGAGGTGGTTGCGATCGCCAGTCGTACGCAACAGCGCGCCCGGAAGGTGGCGGACGCGTTCGGCATACCCTCCGTCTTCCCGGACCTGGCGGCGATGCTGGGGGGCGCCGACCTCGACGCCGTCGTGAACCTCACCCCGATCCCGGTGCACTACGAGACGTCGGTGCAGATCCTCGGCGCGGGCAAGCACCTGGTCACCGAGAAGCCGTTGGCCTCGTCGTTGGAGGAAGCCAACGACATCTGCGCGCTGGCGGACCAGAAGGGCCTGATCGTCGTGACTGCGCCGATCGACATGCTGGCCGGCGAGTGGATCCTGGCGAGGGACCTCGTCCGTGACGGGGCCATCGGGAGGGTCGCCTTCGCGCGGGTCCAGTCTTCCCACGGTGGACCGGCCGCGATGTCGTGGCCGGTCGACCCGACCTGGTTCTACCAGGAGGGCGCGGGACCGCTCTTCGACATGGGGGTCTACGGCATCCACCGGGTCACGGGGGTCCTAGGCCCGGCCAAGAGGGTCGTGGCGCTGTCAGGCATCACCGCATCGAAACGGGTGGCCAGGGGAGGGCCTTTCGACGGCATCGAGATCCCGGTCACCGAGGACGACAACACCCTCCTCATGATCGACTTCGGAGCCTCGACGTTCGCTGTGGTCGACGCGACCTTCAACGTCGTCGCCTCCAAGAGCCCGCTGATGGAGCTCTATGGGCTTGCTGGCAGCATGATCGTCGACCGGCCCGGCGCGGACACGGCCGTCGAGCTGTTCCGCCTCGACGCCGGGCCGGGCCGAGCTGGCTGGATCACGCCCGCCGCTGTCGGGCCGCCTCCAGCGCCCGACAGAACGAAGCAGATCTTTCGAGGCGTCCTCGTCGAGCATCTGCTCGACTGTCTTTCCACCGGGAACCCGCCGGTGCTCAGCGCGCAGCACTCCCGCCACGCCCTGGAGATCATGCTCGCCGCCCGTCGATCGGCGCGAGAAGGCGCGGCGATCGATCTCACCACCACGTTCTCGCAGTGAACCCGCCGCACGGTGCGTGAGCCGCGGCACGCCGTGGGATGGCGTGACCGGTTGCGTTACCGGACTGTTGTCGGGACGCGGTCGGTGCCGCCCGTTCGCCCCCCGGGTCCGAAGTCGCGGCAATGCTCGCAGACCTTGTCGGGGATGACCCCGGCTCGCATGAGCAGGGCGAAGATGCGGCAGCCGACGCAGAACCCCAGCGCCGCTTCCAGCGTGGCGGCCACGACGAGGATGCTCAGCACCACGTAGGCGGCGTCGTGCAGGCCAAGGCCGAGCGCCAGGACCGCCGCCGTCACCGCGACAACCGCTCCCATGCCCTGGGCGAAACGCTTCGGCGGCCCGGGCACCAACCGGGCCCGGACCCCGAGCCTCGGGGTGATGAACCGCGTGGCCAGTTGGCCGAGCGGGCTGAGAGTGGGGCCGGTGAGCACACGAGCAACAAACCCGTAGGCGATCACCGCAGTCAGCCACGGCTGGTCGAGCACGATGGTGACGAGGCCGAGCACCACCACCCCAGCGGCCACGACGCGGGCGGAGATTTCGTTGACGGGGTCGGGGAATCCGACGATCGATGCCACGGGGCGGCTCCTGGGAGGGCGACCGGGGATGTCCGAAACCCGAGTATACGGATCAGGTTTCAGATGTGGCGCAGCCAGGATGCGGCATCCTTGCGTTGTGGAAGACGACGGCGTCTCAGAGCGCAGATCGCTCTACCTCGGCGCCCCCTACGAGTACGCCGCGGTCGTGCTACCAGGAGCCCCCATTTTCACCGCCGGCGCCTGCCCGTCGACGCCGACGGGAAGGTGATCGCCCCAGGAGACCACCGCACCGTCCACCCGGCCGCCGGTGGTGCCGCCCCCGAGGCAATGGCGAGCGCTGCCGAGAGCCCGAGGCATTGACGAACGGAAACCGTGCGCCATTGCCTCGAGCGTGGCTCGGCGTTCGCCATTGCCTCGGAGCGTGGCATGGGCGTCCGATCCGCTCGTCGAGATCGAGGGTGTCGCGGCTCTGCCCAGGACTATCCCGCGCGGCGGCCCGGTCTCACCCGCCGTCTAACAGGCTCCGCCGCGGTCGGAACGTGGAGCTGGGTGGCGTCAGCGCCCATACCGGGCCGTCAGGCGTCCTTCGGCGAGCACCTTGCCTTCGGCCGCCCGTTTGACGACGTCGGCCGAGGACCCGGGCTCGGCGGTCAAGGGATCCGATAGGGCCAGGAGCGTGAACACGTAGCGGTGCGGATCGCTGCCCCTCGGCGGGCACGGGCCGCCCCAGCCGATCCGACCGAAGTCGTTGCGCCCCTCCCGCGCCTCCGCAGGTACCTCCCCCTCGCCCAGCCCGGGCTGGCCGGCGTCGAGCCCCCACACCACCCAGTGGGCGAACGTGCCGCCGGGTGCGTCGGGATCCTCCACGACGATGGCCAGCTGGGCGGCGTCGGAGGGCACGCCCGACCATTCGAGGGGCGGGGAGACGTCGTCACCGTCGCAGGTGTAGACGCGGGGAATGGTGTCGCCGTCGACGAAGGCCGGGCTTCGCAGGGTGATGGTCATCGGCGCCTCCGGGACGGGAACGTCGCCGTCACCGCCACACGAGGTCGATGCGGCAACCAAGAGGAGAGCGATCACGGCACGGGCCGTCGGGTCCTCCTAAGACGCCGTGGTGACCACGATGTCGGTTCGGTTCGTCGGGTTACCGTCATTCACTATTGCGAACAGCGGCCAGAAGGTAGTCCCCGCACTGGCGAGCCCCTCGTACTCGCCGAGGAAGAAGCCGAAGGGCCCCCGAGCGAACGGGGCCTGTTCGATATCGAAGGAGGCATCGGTCAGCCGGAGCTCATCGCCCCAGCGACCGGCATCGGCGCATGTCGTCGTGCCGGAGGGGTGGCAGTGGACCAGCCAGTGATCGGTGGGCACACCGGGATCGGGCGTGTTGTTGCGGAAGTCGTAATAGCTCGCCGCGATGGTTCCGTCGGCGGCGACGTCCACGCCCTGAACCCACGCCTGCTGGTTGGCGACGTCGGCGCTGCGCGGCGTCTGGTTCACCCTGATCGGGGTCGACCACGACACGCCACCGTCGGTGGACATCGTGAACGCGATTTCGTCCACGCCGCTGAACCGGGTGTCCTGCCATGCCACATACAGGTTGCCGTTGTTGGGATCGACCGCGACCTCGGGAACAAATCCCTCGGCACGGATGGGCCGACCGGTGTCGGGGTCGAAGGCCCCGATGAACCGGATCTTGTCGATCACCTGCGGCTCGGACCAGGTCTCGCCCTTGTCGGTCGACTTGATGTACGCCAGGCTCGCACCGGGCGCGTTGTTGCCGGATCCCTGGAACAGCGTGAAGAAGTCGAACAGGTCTCCGTTCGGACGCACCACGATCTGGTGACCGATCGTCGCTTGGAGCTTCCGTGGCTCGAAGAGGGCGCGGGCCGGTTCCCACGTGGCGCCGGCGTCGGTGGTCCGGGCAAACATGATGTCGCCCCGGAACGAGAACGCGTGCTGCGCGTTGAAGTTGGCGCTATCGCTGGGGAACCGGACGCGGTCCCACACCGCGTAGACGAAGTTCGCGTCGGTCGGGTCGGCGGTGATCGACTCCTTGTCGTGGAACAAGAACGGGGCAACGGCGCTGGGATCGCGTGCCAGGGTTGCGGGCTCGCTCCAGGTGTCCCCGCCGTCGCTGGACTTGCTCACCAGGATCGCCGTGGCCGGGTCGTTGAAGAGATTGACCGAGAGGCTGATCTGGTAGGCGTCGCCGTTGGGGGCGAAGCTCACCCACGGGTCGGACGCCCGCTCGTAGTTCCCCCCGTTGTCGTCAGTTCCCCCCGAGCAGGTGCTGAAGTGGGCGAAGTTGGTGCTCCATGTCTGCCCACCGTCGTGAGTGGCGGCGGTGACCAAGCCCCGGGCACCGCCGTTCGACCAGCGATCCTGCTGCCACACGGCGATCACGTTGTTCGGATCCGTCGGGTTCACGTCAACCCACGGCTCCACCTCGCTGTCGAGGAAGTTGGTCCCTCCCTGGCCAGAGATGTCGCAGTCGGCGAACGGACTTGGGCCGGACAAGACAGTCAGCGGCGCCCGGGACAGGCTCCCGGCCGTGGCCGTTCCGGCAATGCCGAGGGTCAAGGTGCCGACAAGGGCCAGTAGCCCCATGATCGTCCGAGAGCGCATGGCAATCCCCCCTCGCTCCCCGCCCGGCTCGCCGTCGAACCGGGGCTCGATCGGTTGACACGGAGCCTAACGCCGGGAGGTCGCGTACGCTCGGCCCGATATGGCGACGAGCCTCGACTGGTACGGCTGCGCCACGTTCGCCCTACGCACTGCGGGCCTGACCGTGTTCCTCGACGCGTACGTCGACCGCGCCCCCGGCGCCGCAGGCACCGGCCTCACCGCTGACGACGTCGACCAGTGCGACTGGATCGTGGTCGGCCATTCCCATTTCGATCACCTGTACGGCGCCGAGCGGATCGCCCGCAACACGGGGGCGCGGATTGTCGGCAGCTACGAGACCGTGCGAGTCATGGAGCAAGCCGGCGTGCCGGTCGACCGGATGATCTGCGTCGCCGGCGGGGAGACGATCGCGCTGTCCGACGAGGTGCGGGTGTCGGTGTACCCCAGCCAGCACTCGTGCGTGTGGTCGCAGGGCCAGATGACCCAGGCCCACGAGGTCTGCCTGGGCGACCTCGGGCTCACCTGGCAGGAGCAGCGGGCCCGCTTCGAGAAGCTGGTCGAGCACCTCGCCGGCCTGCCGCCCTCGTCGCTCGGCCACCTCCTCAGCGCGCAGCAGGGCGACCGGGGCGACGGCGGCGCCCTCGTCTACCTGTTCGACACACCCGACGGCCGGCTCCTCTACCAGGACACTTCCGGCCACTGGTCCGCCGTCCTGCGCGGCCTGCGGCCCGACGTGGCCATCCTGGCCGCCGCCGGTCGAGGCAACGTCGACGGGGAGCCGATCCAGGGTTCGCTGGCCCAGTTCGTGGCGCTGCAGGTCGAGCTAGTCCAGCCGCCGCGGGTCGTGCTGTCGCACCACGACGACTGGCTCCCGGGCTTCTCGGTGGATACCGACGTGAGGCTGATCCGCGACGAGCTGGCGCGCGTCGCACCCCAGACCGAGCTGGTCGACCTCGGCTACCTCGACGGCACGCAGATACTGCCCTGAGGGACCGTGTGGCGTGGCGCGGGGGCGGCGGTCGTTAGCCTGCGCCTCCGTGAGGATGTGCCGGTGACGGTGCGGGTCGGCTTCTACGGGGCGGGGTTCGTCAGCGGCCTCCACGTCCGGGCGCTGAGGGCCAGCCGGGTCGACAACGAGATCGTGGCCGTCCACGACCCCGCGGGGGCTCGGGCCGCGGCGTTCGCGGCCGACCACGGGGCTGCGGTCGTGGGCGAGGACGAGCTCCCCGGGCTCGTCGATGCCGTATACGTGACGGCGTGGACGGCGGAGCACCCACGCCTCGTTGACGTGGCCGCCTCCGCCGGTGTGGCGGTGTTCTGCGAGAAGCCGCTGGCGTTCGAGGCCGGCACGGCGGAGCGCATGGTGGCCACCGTCGCACGCGCCGGCATCGTCAACCAGGTGGGACTCGTCCTGCGCTTCCTGCCGTCGTTCCGCTGGTTGCGCCGGCTCGTGCGCGACGAACGGGCGGGCCGCGTGCTGGCGGTGGTGTTCCGCGACGACCAGTACATCCCGGACCGGGGCATCTACGGTTCGACCTGGCGAACCGACGTGAGCCTTGCGGGTCGGGGCACGCTGCTCGAGCATTCGATCCACGACGTCGACATCCTGCGATGGCTGCTCGGCCCGGTGACGGCCGTGAGCGCCACGACCCGGGCCATCCACGGCCACGAGGGGATCGACGACGTGGCGGTGGCGCGCCTGGACTTCGCCGGGGGGCCGGCCGCCACCTTAACGTCGGTCTGGCACGACGTCCTCGAGCGCCCGAGCCTGCGTCGGGTCGAGGTGCTGTGCGAGCGCCTGTTCGTCGCACTCGAGGGCGACTTCACGGGTCCGGTGCGCTGGCAGTTCGCTGGCGAGGAGGAAAAGGTGTTCGCCGGACGCGACCTGGCGTTAGCGATCGCCGAGGCCGGAGACACGACCACGGTCAACCCGGCCACAGCCTTCCTCACGTCGGTGCGCGACGGCACCGCGGCGAACCCGTCACTGGCCGATGCGGTACCGGCCCATCGGGTCGTGGACGCCATGTACGCATCCGCGGACGCGGGCGGCGCGGTCGTGCGCATCGATCCGGCCGAGGCCGAACGGGCGCCGCTCGATCCGGGCGGTGACGGCGCCGCCAGCGACGCGAGGCCCCACGCGGGCAAGCACGGGTCATGCTGCTGATCGACACCGCCAACGTGGTGGGCTCCCGCCCCACCGGCTGGTGGCGGGACCGCGCCGCGGCGACCCGTCGGCTCGCCGAGCGCGTCCGCGCAGCTACGGCGGCGTCGCAGCTGCCGGAGCCCGTGGTCATGGTCCTCGAG
The DNA here is from genome assembly GCA_046726215.1 of Actinomycetota bacterium. Classification (GTDB taxonomy): domain Bacteria; phylum Actinomycetota; class Acidimicrobiia; order Acidimicrobiales; family VFJN01; genus DASQUK01. Next base: position 37,934 of record JBKPAA010000014.1, on the reverse strand, counting down.
GGCTCGGCGCGCCGAGGAGTGAACGAGGGCGTCGCCGACGGCGTAACCATTGTCCATGCACCGGGCGAAGGTGACGACACGCTCGCGAGCCTCGCCGCGGCCGCGGACGGGCCCGTCGTCCTCGTGTCGGCGGATCGCGGTCTCCGGGCCCGCGTCCGCGACTCGGGTGCGGAGGTGGTGGGACCGAGCTGGCTGCTCGACCGCCTGCCGTTACCTGGCGACACCCCGTGAACTTGCGGCGGTTGGCGGTGCCATGGTGTCCCGTAGCGCGGCAAGTTCGTTGGGGCGACTGCCCCACGGCCGGCTGACGCCCTCGGCCGCCAACCTGAAGCCCCGCACGAGCCTCACGCCGAAGGCTGCCGTTGCCGCTCGTGGTCGCCTGGGCGCGTTCCCCAGGGCGGATCGGGCGAGGTTGGGCTCGGTAGCGGTGCTGCGAAGGCGGTCCACAGCGCAAAGGCGAGCAGGAGCACGCCGAGGGCGACATCGAGGAAGACGAACGTGTTCTGGAAGGCGCTGAGGTCGCTGACCGAGATGTCGCGGTAGTGCAGGATGCTGATCAGACCGCTTGTCGAGTACGCGCCGATCCACGCCGCCGCCTGGGGGCGCCGGCCGTCCCGGAAGCGCCGATAGCCGATGATTCCGACGAGGGTGAACAGGACCCAGGACACCGGGATGACCCATTGCTTCACGAGGCCGCCCGGGAACGACGGACTGACCACCGTGTAGTCGTCGTAGCGCAGGGTGTTGTCGGCGTAGTGGATGAACGACTCTGCGATCGCCACTACCAACAGCACGCGCAGGACGGCGGTCGGACGGTCGACGTCGGCCAGGGCTGGGCGCATGTGCACCTCCCTTCTAGATAGATCGTTCTACTACTAGGATGTGCACCATGGCAACTGGCACCCGGGAACGGATCGTCGACGCCGCCTCCGAGCTCCTTCGGGAACGTGGCTACGCCGGGACGGGACTCAAGGCGATCTCGGCGAAGGCGCCCGCGCCGTTCGGGTCGCTCTACCACTTTTTCCCCGGCGGGAAGGAGGACCTGGCGGCGGCGGCGCTGCACTACGCGGCGGACGGCTATGCCCGCCATGTCCAAGCGGTTCTGGCCGAGGCGGGCGACGACGTCGTGGCGTCCGTCCGGCTGGGCTTCGACCGTGCCGCCGAGCTGCTCGTGGAGACCGGCTACGCCGACGCCTGTCCGATCGCCACCGTCGCACTCGAGGTGGCGAGCACCAACGAGTCGCTGCGGGAGGTATCGGCGAGCATCTTCGAAGGCTGGCTGAAGGGCCTCGAGGCACACTTCGCCGCCGGCGGCCTCGACGCCGACGCGGCTCGGGCCTTCGCCACGCTGTTCCTCGCCGCGCTCGAGGGCGGCTTCCTGCTCAGCCGGAGCGCACGCGACCCGACCCCGATGCGACTCATCGGCCAAACGGTGGCCGACGCCATCGAGGCGGCGTTGGCGCCCCAGGGTGAGCGGACGCCGGATCGCTGAGCCGTCGCGAGGCCCGGCGCCCGCTTACGCGGGGGCGGCGTGGGGCGACATGAGGAAGGGCCGGTTGTCGACCACGCGCTTCATCACGATGGTCGAGGTGAGTCGCTGCACGCCGGGCAGCGTTGCCAGTTTCTCGTCGCGGAGGCTCTGATACGCCGCCAGATCCGCGGTCGCGACGCGGACGAGGTAGTCGGGGTCTCCGAAGAGCCGCTCGGCGTGGCGCACCTCGGCGACCTCGGCGAGCCCGCTCTCGAAGTTTGCGATCGTCGCTGCGTCCTCCCGATCCATGGTCACCTGGAGCAGGACCTCGAAGCCGAGGCCGATTGCAGCCGGATCGATGACGGCTCGATACCCGCGGATCGTTCCCACACGTTCCAGTTCGCGGAGCCGTCGGTGGCATGGGGCCACGCTGAGCTTGACGCGCTGAGCCAGCTCGGTAACCGTGAGCCGCCCCTCCGCTTCGAGTTCAGCAATGATCTTTCGATCGATGGCGTCCATGGCCAAGAACATTGCACGAAATGAGCTAGGTCAGCACAAATCTGCAAAGAGATTCCGGCCGTACTGACGTACCTTTCCCCTTGGGCATCGCCTCACGCAGGAGGCCGGCAGAGTGAGCACGGCTGAGCTCCTCGACTACGCACCGATCGCCGCAACCGCGTTCGCGGTTCCCCAGTTCCTCCCCCAGATCCTCAGATTGCGGGACACGGGGGACACCGCCGGGGTCTCCTGGTCGTGGGCGATGCTCACCAACGTCAACAACGCGGCCTGGCTCCTCTACTTCGGGCTGTCGGGGTTCTGGACGGCGCTTGTGCCGTCCACATCCGCAACGCTCCTGGCCGGCGCACTCGCGACGATGCTCGCCCGCCGCGGCCAGGCGAAGCCGGGACCCGCCGTACTCATCAGCACGTGGGTCGCACTCCTCGCCGCGGGATACGCCGTCGCCGGCCGCAGCGGGCTGGGAACGCTCCTTACCGCCGCCTTCATCTTGCAGGTCACACCATCGATCTGGACCGCCTACCGGACAGAGCGACCCACGGGCATCTCCCGCGGAACCTGGGTCCTCATCCTCGGCGAGCTGGCGTGCTGGCTGACCTTCGGCATCCGCAGGTCCGACGTACGCCTGGTGATCCTCGGCATCACCGGAGTCACCGCGAGCGCACTCATGCTCGTCCGGATCAACGCACGAGCAGCTGCTAGTGGCCAACCTTCGATGCGAGCCACGCCGGCGGGGCCGATGCGCCCATCGTCGGAGGCAATGGGTGCCGGGGCGCCGAGCTTGAGGCCATAGGTCGCGGATCCGGAACCCATGACCTCGGCCTCGCCACGGGGGAACCCATTGCCTCGGGATATCAGTAGCGTCGTGCTTCGATGCGCGGCCGGTCGCCCGGACCCGGCGGTGTCGACCGACTGAGCGGACCGTTACTCGCAACCGAATGGAACGACCCCAGGACCCCACCGCACCGCGTGAGCACATCGGCAGTGCCGGCACCCGCTCGGCTCTGTGGTTGCCGCTCTTCGACGAGCTCGCCGACCCCGCGACGGTGGCGCGTCTGGCCGCCGAGGCGGAGGAGGCCGGCTGGCACGGGGTCTTCGTGTGGGACCAACTGCGGTGGGGGGCGCCGGTGAGGCAGCTGGCGGACCCGTGGATATCCCTCGCGGCCATCGCCACCGCCACCGAACGGCTGCGGCTCGGCCCCATGGTCACGCCCCTGCCTCGTCGCCGACCGGCCAAGGTCGCCAGGGAGACGGCGACCCTGGACAGGCTGAGCGGGGGCCGTCTCACCCTGGGCGTCGGAATCGGGAGCGACCGCTTCGCCGGCGAGCTGTCCAAGACCGGCGAGCAGCTCGACAACCGGCTTCGGGGTCGGATGCTCGACGAGTCGCTGCGGATCCTCACGACCGCCTGGTCGGGTGAGCCGGTGCACCATCTCGGCGAGCACTACACCATCGACGGGGTCCAGTTCCTCCCCCGACCGGTCCAGCGCCCCGGCGTGCCGATCTGGGTTGCGGGATTCCCCGGAAACGTCAAGCCACTGCGGCGGGCCGCCCGTTATGACGGCTTCTTCCCCGCCAATCTCGAGCACCCGGACCAGGTCACCGACATCGCCGCCACCATCGCCGAGCTCCGCCCGGACACCGCGGTGCGGTACGACCTCGCCGTTGGCCTCCCCGTCGGCGTCGACCCCGTGCCCTACGCCGAGGCGGGCGCCACCTGGTGGATGCCGGAGTTCACGCCCGAAACGGTGTCGCTCGATGCCGTGCGGGGGGTGCTCGCCGACGGCCCGATGGCGCCCTGACCATGAACATGCTCGACCCCGACTTCTACGACGCCGAGGTTCACCGGCACAACCGGCATTTCCGCGCCGCTGCCGCCGTGCGCCCCCACGACCAGGTGCTCGACGTCGGGTGCGGCACGGGCCAGTCCACGCGCGAGGCCGCCCGCGCCGCCGTCAACGGACGCGCCGTGGGAGTGGACATCTCCGCACCCATGCTCGAGCGCGCCCGCCGGCTCAGCCACGCAGAGGGACTGGCCAACGTCACCTATCAGCAGGGCGACGCACAGACGCACCCGTTCCCGCCGGCACACTTCGACCTCTGTATCAGCCGCTTCGGAACGATGTTCTTCGCCGACCCCGTCGCGGCCTTCAGCAACATTCGCCGGGCCTTGCGTCCCGGGGCACGTCTGGTGTTGCTGGCATGGCAGGGCCCCGACCGCAACGAGTGGTTCACCGCCACCCGCCAGGCCCTCGTAGGGGCTGGAACGGCCACCGCTTCCGCGAGCGACCTGGAACCGTTCTCCCTGGCCGATCCCGCCAGCACGCGGCGCATGCTCACCGCCGCCGGCTTCGCCGAGGTCGCCTTCGCCGACGTCCATGAACCCGTCCACTACGGGCCCGACAGCGCCGCAGCCTGCGACGCCGCGCTCGGCTTGCGGCATGCCCGCAGCCTCCTCGCCAGCCTCGACGCCGCCAACGCCGAGCACGCGCTCGATCGCCTCCGAGCCACGCTTGCCGCCCGCGACGCGGGCAGCGGCGTGCACTTCGACTCCCGTGCCTGGATCATCACCGCGCACCGCTCGTGACACTCCACGCGCCGCAGCCACGGCACTGGTCGGGCTACGCCCGCGACGTCGGTGCGGCCGGATCGGTCGATCGGACGACGGGCGTGTCGGGATAGGCCTGAACGGCCGAGTGCTCGGCCGCGTCGGGCGACACGTAGCTCTTGTTGCTGCGGAGCTCGAGCCCGTTGTCGGTGCGGCGGTACGACCAACGCCATCGGCCGTCGGGATCTGGATAGACGATGAGCTGGGCGCCGTTGGCGATCGGCGCGTACCCGGCGGGTTCCGCCTCGGGGCGCGCGGCCCCGTCACCGCCGGCGTGGACCACGGCCCGCAGGGGTAGCTCGGCGAACCGCTCGACGGCGCTGGCCTTGAGCGCGGTCATGAGCCGGTACGTGGCGTAGCCGAGGACCAGCGGGACAACCGGAACCATGATGCGGAACGTCCAACTGATAGTGGCGACCGAGGCGGAGAACCGGTGGGCCAACAGGTCGTTGCTGGCCGCGAGTTGCAACAGCACGAAGAAGCTGAGGGCGGTGATTCCGAAGGCCGTCCGCACGGGATGGTCGCGGGCCCGGTCGAGCAGGTGATGGGGCGCACGATCACCCGTGAACCGCGCCTCCAGGAACGGCCATATGTAGAGGGCGCCAAAGGTCACGGTGGGCACGAGCACCCCGGGATAGAAGGGGTTGGGGATCTCGTAGCCGAACGCGCGGATCTCCCAGGGCGGGAAGATGCGCAGCGCCCCCTCCAGCCATCCCAGCCACCAGTCGGGCTGCGCCGGCGATGGCACTTCCGAGACTCGGAACGGCCCGTACGCCCACACCGGGTTGACCTGGACGAGGCCACCCATGGCCATGATCACCGCCGACACGGCGAAGAACAGGCCCATCGAGAAGGCGGCGTACGTGGGCCACAGCTTGGGGCCCACGACGTTGCTCTCCCGGCGGCCCCGGACCGCGAAGTCGCTGTGTTTCTGCCGCCAGATCAGGGCCAGGTGCACGCTGAGCAGGGCGACGATGGCGCCGGGCACGAGCAGGATGTGGGTCACGAACAGCCGGGGAATGATCGCCTCGGCCGGGAACTCGCCGCCGAAGATGAGGAACGCGATCCAGGTTCCGATCACCGGTACGGACAGCGCGATCGAGTATGCGATGCGCAGTCCCGTGCCGGAGAGCAGGTCGTCCGGTAGGGAATAGCCGGTGAACCCGTTGAAGAAGGCCAGGATCAGGAGCGTCACGCCCACGATCCAGTTGATCTCGCGGGGACGCCGGAAGGCGCCGGTGAAGAACACCCGCAGCAGGTGGACCACGACTGCGGCGATGAACACGATTGCCGCCCAGTGGTGCGCCTGGCGCATGACCAGCCCCGCCCGCACGTCGTAGCTGAGCTCCACGACCGACCGGTACGCCTCCGACATCGTGGTGCCCTGCAATGGCTGGTAGGCGCCGTTGTAGGTGGTCTCGGCGACGCTGGGATCGAAGAAGAACGTCAGAAAGATGCCGGTGACCACGAGGACGACGAACGCGTAGAGAGCGATCTCGCCCAGCATGAACGACCAGTGATCGGGAAAGATCTTGGACAGAGCCGACTCGGCGAAGGCCGAGCCGCCGATCCTGTCGTCGATCCAGCGGGCCAGTCGCTTAATCATCGGGCCGGTTCCAGAACCCGGGGCCCACGGGCTCGGTGTAGTCGGACAGGGATACGACGAAGCCGTCGCCGTCGACGCCGATCGGGAGCTGGGGCAGGGGACGGGTGGCCGGCCCGAACGTCGGCTTGGCGCCCTCGGGGACCGAGAAGGTCGATTGGTGGCAGGGGCAGAACAGCTCCTGGGTCTCCGCCTGGTAGAGGCCGACGGGACACCCCGCATGCGTGCAGATCTTGGAGAACGCCACGACACCGCTGATCGACCAGTCGCTCGGCCCCGGGGGCGTGACGTCGTCGGGGAGGCGGATCAGGAGCGTCTGGGAGTCGGCGGCGTTCACGTGGCCCTCGGGGAACACGGTGACCACGCTGTTGAGATCGAGGTCGTTGACGCGTAGCGGGCGACCGGAGTCGGTGACGGCGCGGCGGCCCCGGCGCCACTGGGTGCTGAAGAGGGTGCGGCCCGGGCGGGAGCCGAGCGACCGGATGGGGAACAGGGCGGCGATGCCGAGCAGGCCGAGCGCGGCGGCGAAGGCGACGGCGATGAAGCGACGCCGCTCGATGGGCTCGGCGCCGGCCGCGAAGGCTGCCTCCACCCCCGGCCGTTCGGCCACGGCGTGTGGCACGACGTCGCGCGGCTCCACGAACTGGTCGCCGGGAAGCATGTGGTGGCCGAAGAGCACCAGACCGACCGCAATGCCACCGAGGGAGACGCCGAGCAGGGCCCCTTCGATCTGGGGGTCGCCGCCCAGCGCGTAGACGATGGTGAGCCCGATCGACGCCAGCATGCTGGCGCCGATGGCGGCCAGGATGCGACCGCGGCCCCGGTTCATCTCTGCTCTCCTCGCTTGGTTCCGACCCACCGAATGAACAGGACCAGGCTTCCGAGCCCCAGGACCCACCCGACGGCGCCCTCGGCCACCGGGCCGATCCTGCCGATCGGAGCGCCACCGCGGTCGTCCGGGCTCTCCAGGTACTCGACGTAGCGGGCGATGGCGTCGAGCCCGTGGTCGCTCACGACACCGGGGCCGAACACCGGCATGGCGTCCGGGCCGGTCCGCACCGCCTCCCCGACCACCGTCGGGTTGGCGGCCTCCACGCTGGGGATGACGATGCCGGCCGTCTCGCCTCCGCGCTGGGCGAGCATGGCCCCACCGATGCCGGTGGCGGCGTGGCAGGCGGCGCAGTGCTCCTGGTACAGGTCGCGACCCTCGGCGAGGCCGCCGGCGGCCGCGTCGACCAACGGGATCCCCGGGCCGGGCTGGTCGAACGTCTTGTCGATGTATCCGACGAGTGCGGCGATCTCCTCGTCGTCGTAGGGCGAGTCGCCCGGTTCCACCCGCTCGTCCGGGTCCCCGATCGGCATCCGTCCGGTGCGCAGCATGAAGTCCGTCAACGCCGGCCCGTTTTCGTCGGTCACCAGATCGGGACCGTTCGACGTGCCGCCCCCCTCGTCGCCGTGGCAGAAAGAGCAGTCGCGTTGGTAGAGGCGCTGCCCGAGCGCCAGCGCCTTGGCGTCCGGGGGCGCATAGGACGGGGGCGGTCGGTACGGCTCGGGCTCCGTGAAGTACGAGCACGCCCCCGCCACCAGCGCGGGAAGCAGGGTCACCAGCAGGGCTGCCCGCGTGGCCCTCACGACGATCCCCTCGCCGTCGCCGCCGGCTCCCCGTCGGGAACCTCGAGCGATCCCAACCAATGGGTCAGCAGGGCGGCGATCACGACCACGTACACGAGGCCCGGAGGCACCCACATGAGTCCGCCGGCGAGCTGCTGGTCCTCGAGTGGGGTCAGGCCCCAGCTCGGGGCGACCGACGCGTGGATCGGGTACAGCGGCCGCTGCGCCAGGGCCAGAACGGCACCCAGGGCGCCGCTCTGCATGGCGGTCGCCAACAGCAGGCCGGATGCCGCAGGGATGGCGAGGGAGCGGCGGGTCCGCCCCAACGCCAGCGCCCAGACGAGAGCCGATGTCGCGATCAGGCACGCGTGCTCGAGCGCGTGGAGCGCGTCGCGGCGCAGGGCGACCTCGTAGAGGGTCGGAAGGTGCCAGGCCCACAGGACGATGGCCCCGATCGCCCAGGCGGACACAGGGTGGAACAACGCATCGATGGCCGCCCTGACACGTCGGCGCGCTCGGGTACGGACCAACAACCGGCGACCCCGGAGAGGCACGGCCTGGCCGAGGACCACTACCGGTCGACCGCAGACCAGGAGCGGAGCGACCACCAGCATGAGTAGCAGGTGCTGGACCATGTGGGCTGCGAACACCGACGACGCGGCCAGCTCCAGCGGCGACGCCAGTGCGATGGCGAGCAGCAGCAGCGCGCCAGCGAAGGCGACCACGTTCGCGGGACGGACCATCTGCCGTCTGCGTGGCCCGAGGTGCGCGAGCCCAGACCGGTAGAGGACGGCGGTCAGCGCCAGCATCCCGAGGATCAACGGGTCGGGACGCCACGCGCTCCACACCTCGGACCGGGCGACGGGGGCGTGCGCGAGCGTCATCGGGATGATCGCGGTCATGGCGCCGTGGAACAGGTGTCGAGCAACAACGGGGGGAGGTAGCCGAGCAGGATTGCGCCGAGGAAGATGACCCCCTCGACCATCCCCGCGAACGCCATCCACCGCTCGCGCTCGAGCACGTCGCCGTCGGAGGCCCGCGCCAGTCGCCGCCAGCTCGCGAGCGCCGTCAGGCCGGCGGCCGCCGCCGTCAGCGCCATCAGGGAGTTGAGCGTCCACGACACCTGGTCGACGGTGAACCCCAGGATCTCGCCCCGGTCGGTGGTGGCCGGGGAGCACGCGAACCACTCCTCGAGCGAGTAGTTGAGTGCCAGGTGCCCGAGCCACGCCACGGGGCTGCCCAGGACGCCGAACCACAGCGCCCGTGACCCGCGGCTTTCCCGGCGGGTGATGTCGCGAGCGTCCTGGTCGATGCTCATCAGAGCCGCGGCGTGAGGTAGATGGTTGCGAGCACGAACGCCCACACCACGTCGACGAAGTGCCAGTACATGGTGAAGTTCTGCACCGTCAGGTGGCGCGACTCGTCGAACGCACCCTGCCAGGCACGGACCTGGGTCCACAGGCTCAGCAGCAGGCCCGCCAGCACGTGGGCCCCGTGGAAGCCGGTGAGTGTGAAGAACAGGGACCCGTAGGCGTTGGTGGTCGGCCCGAACTCGTCGAGCTTCTCGGGCCACTCGACACCAAGGGTCATCACCAGGAAGGCGGCGCCGAGCACGAATCCCGCCGCCAGCCCAGCCTTCAGGCGCCGGACGTTGCCCACCCGGATGCCCGTGTGGGCCATGTGGACCGGAATGCTCGACGACCACAGGATCGCCGTCATGATCAGTGGTAGGGCCAGGTCCGGCGTGGCGATGCCGTCGGGCGGCCATACCGGGCCGTTGCGGAACCGGAGGTAGAAGTAGCTGGCGATCAGCAGGGCGAACAAGGTCGCCTCGGTGCCGATGAGCCATACCATCCCCCACCAGCCAAAGGCCCGCGGCCCGTCGTACCGCTGCGGCAGCAGCTCGCCGGGGATGCCGGTCTCGCCGAGGAGCGCGTCGTGGGTAGCCACTACGTCTCCTGGGTCTGACCGCGCGGCCAGTACCACCCCATGAGCCCGCCGACGCTGGCGACAACGGCTGCGACGGCGAGCGCCCAGTTGTCCAGCAGCACCGCGAAGGACAGCACGAGCAGTGCGAAGGTGAGGAGGAACGGCCACACGGAGGCGTGGGGCATGTGGACGATCGCCTGCGGCCGAGCATCGAGCATGCTCGTCGACAGCGTCACGTGGCCATCGGTCAGGGCCCGGCCTCCGTCCTCGGGCGCCTGCACACCGTCGACGAGCTCGGGCTGGTCCCACATGGGCTCGCGACTGCGCACCGTCGGGATGGTGACGAAGTTGTAGTGGGCCGGTGGAGACGAGGCGTACCACTCGAGCGTCTCGCCACGCCACGGATCGTTACCCGCCGGGGCGCCCCGGGTGCGGCTGCGGAACCAGTTGACGAGCGTGACCAGGATCCCGACGGCGAGGATGAACGCGCCCACGGTCGAGGCGAGGTTGTAGCCCTCCCAGCCGAGGTCCTTGTCGTAGGTGTAGATCCGGCGGGGCATGCCGAACAGGCCGAGCAGGTGCTGGGGGAAGAACGCCAGGTTGAATCCGACGAACATCAACCAGAAACTGACCTTGCCCCAGCGGTCGTCGAGCAGCCGGCCGGTCATCTTCGGTCCCCAGTGGTAGATGGCGGCGAAGATCGGGAAGACCGCGCTGCCGACCAGCACGTAGTGCAGGTGGGCGACCACGAAGTACGAGTCGTGCACCGCTTGGTCGAAGGGGATGGCAGCGAACATGACGCCCGTCACCCCGCCGATGACGAAGATGAAGACGAAGCCAAGGACGAACAGCAATGGCGTCCGCAGCACCGGTCGCCCCGCGACGAGCGTGGCCAGCCAGGCGAACACCTGGATCGAGCTCGGGATCGCCACCATGAAGCTCGCCAGCGATATGAAGCCCAGGGTGATGTTCGGCAGGCCCACCGCGAACATGTGGTGGACCCACACCCCGAAGCCGATCAGCGCCACGCTCAGCTCGCCGATGACGATGTAGGTGTAACCCACGATGGGCCGGCGAACCCACGTGGGGATGATCGCCGAGGCGATGCCGAACCCCGGCAGGGCGACGATGTACACCTCGGGGTGGCCGAACACCCAGAACAGGTGCTGCCACAGCAAGGGATCGCCGCCCGCGCCGGCGTCGTAGAAGTGGAAATCGAACTTTCGGTCGAGGAGCAGCAACACCGAGGCCAGCGTGAGCGCGGGCAGCGCGAACACGATCTGCAGCGCCATCGCCAGCTCGCCCCACACGAAGATGGGAATGCGGTTGACGATCATCCCCGGGGCCCGGAGCTTCAGGATCGTAACGATGAAGTTGATCGCCCCACCGGTGCTGGAGATGCCCAGGAAGATCAGTCCAACCGCGTAGTAGTCGATGTTGATCGCGGGCGTGAACCCCTCCCCGGACAGCGGCACGTAGTTGAACCAGCCGTCGTTCGGGGCCCGGCCCACGAGGAACGACGAGTACAGGAAGAAGCCCGAGGCCAGCAGTACCCAATACCCGAAGGCGTTGAGACGGGGGAACGCCATGTCGCGCGCGCCGATCATCAACGGGACGAAGTAGTTGCCGAAGCCCGACAGCACGGGCATGGCGAACAGGAACATCATCGTGATGCCGTGCATCGAGAAGAGCTGGTTGAACCCCTCCGGCCCGATGACGTCGAGGTCCGGCCCCGCCAGCTGCGTTCGGATCAACAGTGACTCGATCCCGCCGGCGACGAAGAAGGCCATCCCCGTGTAGAAGTACCGGAGCCCGATCCGCTTGTGATCGACTGTCCCCAACCACGATCCCAGGCCCGGCGGCTCCGCCCACACCGCCTCCAGCCGCTCGACGGTCGAGACCGTCGTCGCTTCGGGTGCCGCGGTCGTCGTCATGCGGGCGCTACTCCAGCCCCGTCAGGTAGGCGACGACTGCGTCGACCTGCTCTCGGGTGAGCTCGGTCGGGGGCATGCTCGCGCCGGGCTTGTCGTCCTGCGCGTCGGTGATGAAGTCGGCGAGGTTCGCCGGAGTGAGCGGCGCGACGCCGGCCCCAAGCGTCTCGCGGTCGGCCAGGTGGGTGAGATCGGGGCCGAGAGTGCCGTCCGCCGAGGTTCCCCTGATCGTGTGGCACCCGGCGCACGAGGCACGCTCGAAGATCCGGCGACCGTCCTGGGCTTCGCTCGCCTCCGGCTCTGTCGCTGGCCTGGCTTCGTGCTCGAGCCAGTCGTCGAACTCACTGGCCGGCATCGCCTTGACCAGGATCTCCATGTGCGCGTGCTGGAGGCCACAGAACTCCGCGCACTGCCCGCGGAAGGCACCGGCATGGTCGGCGACAACCGACAACCGGTTGTCGGCACCGGGGATGTGGTCCTTCTTCACCTGCAACTCCGGCACCCAGAAGCTGTGGATGACGTCGGCGGTCGGCAGCGCGAGCTCCACCGTCTCGCCCACCGGGATGCGGATCTCGTTGGCGGTGACCGCCCCGTTCGGGTAGCGGACCTCCCACCACCACGTATGGCCCACCACCTCGACCTCGAGGGTTCGATCGTCGGCGGAACCCATGTCGTTCAGCACCACCAACGAGAACGCGAACGTCCCCGCCAGGATCCCGCCCGGGATCGCCGCGCCGGCGATGACCACGAACCGGTCGCCCCACGGCACCGCCCGCGTGTCGATGTGGTCATCGACGTGCAGCTCGGCCCGTCGGCGGCGTGCCGCCGCTAGCAGAAAGCCGGTCACCACCGCGACGACGACGCACGAGATCCAGAACAGGACCCACCACAGTCCCTCCACCCGCCGCGCATCGTGCGAGCGCGGGTCGAGCACGGACGGGGTGTCACCCCCGCAGGCGGTGAGCAACGCGGCCAGGAGGATGGCGAGCACGGGACATTCCCGGAGCCGCACACGCCGCCCATCGGCTCCCGACGCACCGGGTGCCCGCTCGCGGACAGCCCTTGCCCGCGGTCTCTGTCTGACGCTTCGCACGGGTCGTCGTGCTCCCCCTCCGGGCCGCCTGCGGGCCGCTGCGGCGCGCCAGCGGCACCGACGGAGCGTCGGTAACTGACGCCCGCCGGGTCATGGCAGAGCGCGCTCAAACCTCGCGGTGCCCCTGGATTACCTCCCGGCTAGTCAGCGGGACACCGAGGACGTTGATGCCGAGAACCTCTCGGGGCCCTCGGCGGTGGGCTTGACATCTCAACCTACGTCAGGGCGGCGCTGCGAGCCAGGGGTGCTCGGCGAGTGGACGCGGCGAATCCCGGGCCAACACGCCGCCGGACCGCACGCGCTGTTCCGCAACGCCGGCGGCTGTAGACCTGGTCCGAGCAGCCGCCGCGATCAGGTCAGGGAGGACCCCGATGGACGACATAGACAGCATCGATCGCATGGGCGCCACCGAGCTCGCGCCCGGTGCCTGGCCCGACCTGTCGGTATCGCGATGGGACGACACCCGCGACACGCTGCACCTGTGGACCCAGATCGTCGGCAAGGTCCGCCTCGGTCTCACACCGATGATCAACCACTGGTGGCAGGTCCCCCTCTATGTCTCCGGGCGCGGGCTCACGACCTCGCTCATGCACGCCGGCGGCCAGGGTCTGGAGATGGGGTTCGACTTCATCGACCACGTGCTCGAACTGCGAACGACCGATGGCGAGCGACGACACGTCGGCCTCGAGCCCCGGTCGGTGGCGAGCTTCTACGCGGCCACGATGGCGGCGCTCGACGAACTCGGGGTGGAGGTCCATTTCATCGCCCGCCCATCCGAGGTCGCGGTGGCGATCCCGTTCGACCAGGATGAGGTCCACCGGTCGTACGACGCCGACGCCGCGAACCGCTTCTGGCTCGCGCTCGTTCAGGTTCATCGGGTGCTGCTCCAATTCCGAGCCCGGTTCATCGGCAAGGCCAGCCCCGTTCACTTCTTCTGGGGCGGAGCCGACCTGTGCACCACGCGGTTCTCGGGTCGCCCGGCCCCCAGGCATCCGGGCGGCGTCCCCAACTGCCCGGACTGGGTCCAGGAGTTGGCCTACAGCCACGAGGTGTCCAGCTGCGGCTACTGGCCCGGCGTCGGCGACGACGGCTCCTTCTACGCCTATGCCTACCCGGAGCCCGACGGGTTCGGCGACTGGCATGTCGAGCCGGCTGCCGCCTACTACGACGACAATCTCGGAGAGTTCCTGTTGCCCTACGCCGCGGTGCGCACCGCGTCGGACCCGGACGCGGCGCTGCTGTCGTTCTGCCAGACCACCTACGAAGCCGCCGCCGAGCTGGCCGGCTGGGACCGCGCGTCGCTCGAGATGGCAGCGTCGCCGGCCCCGCCCATAGGCGCCTGAGGTCAAAGGCGTAGACGGTTGGGCACAGGTCAGGCGGGCGGGGCCGGCGTGAGGCGGATGACCGGGAGCAGCCTGTCCGTCTTCTCCTGGTACTTCGCATACCGAGGTTGCGCCCGCGCGATCCGGCTCCAGGCTTCATCGCGGCGAGGGCCCTCGAGCTGTTCCGCCGCGACGTGCAGCGCCGGCCCGCCCGGAAGCTCGATCCACACCTGATCGGGATGCGCGGCGAGGTTGCGGTACCAACCGGGATTGCGGGCGGCTCCCGCCGCGGAGGCGACGATCAGCCAGGCCCGTTCTCCGTCCGGGAACCACGCGACGGGGGTCTCACGCCGCTCCCCGGTCTTCCGGCCGATCGTGGTGAGGAACAGCACGTCCATCCCCATGAACTTGTAGCCCTTGCGGCGGTGGCGCTTGCTCATCAAGCGACCGAACCACCTCGAGAGCCCGCCGGAGCCTCCAGGCACGCGGGCGCCCCGGGTGCCCGGCGGTGTGTCAAAGCTCATGATTCCTACCTCCTGGCGCGGACGCCATCGGCGGGATGCGCATCGTCACCTGGCGGCGCCCTCGAGCGCCGCCATTCGGCGGAACACCTCGACGACGTCGACAGGCGGGAGCGAGGGGTCGAGCTGCTTGTACACGGCCACCACGTTCTGAGCCAGGCGGCCGTGCTCGCTCCAGCCACCGAAGCGGCCGAGATCGATGTCGGCCGCCGCGTCGGCGGCGTTCATCCCCGCGTGGAAGCGTGCGGTGGCCTCGCCCTCGACGAACACCAGGTAGTCCCTGACGTCCAGCACGCCGCTCTTGTCGGTCGCAGGTCCGTGCCCCGGCACCACCACGTCGGCATCGAGGGCGAGGATCGTGTCGCACGCGCGGACCCAGTTCGCTATCGGGCCGGCCCACACGACCGGCGTCCCTCCGACGAACACGATGTCGCCTGTGTACACCGTCTTGTCCGAGGGCACGTACGCGATCACGTCGCCGCTGGTGTGCGCCGGCCCGACCTCGATGAGCTGTACCCCGACCCCACCGACGGTGAGGTCGAGCCAGCCGTTGAACGTCTTGGTGGGCAAGGTGGCCTCGAACTCGCTCCAGTCGAACGGACCGAAGATCGCTCGCGCGAACTCCCCGACCGTGCCCGGCAGCTCGCGGAGCCTTGTCAGGAGGGCGGGTGGAACAGCCGGCATCTCGGCCGCGGTCGCCCTCGAAGCGACGATCTCGCAGTGCCCTAGCAGCTGGTTGCCGTACCAGTGATCGCCGTTTGCATGGGTATTGACGACCGTGGCGATCGGCCGGGACTCGGTCACCGCGCGCATCCCGTCCAACATGACGCGGGTCATCGGAACGTCGAAGAGCGTGTCCACGAGCACCGAGGCACCCTCCCCCCGAATGAGCCCGGCGTTGCTGAATCCCCAGGTTCCGTCGGGCTCGAACCACGCAAAGCACGAGTCGCTCAACTGGTGAAGCCCGCGGGTGTACGGCGGCATCGGTCCCTCCATGGCATAACTCCGTCGGGCGGCGCACCGCTCGAACAGGGCTTGACCAGCGTAGGTTGAGGTCACGTGCCCGTCATTGGCATGCCGACGGCACGGCGGCCCGCGGATCCAAAGGGGGAATCGATGACCAGGCTGGGCGTGCACATCGGTCAGCAGGGGCTCGACATGCCCGGACTGCGGGCCCTCTGGCGCCGGCTCGATGACGCCGGGGTGGATTGGATCTCGGTGTGGGATCACTTCTACGAGGCCCCGCCGGCGGGTGGCACCATCGATCACTTCGAGGCGGTCGCCACGCTGGGCGCCCTGGCGGCTGAGACCCGGCATGCTCGCCTCGGCTGTCTCGTGTTCTGCGTGCTCTACCGCAACCCGGGCCTCGTGGCCAAGGTGGCCTCCACCATCGACCACATCTCGGGCGGCCGATTCGAGCTCGGGCTCGGTGCGGGGTGGCATCAGTGGGAGGCCGAGGCGTACGGCTACGCCTTTCCCACCGCCGGCGAACGGCTTGACATGCTCGAGGATGCGCTGCCGGCCATACGGGGCCTCCTGACGCAGCCGCGAACCAGCCACCAAGGGCCCTACGTCCGCCTGCACGATGCGTCCTGCCTGCCGCCGCCCATCCAGCCTCGCCTACCGATATGGGTCGGCGGTACGGGCCAGAGGCGGACGCTTCGCATCGCGGCGCACCACGC
The DNA here is from genome assembly GCA_046726215.1 of Actinomycetota bacterium. Lineage (GTDB taxonomy): Bacteria > Actinomycetota > Acidimicrobiia > Acidimicrobiales > VFJN01 > DASQUK01. Next base: position 21,647 of record JBKPAA010000014.1, on the reverse strand, counting down.
CGACGGCTGGAACGCGGCCTACGTGTCCCCCGAAACGTATGCCCGCCTCAACGAGGTGGCCGACGAGCGGTGCGTGGAGGCGGGACGCGACCCCCGGACGCTGCGCCGCAGCGTCAATCTGATCTTCGCGGTCAGCACCGGGTCGGCGACCGTCGACAGCGTCATCGAGGCCCAGGGGTGGGGGCCGCTCGCGCCCTTCGTGCGGGAGGGTTCGCTGGGCGGACCGCCGGGGGCCGCTGGCGAGACGATCTCGCGGTACGTCGACGCCGGCGCGGACGACGTGAACGTGGCCTTGCGAGCGCCCTGGAGCGATCGTGATCTCGACGCCTACCTGGAGCTGCTCCCCGAGCTACGTGCATCCACCGCATGAGGCGTCGTCGAGACGCCCCGAACGAACCTGACGGGACCCGTTGATCTATCAGCGGCGGCATGACGCCCCGCACGCTCAAGGTGTGAGGACACCACCGAGTACGTCCAAGGAGATGTTGCGGCCCGTGAGCAGCACCGCAGTGGGCTGGGCGTCGACGGGGATTCGACCCTGCAGCAGAGCAGCGACCCCGACCGCGCCCGCCCCCTCCACCACCACGCCGTGCTGGCGCACGAGGAAGCGCATCGCATCGGCGATCTCGTCCTCGCTGACCGTGACGATGTCGTCGACATGACGGCGCACGAGATCGACGGTGACGCTGTCCGGTTCGAGGTTCCCGGCCAAACCGTCGGCGAGCGTCGGCTGCACGTCGATCGGTCGGGGACCTCCGTGTTCGACCGCGACGAGCATCGCTGGCGACGCCTCGGCTTGGACGCCGACGACGCGAACGCCTTCGCGCGCGGCAGCCGCCAGGGCGACACCCGAGATGAGGCCACCTCCGCCGACCGGGACCACGATCGTGCCTAGGCCATCGACCTGGTCGAACAGCTCGGTAGCGATCGTACCCTGCCCCGCGATCGTGTGCGGATCGTTGTAGGCCGACACGAAGGCGGCGCCGGCTTCCGACAGCTCGAGCGCACGCGCTTCGGCGTCGTCATAGCTCGAACCGGTCGGTAGCACCGTCACGTCGAATCGGGCGAGCGCCTCACGCTTCGCGGCGCTGGCGGTCTCGGGAACGACGATCGTCGCCTGCGCACCGTAGACGCTCGCGGCGTACGCGACGCCGAGGCCGTGGTTGCCCGCAGAGGCGGTGACGACCCGCCGGGCGGGCTTCTGATCCATCACCTTCGCCACCGCCACGAGTGCCCCCCGCACCTTGAACGAACCAGTTGGCATGAATGTCTCGAGCTTGAGCACGACACGGGCGCCGAGGGCAGGGCTGGTGACGATCGGCGTGCGCGCGACGTGCCGTCCCACGACGGCAGCCGCAGCGACGACATCGTCGACGGTCGGCGTTCGAACGCTTCGCATCAGCCGGGTCCCCTCACCGCACGAGGCCGATCACGAAGCCCGCGAAGGGATGCGCGATCGCGTCGGCGACCCCGTCGCTGGATCCGGTCTATTGGACGACCGTCCGCAGGGTGACGTCCTTGGAGGGGCCCCAGTCGATCGCGTTGTCGGACCACTCGTGAAGCGTACGCATTGTCTGGCCCGCCACGGCGCTGGTGTCGAGGTGAGGCCCGTCGGTACCTATTGGTGACTCCGGCGAGGCCCCTGCCGGGTCGGCTCGCACCCGTCAGCGTCGGACGAGCGATCGGTCGGCGGGTCTCGCGACCGGTAGAGGAACGCCGATGGGCGGACGTGGCTCGGGCTCGGGTCCGTCGGTCCGGTCGCGGCCAGTAGCACCACGGTGTTGGCGGTCGCGTTCGACGTTCAGGTGGGGAAGGAGGCGATCGAGCCACCTGGGCAGCCACCAGTTCCTGGCGCCTAGCAGCTCCATGGTCGCCGGCACCAGCAGCATGCGGATCAGCGTCGCGTCCAGCAGGACGGCTACGGCCAGACCCAAGCCGAACATCTTGAGGACGCGGTTGTCCTCGACGATGAACGAGCCGAACACCACGACCATGATGGCGGCGGCTGCGGTGATCACCCGAGCGGTTGCTGCCAGTCCGTCGGCCACGGACTCGACGGCATCGTGGGTTCGGACGTACTGCTCCCGCACCCGGGAGAGCAGGAACACCTCGTAGTCCATCGACAGGCCGAAGACGATGGCGAACAGGATCATGGGGATGAATGGTTCGATGGGGGCGTCGGCGATGCCGAGGAGTCGCCCGCCCCGGCCCCACTGGAACACGGCGACGACGACGCCGTAGGTGGCGGCCATGGCGAGCACGTTCATGATCACCGCCTTGACGGGTACCAGCAGTGAGCGGAACGCCAGCAAGAGCAGCACGAACGACAGGCCCAGCACCGCGCCGAAGAAGATCATGACGCGTCGACCGAGGTACGTGGCGAGGTCGATGTTGGCAGCCGTCGTGCCGGTGAGGTTCACGTCGAGCCGGGTTTCGGCGACGGCAGCAGGAACGACGTGGTCACGGAGCCGGGTCACGAGATCGCTGGTGGCCTCGGCCTGAGGGGCGGTCGTCGGGATCAGGGTCATCACGAACGCGTCGGGAGCGGTCGGCCGGTCGGGGAGCGGCGGAGTGACGGCGGCCACCCCCGGGGTCTGGGCCAGGGTCCGGTTCAGTGCCCGAACCGCCCGGATCGACTCATCGGGATCACGACCCGGGCCACGATCGGTGTCATCGACGGCCGTGATCAGGAACGGTCCGTTGAAGCCCTCGCCGAAGCCTTCGGCCAGCAGGTCGTAGGCCCGGCGGGTGTAGGTGGCTTCCGGGAAGGTGCCCTCGTCGGCGACGCCGAGCCGGAGACCGAGGACCGGTGAGGCCAGGACGAGGAGGACGATCGTTCCGGCGCCGAGCGCCAGCCACGGACGACGCTGGACCACGCGGCTCCAGCGGTATGCAGCGGTCTGTCGCATCGGCCTGTGCGGCCGGCGCGGCACTTCCCGGCGCAGCGGACGGACGGCGAAGCTCGCCAGCAGCGTCGCCGCCGCGAGGGCGGCGCCGGCGGCGGCCAGTGGCGGGACGCCGATCCCGGCCCCGAGCAGGGCGAGGGCCCCGAGACCGGTGGCGATGAGGCCGCGCCAGCGGGTGACCTCGATCCGCTCCTGGGCGAGTCCGAGCAACGCCGGCAGGAGGGTTAGGGAGCTGATCATGGTCAGGAGGACGGTGACCGACGCCCCCAGGCCCACTCCGGTGACCAGTCGGATGCCCATCAGCAGCATGCCGAGCAGCGAGATCACCACCGTGATCCCCGCAAAGATCACCGCGCGGCCGGCGCTGTCGATGGCGGCGAGCGTCGCGGCCCGGGGTGACATCCCGGCGCGTGCACCCTCGCGGTAGCGGGTGACGATGAACAGGGCGTAGTCGATGCCGACTCCGAGTCCGATCATGACGCCCACGCTCAGCGTGAAGTCGGGGATGGGGTAGAGGTTGCTGAGGAGGAGCATCGAGCCGATTCCGGCCCCGACGCCGCCCAGCGCAACCGCGACCGGCAGGCCCATGGCGAGGACCGACCCGAACGCGACAATCAGCACGACGACCGCAAAGGCCAAGCCGACGAGCTCCGAGTCCAGGGGCTCGCTCACGCCGAGCGCGGCACCGCCGGGGAGCACCTCGAGGCCCGAGATCGCGGGAGCGTGCGCCGCGATCTCCTCGCCGATCTGGGCGGACTCGGCCATGTCGACGTCGGGCGCGAGGTTCACCTGTGCATAGGCCAGCTCGCCGGCCAGCGGTCCCCGACGGGCGATCTGGCCGTGTCCCTCCGGCGAGTACGGCGACACGACGCTGATGCCCGGGTGCCTGGGGAGCCCGTCCCGGTCGGGGAACCCGGCACTCACCCGGGCGAACAGCTCCTCCATGACCGCCCGGACCTCCGGGTCGTCCACCCCCCGGTCGGCTCGGAAGACGATCGTTCCCGACTGGCTTCCGATCCCGAGCTCGGGGAAGTGCTCGTCGAGCGCCGCGAAGCCGTCCGCGCTGTCCGAGTCCGGGATGTCCAGCACCGATTCATAGGCGGGGCCGACGGCCCCGGCCGCACCAAAGACCGCGGCCACCGCCAGCAGCCAGACGCCGACGGCCGCGATCCGATGATCGAAGCACCATGCGCTGATTCGCCTCATGTCGAGACCGTGACTGACTCGGGTTGGCTCGCGGTGGGAGGGCGCCCGGGTCACGGTTGAGGGGGCCCGCGAGGGCTCAACCGAGACGCAACCGGCGGCCGGGAGTGACGCAACCGGCCAAATGCAGGATCCTGGGGTGGTGGAGATCCGCCTCTTCGGTGGGGTCAGGGCGACCGACGATGGGGGCGCGCCGATCGACGTCGGTCCGGCGAAGTGCCAGACGGTGCTCGCGGCGCTTGCCCTTTCGGCCGGATCCGCGATACCGGTCTCACGCCTGGTGGACATCGTGTGGCCGGCGCAGCCACCGCGCACCGCCGACAAGACGCTGCAGTCGTACGTGACGCGTCTCCGCAGGGGCCTGGGCCCCGACTCGATCGTCCGTACAGGTGCCGCCTACCGCCTCGATCTCGAGGCGGACGCTGTCGACGTCACGCGCTTCCAACGGCTGCGTGCCGCCGGAGACCTCGAGGCGGCGCTGGCCGAGTGGACGGGAACGCCCCTTGCCGGACTCGATGCCCACGGCCTCACCGCGACGGTGGATGCGCTGGTAGAGCAGTGGCTCGGCGCGGTCGAGCTCCACCTGGCCCAGGGCGTCGAGACCGACGCGCCGGCCACCATCGGCCTGCTGACCGAGCTCACGGCGGACCATCCGTTCCGCGAGGGGCTCTGGGCGCTCCTGATGACGGCGCTCTACCGGGTGGGACGCCAGGCGGATGCGCTCGCCGCGTACCGCAGGGCCCGCCACCACCTCGTCGAAGAGCTGGGGGTCGAACCCGGCCCTCGCCTGCGTGAGTTGGAGGCGTCCATACTCGGCCACGACGAGCGGCTGAGGGTCGATCGGTGGTCGATGGGCTCGGCGCTGGGGCCCCCGACAGGGACGGTGACGTTCGGCTTCTCGGACATCGAGGACTCGACCCGCCTGTGGGCCACGCACCGCGAGATGACGGCGGCGGCGATGGCCCGGCACGACGAGCTGGTCCGAGCCGCCGTCGATCGCCACGGCGGCTCCATCTTCGCGACCGGCGCTGACTCGTTCGGCGTGGCCTTTCATCGGGCTGCCGACGGCGTCGCGTGGGCCACCGACACCCAGGCGGCTCTCCGCCGCGAACCCTGGCCCGGCGGTGTGGAGATCCGGGTGCGGATCGGCCTGCACACGGGGGAGACACAGGAGCGAGCCAAGGGCTACTTCGGTCCCGCCGTGATCGTCGCGGCCCGTCTCGCTGCGGCCGGTGATGGCGGCCAGACACTGCTGTCCGGGGTGACGGCGGCGCTGCTCGACACCAGCGATGGGAGCGACGGGCCCGATCTACGCGATCTAGGGACGTTCCGCCTCGACGGCGTGGTTGCGGAACAGCGAATCTTCCAGCTCGACGAGGGCGAGCACCCGCCGCTGCGGACCGCAGAGGGCAGGCGCGGGAACATCCCGCGGCGGCTCGGCCGGCTCATCGGCCGGGACGAGGACCTCGAGGTCGTCGCCGATGCCCTCGCCGCGTCGCCGGTCGTGACCCTGGTGGGCCCTGGGGGGATCGGCAAGACCCGACTCGCCCTGGCGGCGGCGCGCCGAACCGCAGTCGAGTTCGCCGGCGGGTCCTGGCTGATCGAGCTGGCCGGGATCGCTGCCTCCGGCGACGTGCCCCGGGCGGTCGCCGAGGTGCTGGACGTCCGGGAGAGCCCGGGACGGACCCTGACTCACTCCATCGTGACGGTCCTACAGGCCCGCCGAGCCCTCCTCGTTCTGGACAACTGCGAGCATGTCATCGACGGCGTCGCCGACCTCGCTCGAGCCGTCGGCGACGGCTGCCCGAACGCCCGGGTGCTGGCCACGTCCCGGGAGGGTCTCGGCCTCGGCAACGGCCACGAGCAGATCATCGTCGTTGCACCGCTGGAACCGGCCGGACCCGGCGTCGAACTGTTCAATGAGCGGGCCTCGGCCCAATCCCCGGACTTCGACCTGCACGCCAGCCGAGACCACGTCGAAGAGATCTGCCGCCGCCTCGACGGCGTCCCACTCGCCATCGAGCTGGCGGCCGCCCGTACGACGAGCTTGTCCCCGGCCGAGCTGGTGGAACGGCTCGACGATCGCCTTCGCCTGCTGACCGGCGGCCGGAGAACCACCGTCGAGCGCCACCGGACGTTGCGGGCGACCATCCAGTGGTCCTACGACCTGCTCAGGCCGCCCGAGCAGGTGCTCTTCCAGCGGCTCTCGATCTTCGCCGGTCCGTTCGATCTCGCCGCGGCCGAGACGGTGGCGGCGGACTCCGATCTCGACGTCGTTGACGTGGACGAGCTGCTGGGTGGGTTGGTCGAGCGGTCGATGGTGATCATCGAGTCCGGGCCGTTCGGTCGTCGCTTCCGTCTGCTGGAGACCGTGCGCCAGTTCGCAGCCGAGCACCTCTCCGAGAGCGGCCAGACCGACCTGGTCGCCGGGCGTCACGCCCGGTTGTGCCTCGACCGGGTCACCCAGATCGGTCGGGTCCTCGCCGGTCCCGCCGAGATCGAGGGCGTGGCCCGCCTAGGCGAGCTCTGGCCCAACCTCCGCGCCGGCGTCGACTGGGCGTGCGCCACCGGCGATCGCAGGCTCGCCTGCGCGCTCGTCCGACCCATCGTCACCGAGGTCTACGCGCGCAGCCAGAGCGAGATCGGCGACTGGGCCGAGCGCATCCTCGCCATGACCCCACCGGGCGACGAGGAGGTGATCGCGTTCGGGATCACGTGGGCCGCCCGTCGGTACATGCGCCACCTGGACCGGGACGGTTACGAGCGCCTGGTCGGTCGGTACGGCGAGCCGAACCATCCCATGATCCGCTTCGCACGCGGGTTCGTGTACTCGGACCACGAACTGATGGCGCAGTGGGCCCCGCGGGCCCTGGCCGAGCTGCGCGGGCAGGGCGACGACTACGTGGCCGACCTCTTCGAGATCGCCGGGCTGGGCACGACCCTGCTCCTGACCCGTCGTCTTGAGGAGCACGACGCAGTGCTCATGCCGCGCGCCGAGCGCTATCGAACGCAGGGCCCACCGACCTGCCTCAACTGGGCACTGACCCAGCTCGGCATCTCGGCGTCGTTGCAGGGCAAGCACCACGAGGCCTGGCAGCTGTTCGACGAGGCGGCGCGGGTTGCCCTCCCCGACCGGACGCATTCGCTGAAGAACCCCTTCGACGCGCGAGCTGCCCTCCGACGGGGCGACCGGTCGAGTGCCTTCCGAATGCTCCGCTCCTACGTCGACGAGCTCATCGAGCACGACAACCTGTACCTGGCCGACCTGGCCTGCGTCGAGTTCATCAACGTGATGGCGAGCGCCGGGAACCTGCGGGAGGCCGCCCGCGTGCTGGACCACCTCGACGCCGCCGGCGCCCTCGACGACGCCATGCCGTACAAGGGACTGGTCGCCGACGCCGCCGGCAGGATCTCCGCCCACCTCGGACCGATCCCGGCCCCACGCCAGGCCGACGGCAAGGACCTCGACGACCGCCAAGCCCTCGCCTACATGCGCGATGTCCTCCAGCGGCTGGGCGAAACGGATCCGGCGGATCCCGACGCCTGACCCATCGCACCCTCACCGGTGCTTGGCCGCTCGTCGCTCCTGCTCGATGTAGGCGTCCGCGAGGTCGGACGGCGCACACGCCAACCAGCCGTCGACGATCGCCTCCCGCAGTGCGCGCTTGGTGACCGACCTCAGCTGGATCAGCACGGCCGCATACCCGTCGAAGTGGGGAATGGTGAAGAACGCCTTGGGTTGCGCGGCGAGCACGGCCTCCTTCTCGGAGAGGTCCTCGACTCGCACCGCCAGGATCGGACCGTCGGGCGGGTGGGAGTCACCGAACCGTCGGATGTCCGCCTTGCTGAAGGGGCGCTCCCAGGCAAAGCCCTTGCCGGCAACGGACCACGTGCGGTTGCCATGACGCTCGCCCTCGGTCACCTCGGGTAGCTCCAAGGCCAGCCGAGCGGCCTCGTCGACACTCACCACGCGGCCACCGTATCGCCCGCCCCCGGGCGGCGGTGCGGCTGTTTGCCGGGGTCGCACCGGCGCTGGTTTTGTGCGGTGGTCGCGAGGGATCGGCGCCGGAACGGGTCCCGCGGCGGGGCCGCGCCGGGCCGGGTGCCGGGGCGCCGGGCCCGAACGGGCGCCGCCCTGGAGGCCGGGGGAATTAGCTGTTCGCGAGCTCCTTGAGCACGGAGCGGGTGCGGTCCCGCGAGGCCGATCGGTCCGCTCCGACCGGGAACGGTGCGGCCCACACGTCGGTGGCGCCGGCCTCGAGCAGCGCCTCGATCTGAGCGGCGACGCTGGCCTCGTCGCCCACGATCGCGGCGTCGGCCGGCCCCGCCACGCCCCCGCGTTCGAGGATGCGCTGATAGTTCGGCAGCGTTCCGTAGACGGCGAATCGATCGGCGGCCACTGACCGGGCCTCGGGGACGTCGTCGTGCACGGCCACCGGCAGTCCCGCGACGATCCGCCGCTCGGGCCGTCCGGCGTCGGCCGCGGCCTTGCGGATGCGGGGCGCGATGTGCCGCTCGATCGCGGTGGGGTTGGCCATCCACGTGATCGTGCCGGCCGTGTGCTGCCCGGCCGCTCGAAGCAGGCGAGGTCCGAGCGCCGCCACCAGCACGGGAATCTCGGCACCGTCGACCAACGGCGGTGGGCCGGCGTTCACCCGGAACTCCTCGCCGGCGAAGTTCACCTGTTCGCCCCGGAGGATGGCGGCGAGGATCTGGACGTACTCATCGGTGTGCCGCCCGGGCGTGGCGTAGGACAGCCCGAGGAGGCCCTCGATCACCGGCAGGTGCGACGGGCCCACCCCGAGCGTGAGCCGACCCGGCACGCCGATGGCCGACACGACGGCCGCCGCCCGGTTGGCCTGGAGGACGGGATGGCAGGTGTAGGTCTGCAGCACCGCCGTGCCCAGCTCGATCGTGGAGGTGGCCCGACCGGCGAGCGCCATCGCCACCAGCGGGTCACCCGCAACCGCGCTCGCGTACCAGAGGCTGGTGAAGCCGTCGGTCTCGGCTCGCTCGGCCTGCCGGACGATCTGGTCGACGCTCGTGCCGAAACCGGGCAATCCGATGCGCATCTCAGGGCCCCCCGGCCTCGGCTCGGGCCGTGAGCGCCCGGTCGGCGGCGACGGCGTCGAGGTCGGCGTACTCCTCGCTGGTGTCGGTCCCGTCCTCGAACTGGATGATGCCGAGCTCGGTGAACTTCGTGCGCAGCCAGCCGTCGCCGGCGTCGAGCAGTCCGAGCTTCTTCATGTTGGGCACGATCTTCGCGAACAGCATCGTCTGGAACATCTCCTGGCCCGGGTTGGGGTGAGCGTTGAGGAAGGCGATGACCTCCTTGGGGTCGGCCCCGAGGCGCTCCCAGACATCCTGGACCATGAACCGGTTGCGGAGCCGAACGGCGGCCTCGAAGGCGAACTCCTGGCGATCGCGGATCTCCCTGGCACCGAGGCCCTCGTAGAACTCCCTGAGCGACAGGACGCCGAAGGCGACATGGCGGGCCTCGTCGCTCATCACGTATCGGAGGAGCTGCTTGAGCAAAGGCTCGGTCGTCATCATGTGCATGAAGCCGAACGCAGCGAGGGCGAGGCCTTCGACCATGATCTGCATGCCGAGGTAGGTGATGTCCCAGCGGCCGTCGGCGATGATGTCGTCGAGGAGCCCGCCGAGTTGAGGGCTGATCGGGTAGGCGCCGGTGGTCTTCTCCTGGATGTAGCGGCCGAAGACCTCGACGTGGCGGGCCTCGTCCATGACCTGGGTGGCGGCGTAGTACTTGGCGTCGACCCACGGCACGGTGGCGGTGATGAGGCCGGTGCACACGAGGGCGCCCTGCTCGCCGTGGAGGAACTGGGACAGCACGCCGGTCTGCATCTCGACGCTGAACGCCCGCCACTCCTTCTCGCCCCATGCCGCGAGCGGCGAGTCGTCGTAGTGGCGCAGCACCTGGAAACGCTGGTTCTGGGTGGCAGCTTCCGCGGCGAGCTTGTCCCAGTCGACGGGTGTTTCCCAGGGCAGGTCGGTCGTGGCGTTCCACTGCGAGGTCTTGGCCTTCTCGTAGAGCTTCACGAGCGCTGTGCGGCTGCGTTCGTAGTCCCAGGTGAGCAGCACCTCGCTGTGCAGTTCGATCTCGTGGGTGACGGCCTCGAGGACCGCGGGGTCGCGGTCGACGACGATCTCGTCGACGCTGTTGACGTCACGGTCGAGCTGGGTCATTGGTTCGTCTCCTCGGTGAAGGCGGCGATGAGGCGGTGGATGAAGGCCGACCATTCGGCGGGATTGGTCTCTGGCAGGTCGAGGTTTCGGACCAGCATCGAGCCGAGGCCGAGCATGAGCCCGAAGCGGGCGGCCGCCTCGGGCGAGACGTCGTCCGTCAGCTCGCCAGCGGCCTGGCCCCGGGCGATGAGGGCGGCCATGAGCTGCTCCCGCTCGCCGAGCGCACTGCCCAGGACCTGGGCCAGCTCCGCGTCACGGCGCGACGCGAGGAGAGCCTCGGCGAGCAGTGCGGTCGGCTCTTGCTCGCTGGTGCCGAGGCGGGTGGCAAGCGCGACCAACAGGGCGGCGACGCTGGTCCGCTGCCCGGGCGGGAAGAGTGCAGCCGTGGCCCGTTCCCTGTGGGCACGGAGCGCGTCGACGAGGAGCTCGGCCTTGGTGGAGTAGTGGGCATAGATCGCGCCGCTGGAGACCCCGGCCTCCCTGGCGATCTCGGCAACCGTGGCGCCGCCATAGCCCTTGAACTCGAACACCCGCACCGCGGCGGCGAGCAGTCGCTCCCGTGTCTCTTCGGGCGTCACACCCGCGATCCGTCCCATCGTCAGGCGTCCACGGCTCGGCCACGACCACGGCGCGGGATAGGCCACGGAGCGGTTGCTTCGACCACGGCCACGGTGTGAAAATAAAGAGCGCGTGTTACTTAGTCAACCCGACAACGTGCCCGACACGTTCCACGCGGCCTTCGCCCGCCTCCTCCACGTCATCGAGGCGGACGAGGTGGGTCGATGAGCCTGCGGGGGAGGGCCGCCATAGTGGGCGTGGCCGACGCGGTCTCGCCCACGGGGGAGCTGGACTCGCACGGTCGGGCATTGGAGGCCCAGGTCATCCGCGAGGCGTTGCACGACGCCGGGCTCACGCTGGCCGACGTCGACGGCGTGTGCCACGCGCAGTCGTCGGTTGGGCTGGCCGAGTACCTGGGCATCCACCCCCGGTTCACCGACTCGACCAGCACCGGCGGGTCGAGCTACGAGGTGCACGTCGAGCACGCCGCCGCCGCGATCGCGGCAGGCCTGTGCGAGGTCGTGATCGGGGTCTACGCCTCGACGCCGCGCAGCGATCGGCGCCACGGGCGGAGTCGCCGGTTCCAGCGGCCTCCGGGGCCGGACCCGATGGCCGAGTGGGAGCTGCCCTACGGCATGCGCATGCCGATGGGGCCCTACGCCCTGGCGGCCAGCCGGCACATGGCCGAGTTCGGGACCACGTCGGAGCAGCTCGCCGAGATCGCAGTGAGCACACGGGCGTGGGCGGCGCTGAACCCACGCGCCCGCTACCGGGACCCCATCACCGTGGAGGACGTGCTGGCGTCGCCGATGCAGTCGTCGCCGCTGCGCCTGTTGGACTGCTGTCTCGTAACCGACGGGGCGGGTGCCTTCGTGATGACCACCGCAGAGCGGGCCCCCGAGCTTCGCTGGCCGCCCGTCTACGTGCTCGGTGCTGCCACCTGTCACGACCACTCGATGATCAGCCAGATGCCGGAACTGACCGTCACGCCGGGCGTCGTGTCCGGGGCCGGGGCGTTCCGCCAGGCCGGAATCAAGCCCAGCGACGTCGACGTGCTGATGGGCTATGACAGCTTCACGATCACGGCGCTGCTGCACCTGGAGGACCTCGGGTTCTGCGCCAAGGGCGAGGGGGGTGCGTTCGTGGAGGGCGGGCGGACCGGCCCCGGCGGCCCGCTACCGATGAACACCAACGGCGGCGGCCTCTCCTACACCCACCCGGGCCAGTACGGCATGTTCCTGATCGTGGAGGCCGCCCGTCAGCTCCGGGGCGAGGCCGGTCCCCGCCAGGTCCGCGGCGCCGAGATCGCAGTCGCCCACGGGTCGGGCATGGTGCTGTCGGTGATGTCCACACTCGTGCTCGGCACCGAAGGAGCGCTTTCATGAGCGAGCCTCGCACCCGGCTCGAGCCGCCGATCAGCGAGGTGGCGGCACCGTTCTGGGACGCGACCCGCGAGGGACGGCTGCTGGTGCAGTGGTGCACGGTGTGCGAGCGCCCGATCTGGTACCCCCGGGAGGTCTGCCCCGCGTGCCTGGACTCGACGCTCGAGTGGCGCGAGAGCCGGGGCCGCGGCGTCGTCTACGCCTGCACGGTGGAGCACAAGGAGCAAACCGCGGCTCTGGAGGCGCCCTACGTGGTGGCGCTGGTGGAGCTCGACGAGGGCGTGCGGCTCCTGTCCAATGTGGTGGGTTGCCCACCCGAACGGGTCGCCGTGGGCGACAGGGTGCAGGTGACCTGGGAGGCCCTGTCCGACGGCCGCCGGCTGCCGCTGTTCGAGCCCGTGCACTGAGAGAGTCAACGGAACGAAGGCACATAGGAGGGGGAGCGATGCCGCTGGAACTGGTCCTGGGGCCGAGCGCCCGGGCGTTCCGTGACGAGGTGCGCTGCTGGCTCGAGGCCAACCGGCCGGAGGAGCTGGTGGGTGTGGAGGCCGAGCAGCTGGCCTTCCGGCGCGTGCCCGGTGCCGACGACTGGGCCCGCAAGCTGGGCGGGAGAAGGACCCGCGCGTGCGCCAGCACCTGGCGTGGGCGTGGACCCACGTGCAGATCATGCGCTACCAGGGGCTGCGGACGCTTTCCGAGGTGGTGGCGCGCAAGGAGCCCGGGCCGGCCAGCGCCCTCAACAAGATGTTCTGGTCGGAGTACGCCCAGCGCTTCGCCGAGCTGGTCATCGACATCCGGGGTGCGGACTCGATGGTGATGCCCGACCAGCAACCCGGCACCTACGAGCCGGACCGCTGGCAGCGGAACTTCCTCGGCACGCGGAGCGCCACGATCTGGGGCGGCACCGCCCAGGTGCAGCGCAACATCGTGGGCGAGCGGGTGCTCGGGCTGCCCAAGGAGCCCGCTGCCGGTGGCGAGCGATGACGAGCACCGACACCGAGGCCTCGACCGCCGAACGACTGGAGCACGCCCGCCGTGGCATGGTCCTGGCGTGGTGGGCCAGGCGCCAACCCGACGTCCCGGCGATCGTCGCCCCCGCCGGGGACCGCACCTTCGCCGAGCTCAACGCGCGGGCCAACCAGCTGGTCCGCGCCCTGCGGCGCCTGGGCCTTGAGAGCGGTGCGGACGGCGTGGCCTTGCTGTGCACCAACCGGGCCGAGTTCGCAGAGGTGGGCGCCGCCTGTCAACGGGCGGGCTGGCGCCTCACCACGGTCAACTGGCACCTCACCACCGAGGAGGCCGGCTACATCGTCGAAAACTGCGAGGCCAAGTCTCTGGTCGCCGACGTCTCACTCGCGTCCGTCGCCATCGGTGCCCGGCGGCAGGCGCCCCGCTGTGGGGTGGCGCTGGCGGTCGGTGGAGACATCGAGGGCTTCCGGTCCTACGACCACGAGCTGTCCGGTGAATCAGGCGCCGACATCGACGACCCGGTGCTCGGCTCCTCGATGCTCTACACGTCGGGCACCACCGGACGACCGAAGGGCGTCCACCGGCCCGACACACCGCCACCGACCGCGATCAACCTGTTCGGCTACCGCGAGGGCGACCGCCACCTGTGCACCGGTCCCCTGTACCACGCCGCGCCGCTCGCCTTCTCGCTCACGACGCCGATCGCCCACGGTGTGGGCGTCGTCCTGATGGAACGGTGGGACGCCGAGGCCGCGCTCGCACTCGTCGAATCCCACGGGATCACCCACACGCACATGGTGCCGACGATGTTCCACCGGCTGCTCTCGCTGCCGCCGGAGGCACGGGATGGCTATGACGTCTCCACGCTGCGCTCGGTGCTGCACGGCGCCGCTCCCTGCCCGGTGACGGTGAAGCTGCGCATCATCGAGTGGCTCGGGCCGGTCGTGTGGGAGTACTACGCGGCCACCGAGGGCGCCGGCTGCTACGTCGACTCGGATACCTGGCTCACCCGGCCCGGCACCGTCGGCAAGCCCGCCGACGGCCAGGTGATGGTCGGCGACGCCGACGGACAGCGTCTGCCACCCGGGGAGACGGGGCTCGTCTACCTGAAGGCGCCGGCGGTCGGCCGGTTCGAATACTTCAAGGACATGGAGAAGACCAGGTCCACCTACCGGGGCGAGTACTTCACCCTCGGCGACGTCGGCCACATGGACGACGACGGCTACCTGTTCCTGACCGACCGCAGCGCCAACCTGATCATCTCCGGCGGCGTGAACATCTACCCGGCCGAGGTGGACGCCGTGCTCCTCGAGCACCCGGCGGTGGGGGACGCAGCCACGATCGGCGTGCCCGACGAGGAGTGGGGCGAGCGGGTCGTGGCGGTGGTCGAGCTGCTGCCCGGCAGGGAGGGGTCACCGGAGGTGGCGACCGAGCTCGTCGAGCATTGCCGCGCCCGGCTGGCCCGCTACAAGTGCCCGCAGGTGGTCGAGTTCACCGACGAGCTGCCCCGCCAGGACAACGGCAAGATCTACAAGCGCGTGGTGCGTGAGCGCTACCGCAGCGGGCAGGGAGGGACGGCATGACCGAGCGAAGCGAGGTCCAGAAGCACGGTGGGATCTGCAACGGTCGGGTCGTGATCGTGACCGGCGCCGGCCGGGGCATCGGCCGCGGGCATGCGCTGGAGTTCGCCCGCCAGGGCGCCAAGGTGGTTGTCAACGACCTCGGTGCCGAGGTCGACGGCAGGGGCTCGTCGAGTGGCCCGGCCGGGGCGGTGGTCGACGAGATCCGGGCCGCGGGCGGCGAGGCCGTCGGCAACGGGGACGACGTGGCCGACTGGAAGGGTGCGGAGCGCTTGGTGCGGACAGCCGTCGAGGCCTACGGCCGCCTCGACGTGCTGGTCAACAACGCCGGCATCCTCCGCGACCGGATGCTGTTCAACATGACCGAGGACGAGTGGGATGGGGTGATCCAGGTGCACCTCAAGGGCACCTTCGCGCCGGCGCGCTTCGCGGCCGAGTACTGGCGGGAGCGGTCGCGGGCCGGCGAGGAGGTCGACGCCCGCATCGTCAACACGTCGTCCACGTCGGGCATCTTCGGCAACGTCGGCCAGACCAACTACGGCGCCGCCAAGGCGGGCATCGCCGCCTTCACGATCATCGCCGCGCAGGAGCTGGGGCGCTACGGGGTGACCGTGAACGCCATCGCTCCCGGGGCCCGGACCCGCATGACCGAGAACCTCCGCGGCGTGGGTCCGGCGCCCCGGGCCGGAGATTTCGACGACCGTGCCCCCGACAACGTGGCGCCGCTCGTGGTGTGGCTCGGTGGCCCCGCGTCGCGGGGCGTGACCGGCCAGGTGTTCCTCGTGGGTGGCGGTCGCATCGGCGTGGCCCGCGGCTGGCAGCGCGGCCCGATGATCGACAAGGGCGCGCGCTGGGTCCCCGAGGAGCTGTCCGAGATCGTTCCGTCCCTTCTCGCCGAGGCTCGGTCCCAGGATGGATGACCGATCGGGCGCACCACGAACCAACGCCCGTGGTGCGCCCGACATCGGTTGAGCCGGTTGAGCGGAGCCGGCGCGAGAGCGCACACGGCTCGCCTACGGGTCACGCCGCGGTTTGTGCGCTGACGAACGCGACGATGCGATCGATCAGGCCCGGCTCAGAGTCGAACAGCGCTACCCCATGGTTGGCGCCGGGGTAGATCTCGATCTCTTTGGGTTGGTTGGCCGCCTCGTACATTTCCTGGGTGCTATCGGCGAACCTGTCGTTCTCGCTGTTTACGTAGAGGCTCGGCTCGGTAACGGCCGCGACGGCGGCGGGCCCCTGGTCGGGGGGCGGCGCGGACAGGGTGACGATGGCATCGACGTCGGTCTGAGTGGCCGCGACCAGGGACAGCGTTCCTCCCCGGCTGGCGCCCAGCAGCACGACCTTCTCGGCGCCCCGGGAGCGCACCAGGTCGATGGCCGCCAGCAGGTCGAGCACTCGATCTGCCGGCATGCCGGGCTCCGAGTCGCCGTCGCCCCGGTTGTCGTAGGCCAGCACCATGAACCCCTCGGTCGCCAGCTGTGGGCCGGCCGCGCCGAAGTCCGCCTTGGAGCTCCGCCGCTGATGGGAGCACACGATCGCCGTGGTGCCCTCGCCGAAGAGGCGCCCCACGAGGGCAACCTGGTCGCCGGTGGTGAAGGTCACGTTCTCGGTGGTGACGTCGGGCACCGTGGTCGTGGGAGCGGTACTCGTGGTCGTGGGTGCGGACGTTGTTGCCGTCGGCTCGGCTGACGCTTCGTCGGTCGAGTCGTCGTCGCCGCAGGCGATCGGACCGATCGGCGCGAGTACGAGAACGAGCGCGACGCCGACACCGAGCCGCCTCAGACACATGGGCATGCTGTCGTCTCCCGAGCCGCGGGATGCTCATGGGCAGTGTCGCGCTTTCCAGCCGGGGCGTTTAGATCCCCGACGGTCTGTCCGGGAACGACGGACGGCGATGAGCGAGCACCCGGCGCGTTCGTCGAATGACGTGTCTAGCTGCTCGTGGAGACGGTCGACTTGGCCGAGCGGGGCACACCGATGACGCTGGGGTGCGCTCGACCGATGATCTGGTGAGGGCGAAGCTGCTGACGCCCAAACCCCCCGACCGCCGCGGTGGCGGTGACCTTCGGGTTGCCCGGATCGGCGGCCGCCACCCGTCGCGCCACGTCGAGTCGCCAGGTCGCGTGCGAGCTGAGGATCCCCGGAACGATACGTCGCTGATACGGGTGCGGTGCTGGAAGGGCACCGTCTTCCAGCGAAACGACGACCCTGGCCAACGGCCGGTCCTTACGATTGCGCCATGGCGTACGACGAGGACCTCGCGGATCGCATCCGCGAGCTGTTGGCCGGTGAGCCCGGTATCACCGAGCAGAAGATGTTCGGGGGGCTCGCCTTCCTGATCGGGGGGAACATGGCGGTAGCCGCGAGCGGCCAGGGTGGGGTGCTGGTACGCGTGGAACCGACGCAGTCCGACAAGCTGGTGGCGACGACCAACGCTCGTCCCATGGAGATGCGGGGCCGAGCGATGGACGGATGGTTGCGAGTGGACCCGAACGACGTTCGGACCAAGCGTCAGCTCGCCAAGTGGGTCGGGCTCGGGACGGCGTATGCGCGATCGCTTCCTCCGAAGAAGCGCTAGCAGCGGCGCGGGCACGACAGCCCCAGTCGCCAGGACGATGACCCGGTACGTAATCGTCGCCACGACGTGGGTCCGTCATCGTCGAGGCAACGACCACCGTGCCTCACGAAACGAGCGACCGATGCCTGCCTACGCCCTTGCCCACCTCCGCACCCCCCAGATCAACGACGAGGTGCTCGAGTACATCGAGCGCATCCAGGGCACACTCGACCCCTATGGCGGCCGGTTCCTGGTGCACGGCGCCGAGGTCGACGTGAAGGAGGGACCCTGGCCCGGCACCGTCGTCATCATCGAGTTCCCCGACGTCGGCGCCGCCCAGGCGTGGTATCGCTCGCCCGCGTACCAGGCGATCCTGCCCCTGCGGACCCGCAACATCGACGGCTCTACCCTGATCGTCAAGGGCGTCGCCCCCGGCTACGACCCCGGCAGGACGGCGACGGCGCTACGGGAGCGCGTGGGCTGACGGCAGCGCGCGTCGCGGTTCAGTGGCCCGCCAGCACGTTCTTCACGACGGCGACGAGGGTGGCGACGACCAGGATTGACGCCGCGTAGACCAGCGACCGCCCGCGCGTGCCTCCGCTGCTGCGGGCGACGGCGTATCCGGTGAGTGCGATGAAGCCAGCCAGGACGAGCCTGGCGACGTCGAGCTCGACCGACTCGGGAAGGAACAACACCGGGACGGTTGCGAGCAACGCCACCGCCCCTGCCCCGGCCACCTGCGCTCCCGCCGCCTCCGCGTCGTGAACGATCGTTCCTGACGCCACCAGCCGCGCCGAGACGCGGAACGCGAACCAGTGCGCCACCGCCAGGCCGACCGTGGTCCCCCACACGATCTTGAAGGCGTCGAGCTCGTCGGTGCCGCCGTGCTCAGACACGGCCGAGAGCGCCGCAAGCAGGCAGATCGCCACGTAGAGGGCCATGGTGCAGCCCTCCTTCCGCAGCTCCACCTCGTCCTGATCGCCAGGATCCGTGTTCGGGCCCGCGGGGAATCGCATCCGGCATGCGAGCCATCGTGTCATCACCCGGGGTCAGGTTCGGCGGAAGTAGTCGCCCGGCGTCGTTCCGACTTCTCGGCGGAACGCAGCCACGAAGGCGCTCGGTGTCGCGAAGCCAACCGAGTGTGCTGTGGTCCCGACGGCCGTGCCGGAGGCGAGCAGGGGCAGGGCCGCCGCGAGTCGGGCGGCGCTGCGCCAGCGTCCGAATCCCATCCCGGTTTCGGCGGCAAACAGGCGGGCGAGGGTGCGCGCGCTGGCGCCCACGGTTCTGCCCCATGCCGCCAGCGGGCGGCCGTCGCTGACGTCCGCCAGGATGGCCTCGGCGACCTGGCGGGCGCGGTCGTCGGTGGGCAGCTGCGGCGACAGGGTCGTGACCGGCATCGGGACGATGATGTCCCAGACGACCGCCTCGGCACGCGCCCGTTGCTCGACCGACAGGCCGTCCCGAGCAAGGTGCGCGATGAGCTCGCCGAGGAGACCGGAGGCGCCGACGACCGTGGGCGCGTCCCACGCGAGCGGACACCGGTCGGGATCCACGTAAGCGCTGAGCATGGTCGTCTGCCCGGACACCGCAACCGAGTGGGGGATGTCGGCCGGGATCCACAGCGCCCGGGTGTGAGGCAGGACCCAGGAGGTGTGAGCAACCGTCATGACCAGCACGCCGCGGGCGGCGAGCGCCAGCTGGTGCCGGTCATGGGTGTGCAGATCGAACCCTTCGCCGGGGCCGAGGTCGACAACGAGACCCGCCGGGAGGGCGTCGCCGACCGATTGTCCGTCTGGCGACATACGACGTCAGCGTACGGCGTTTCCGTCGCAGGACATGCGCCGTACGTTGCCGCCATGAATCGTGAGCACCTGGAACTGTGCGCCAGCGCCGAGTGGCGCCAGATCCTGCGTGACCTGATCCTGCCCTTTGCCCTGGCCGGGAGCCGGCTCGGCGACGACGTGCTGGAGATCGGCCCCGGTCCGGGCGTGACAACGGATCTCCTGCGGCTCGACGTGGCGCGCCTGACGGCCGTGGAGCTGGACGACCAACTGGCGGCCGCCCTCGCCGTCCGCCTCGCTGGAACCAACGTCGACGTGGTCCACGCCGACGCCGCCGACATGCCGTTCGACGACGGCCGCTTCACCGGGGCCGTGTCGGTCACCATGCTCCACCACGTGCCGACGGCTGAGTTGCAGGACCGCCTGTTCGCCGAAGTGGCTCGCGTCCTGCGCCGCGGAGGGCAGTTCGTGGCCTCCGACAGCGTCGCCAGCGCCGACCTCGCGGCCCTGCATCACGACGACACCTACAACCCCGTCGACCCGGACACCGTCGCTCAGCGGCTCAGCGCAGCGGGCTTCAGCGACGTCGACGTCCGCGCCAACGCCTTCGGCTGGGTCGCGCACGCCGCCCGCGGCGCCTGACGCCAGGCGCCACAACTGAAGGCTTGCCCACGACGCGGGCGCGGTCAACCGCGTGTGGGGGCGGGGGATTCGAGATCGAACCGGGTAGCGCCGTAGGGCTCTGCGGTGCCGAGCGCGAACACCGTCGACGGGACGACCCTGTAGACGTTCCAGGGCGGGGGTCCGGCGGCGGGCGCGCTGTACTCGGCGGTCAGGGCGTCGCCGGCCACGCTGGCGGGCCAGCCCTGGGCGGCATACGCCCCGGCGATCGTGTGCAGCTCGGAGGCGTCGGTTACCCGTTCCGCCGTTCCCTCCACCACGAGATCGAACGGGTGGGTAGCGACGCTGATCACGCAGCGACGGTCGCGAGTGATGTTGCGCGACTTGCGCGTCCCGGGCCCGGAGGTGAAGTACCAGGTGCCATCGAGGCTGATCACGCCCAGCGGCATCACGTGCGGGCTGCCGTCGGGATTGATCGTCGTCAACCAGGAGGTGTGGCGTCCGGGCCCGCCGCTTTCGGGTCCCTGGGTGACCTGTGAGTCCAGCACATCGCGGACTCGCACCCATTCGATCGGCGGCGCGCCGTAGCCGTCGAGATTGCGCTCCGAGGTCGGCTCGTTCCCAGGCATCACATCCTCGCTTCCTGCCGGACGGTCCGGCATCGTCAATGGGTAGACGGCCTCACCGGTGTGAACAAATCGCCCCTGGTCCCGAGAGCGCGTCCGCCGCTGTCCAGGCCGACGGTCACCAGATTGGCGATCCGTGCGTCGTCACGCGCCGCGCAGCAGGTCCTTGACGCCGGCAACCTCGGCGATGCGCCGAAGTGCGGGAGACGGCTGGCGGACCTCGAACGCGACACCCGCGTCGACGGCCGCGTCACGGGCACGCAGCAGGGCCATGAGGCCGGACGAATCGATGAAGCTCAGGCCGCCGGCATCGATCGTGATCGACGTCGGGTGGGCCTCGAGCGCTCCGCTGACATGTGCCCAGAACAGCTCGGTGCCCGTCATGTCGAACTCGCCGACGAGGACGATGGTGGCCCCCGTGTCGTGGTGGTGGGCCTCGATGTACAGCACGTCGGCCGGGATGGGTTCCACGTCGTCGGACACACCACCACCCCCCTTGCTGCCACCCGCGTTGCCACACACCGTGAACGCTGGATGTGCCGGAGGGGTCACGGCCGTCCGGCGCAAGTTTCAGGGGGGCCGAACTGGGTAGGCGACGGTGCATGACGGAGCTGGCGTACGCACTCTCGAGCGAGGAACACGACGCCCGCCGGCTGATCGAGATCGCCCAGCGTGCGGAGGGCGCGGGATTCCGCTCGGTATGGATCTCGGACCACTACCACCCGTGGATCGACCGCCAGGGACAGTCGCCGTTCGTGTGGTCGGTCATCGGCGGCATCGCCGCCACCACCGACCTGACCATCACGACGGGGGTGACCTGTCCCACGATGAGGATCCATCCCGCCGTCATCGCTCAGGCGACCGCCACCAGCTCGAACCTGCTGCCCGACGGTCGGTTCCGCTTCGGTGTGGGCACCGGCGAGGCGCTGAACGAGCACATCCTCGGTGACCGGTGGCCCCTGCTGACGTGCGCGTCGGCATGTTGGCCGAGGCCATCGAGGTCATTCGCAAGCTTTGGACGGGTGACGTCGTAACCCACCGCGGCAGGCACTACACGGTCGAGAACGCGCGCATCTACACCCGGCCGAGCGGCGACGTTCCGATACTCGTGTCGGCGTTCGGACCCAAAGCCCTCGAGGTGGCGATCAAGCACGGTGACGGCTGGGTGACGACCGGCCCAGACGCAGACCTGCTGGGCCGATACCGGTCGAAGGGCGGCGGGCCGGCCTGCGGCGCCCTCAAGGTGTGCTGGGG
>JBKPAA010000013.1:0-9814 GCA_046726215.1 Actinomycetota bacterium | reverse complement strand
ACCCACGGCGGCGGCGCTTCCGGCCCGCCGCCGCAGGGGCGGCCGTGCCGGGCAGGGCGCCGTTGCCGTCGCCCGAGCCGGTTGCCGACATGGTTGCCGGCGGCGTCGAGGCCGCGGGCGCGGTAGGGCTCGCGGCGCCCGCGGCCGCGCTGGGCGTGTCCGGCGCCTCAGGTGCCGGTTCTGGCGCCTCCGTGCCCCCGGGCACAGCTTTCTCGGCCATGGGTGAGTTCCCTTCTCATGACGCACGCACCTCTGCGTGCGGAGACGGCGTCGCTGCCGGCGGGAGGTCGATGACCTCTCGCCGGGCGCCGCCGACCTGCGTCCATTGACTGATGCGAGTGACCCGCTCGGGGTGCCAGCCGGGATCGACCGCGGCCAAGAACTCGGCCGGGCGCAGCCCCCGGGGCTGCGTGGCCAGCTCGGCCTCGATCGTCGTCCCACCGAGCACCTCGGCGCGGAGGATGGCGGGGCGCACGTCGTCGGTGACGCTGCGTCCCTTGCGCTGACGCGTCACGACCAACTCGGGAGCGGCCAGCGCAGCCGCCGTCGCGGACGCGACGGCGGACGGCAGTGTTGTCCCCACTTCGATGTGCCAGGTGCAGCTGGTCACGGCCTGCTGGAGGGATGCGGCTCCTGCCGGCAGGGCCACGACCGCCTGCACCTCGATCCCCTCGGGCAACGCCGGAGCGAGCCGTCGGGGCAACTCGTGGACCTCGCGCTCACCCAGCGCATCGCGCAGGGCCACGTCGAGGTATTCGCCGTGCGATTCGTACCCCGTCGAGAGGGCGAGCCCGAAGCTCAGCTTCGGTCGGGGTGAGAAGCCCTCGGTGTACGCGATGGGGAGCTCGGCCCGGCGCAGCACGCGCTCCCATATGCGAGCCACGTCGCGGTGGCTCGTGAACCGGATCTTCCCGAACTTCGAGAACCGGATGCGGATGCGGCTGGTCACGACCGTGCTCCTCGCGCCCGCTCCGCAGGCGCCGCCTCGAAGGCACGCGCCCCACGCCGTTCCGGCTGCTCCGCCTGGCGGCTGCGCAGCGTCACCGGGATGCCCCCACCAGCCTGCGCGAGCGGAGCTCGACCGGGACGGAGCTCCCGGCGAGGTGCCCGGTCGACAGGTCCTGCCCGGTCCCCTGGCTGCCGCCGGCCGGAGGGACGGCCGACGCCACCACGTGCTCGATGCCGTAGCCGGTACAGGCACCGCAGTCGTAGCAGGGGGTCCAGCGACAGTCGGGCAGGCCGACCTCGGCCAATGCGTCCTGCCAGTCCTGCCACAGGAAGTCCTTGTGCAACCCGGCCGAGATGTGGTCCCAGGGCAGCACCTCGGCCTCGGTACGGTGGCGGTAGACGTACCAGTCGAGGTCGAGCCCTTGGTCGGCCATCGCGTCCAGCCACAGGTCGAGCCGGAAGTTCTCGCTCCACTCCTGGAACGTCCCCCCACGCCGCCACACCTGTTCGATCACCGGGCCCAGCCGCCGGTCGCCCCGGGACGCGAGGCCCTCCACCAGTGTCGCCTTCGGATCGTGCCAGGTGAGCTGGAGCCCCTTCGTGCGCTTGGTGGCGCCGCGCAGGAGCCCGATCTTGCGGTACAGCTCGTCGACCGTGTTCTGCCCGAACCACTGGAACGGCGTGAACGGTTTGGGCACGAACCCACCCACCGACGCCTTGACCGAGACGCCCCTCGTGTAGCTCCGTCCGATCTCGACGCAGTTGCGGGCCAGCTCGTAGATCCCGAGGGTGTCCTCGTCGGTCTCCGAGGGCAGCCCGGTCAGGAAGTACAGCTTGACCCGGCGCCAGCCCTGACTGAAGGCGCTGGTGACCGCGCCGTACAGGTCTTCCTCCCGGATGAGCTTGTTGATGATCTGGCGCATGCGCCAGGTTCCGGCCTCCGGGGCAAAGGTGAGGCCGGTGCGCCGGGCCTTCTGGATCTGGGCGGCGATGCCCACGGTGAACGCGTCGACCCGCAGGCTGGGCAGGCTGACCGACACCTGGCCGCAGGCCGAGGGATCGTCGACGATGCCTTGCACCACCGACTCGATACCCGAGAAGTCGGCCGTGGACAGGCTGGTGAGCGCCACCTCGTCGTAGCCGGTGCGGCGCAGCCCCTCGGACACCATGGTGCGCACCTGCTCGGCGGGACGCTCCCGCACGGGGCGGGTGATCATGCCCGCCTGGCAGAAGCGACAGCCCCGCGTGCAGCCCCGGAAGACCTCGACGTTGAGCCGGTCGTGCACCACCTCCGTGAGGGGCACGAGCTGGTTACGGGGGTACGGCCACGCCGCCAGGTCGGCGATCGTGCGCTTCTCGATCCGCTCGGGGACGTCCGGGTGGCGCGGCCGGATGGCCCGGATGGCGGGCCCGTCGTAGTCCACCTCGTACAGGGACGGGACGTACACCCCCTCGACCCGGGCCAGCTCGCGCAGCATGGCCCGGCGACTGCCCTCGGTGCGACCGAATGCCTTCCAGCCCGCCAGCACCGCTGTGATCTCCGATACGACCTCCTCGCCGTCGCCCAGCACCACGAAGTCGAGGAAGTCGGCGAGCGGCTCGGGGTTGTAGGTGCAGTGGCCCCCGGCGGCGACCAGCGGGTGCTCGGGGCGCCGATCGGCGGCCCTCACGGGAACGCCGGCCAGGTCGACGCAGTTGAGCAGGTTGGTGTAGGTCAGCTCCGCCGACAGGTTGAAGGCCAGCACGTCGAAGTCGCCGGCCGGACGGTGGGTGTCCACCGAGAACAACGGGATCCGTTCGCGCCGCATGACCGCCTCGAGGTCGCCCCAGGGGGCATACGCCCTCTCGGCCACGGCATCGTCGCGCTCGTTGAGGATCTCGTAGAGGATCTGCAGCCCCTGGTTGGGCAACCCGATCTCGTAGGTGTCCGGGTAGGTGAGGAGCCAGGCCACCATTTCCGGGCGGTGCTCCGGCCGCTGCGCACCGAGCTCCAGCCCGATGTAGCGGGCGGGCTTCTCAACGTCCGCGAGGTGGGACTCGAGCTGCGTCCAGACCGAAACCATGTCCGATCCAGGGTAGCGGGACGCCCCTACGTGACCCGAACCGCACTGGGAGCGGTCAGCCGGCGTCGGGACGTGGCGACGCGCGGTGCCAGTGGGCGGTGAGTATCAGGCCGGCGGCGTCCACCAGCACGAAGACCAGCCGGGAGGCGACCGCCACGGTGACGGCGACGGCGTCGGGCATCCCCGACGAGGCGACGAAGACCGCCTCCCTGATCCCGGCGCCGGCCGGCACCGGCACCGCCGCGAACCCGGCCGCCCACGACAACGTGGTGGCGATGCCGATGCGCAGGATCGGGGGGTCGGCGACGAGCGCGCGTGCCACCAGCCACGTTGCTGCCCAGATCAGCAGCCAGGCTGGCACGTAGCGGACGACGACGGCGGCCGTCGACCGCCAGGCCGGCAGCGGCACGTCACCGCCCCGGCCCGTGAGCCGTACCACAACCCTCCGGGCCCGGCCCAGGACGGCGGGATGGAGTGCGCCCAGGCCGAGCGGGAGCAGCAGCAGCAAGCCGAGCGCCGCCGGCGACTCGGCCTGGTGGGCGAGGTCGAGAGGCACCAGCACGGCCGCCACGGCAAGCCCGGCCAGGTAGAGGGTTGCGAGAGACAGCGCCACGCTGGGATAGGCCCGGCTGGCGGGCACCCCTCCCCGGCGTGCCAGCTCGCCTCGCCCGACGACCGGCCACACCCCACCGGGCACGTACTTCCCGATCTCACCCGAGTAGTACCAGGCGATGACGCGGCGCCGGCCCGGGCGATGTCCGAGCAGGCCCAGCGCGTCCTCCCAGCACCAGGCGATCCAGGTCATGGCGGCCGCGGCGCACAGGACCGCCAATACCAGCCAACCCGGTGCGGCATTGGCGATGAGGTCCCGCACCTCCGACCACTGCGACACCAACGTGGCGGCGACGAAGCCGAGGCACACGAGAGCCAGCACCACCCCCACCACCGTCGGCAGCCGGACCCACCGGACGCGTCCGGGCGTCCCGGGTTCCGGCGGCGGGCGGGAGGGGTCAGGCGCAGTGCCCAGCACCGGACCAGTCTGGTCGATGTGCGGGCCCGGGGCGGCGGCCTGACGGCGACCGGGTCGCGTCAGGCGTGGACCGGCTGGAGGGGCGTCGGCCGTCGCACGGGGGTCCGGCGCAGGAACAGCCATGTGACCGGTACGGCGAAGGCAACCCAGGCCAGCACCTGCTCGATGGAGGGCCGTGGGTCCCAGCCGAACATTGCGGCCAGGAACTTGCCCGCCTCGGTCTGTTGCGTGAGCCAGCGGAAGGAGGTCAGATCGTAGACGCCGTTGAGGTTGAACGAGCCGAGGTCGCCCGACATCTGCAGGAAGAGCACGGTCTTCGCGACCAGGCCGGCTGCGAAGACGATGAGCAGCAGGCCGGTCACGGTGAAGAACGCCTTCAGGGGCATCGATCGCCCGCCCCAGTACACGAGGTAGGCCAGCAGCGCCGCGAGCATCAGGCCCACGAGGGCGCCGGCGATCACCGCGCCCCCCGACTCGCCCGTCCCGGCGGCGATGAGGAACAGCACCGCCTCGATGCCCTCGCGCAGCACCGCCACCAGCGCCACGGCGACTATGGCCCGGCGGCTGTTGTCCGACCGGAGGGCCGCATCGACCTTGTGCTCGAGGTCACCCTTGATGAGCCGGCTCTGCCGGCGCATCCAGAAGACCATCCACGTGAGCACGATGGCCGCCACCGCCGAGATGGCGGCGAACGCGCGCATCCTGGCGTCACCGTCGAGGGAGCCCGCCGTCAGCCGGACGAAGACGCCGACGGCGAACGCCGTCGCCGTCGCCAGAGCGACCCCCTGCCAGACCGAGCGGGCCAGGTCCAGGCGACCGATGCGGCGCAGGTAAGCGAAGACGATGGCCACGACGAGGGCCGCTTCGAATCCCTCACGGATCATGATCAGCATGGCGGCTTCCATGTGTTCAGGAAACCTATCATCGCCGCCGCGGGCGGCCCCATCGGCCCGCCATCCGGGCACCGAACGTCAGCTGAAGCGGCGCATGTGGACGTTGAGCACGAGGCCCACCGCCAACCACGACGCCACCACCGACGAGCCGCCGTAGCTCATGAACGGCAACGTGATGCCGGTGATCGGCATGATGCCCATGGTCATGCCGACGTTCTGGAACACCTGGAACACCAGCAGCGCCAGGACCCCACCGCAGATGAGCGTGCCCAGCCGGTCGTTGGCGATCTGCGCGGTGCGCAGGATGCGCACGCACATGAGCGCGAACAGCGCCAGCAGCGTCGCCGATCCTGCGAAGCCCAGCTCCTCGCCCAGTGCGGTGAAGATGAAGTCGGTGTGCTGTTCCGGCACGAACCCCAACCGCGTCTGCGTTCCCTCGAACAACCCCTTCCCCGACGTGGCCCCCGAGGCGATGGCCGCCTTCGACTGGTCGAGGTTGTAGGTCTCCGCTTCGAGGCCCTGGTCCTGGTCGAGGAACTCGGTGAGGCGGTCGCGCTGGTACTGCTCGAGCAGGTCCGAGTTGAGCACGCCGATGACGGCCACCACGCCGAACGCGGTCAGCACCACGATGTGGCGCATCCGGGCCCCTCCCACGAACACCATGCCGGTCACGATCGCGACGAACACCAGCGCCGTCCCCAGGTCGGGCTGCGCCAGGATCAGGCCCACTGGCACGGCGCACAAGGCCAGGCCGAGGCCGAGCCGCCGGACCGACAGCGGCGGCTCGAAGCGGGCCAGCAGCGCCGCCATGGCGAAGATCGTCCCGACCTTGGCGAGCTCGGCCGGCTGGAGCTGGAACGGGCCGAGCTGGAACCACGCCTGCGTGCCGCGCCGTTCGGTCCCCAGCGGCGACAACACCAGGCCGAGGACTAGCACCATGCCGAGATACGGGAGCCAGGCGAAGTCCCGCAGGCGCCGGTAGTCCACGAGTGTGACCAGCACCATGCCGAGGACGCCGATGCCGATGAACAGGACCTGCCGGCGCAGGAAAGACAGGTCATAGGCGTTGGGATCGGTTCCCCGGGTCGACGACAGGATCATCAGGGCGCCGAGTGCCGACACGGCGAACGCGCAGCCCAGCAGCACGAGGTCGACGTGCTTCCACGCCGCGGGCGCGCGGGGATGGAAGAGGCTGTCGTCACGCCGCCGCCCGCGACCCACCCCCGGCGCCCCCAGCAGGCGGTCACGCGCCGGCAGGCGCCCGAGGTCAAGTGTCCCGCGAGCCATTCAGTCGTACGCTCCCTGGCCGCCACCATTGAGCCCGCCACCCTGGGTGTTGACCGGCAGTCCGTTCGGGGTGGCCACCGGCTTGGGCGCGATGCCGGCGAGCACCTCGAAGATGCGCCGCACGACGGGCGCGGCCGAGGTGGCGCCGAAGCCGGACTCCTCCAGCACGGCCGTGACCTGGTACCGGGGGGCGTAGACCGGTCCGAAGGCGGAGAACAGGGCGGTGTCGGCCTTGTCGTCGACCTGGGCCGTGCCGGTCTTGCCCGCAATGGGGAACGCGTCGAGCGGGAAGCCGGAGAACGCCCGGGCCGCCGTTCCCCGCACGGGCACCCCGGCCAGGCCGTCGAGCAGCGCCTGGTGCTCGGCGGGGGTCATCTTGACCCGGGCGGCGGCCTTGGGTTGGAACTCCTGGGTCACCTTGCCGGTCTGGTAGCCCTGCGCGCGCAGCGCGACCTGCGGGACATAACGGGTCCCGCCATTGGCGAACGTCGCATAGCCGTTGGCGAGCTGCAGCGGCGTCACCAGAACGTCGCCCTGCCCGACTCCCATGTTGACGCTGTCACCCGTGCGCCAGACCGGGTCGCCGCAGTTGGTCGCCTTGCAGAATTCGCGCCGCCAGGTGGGCCCGGGGATACGCCCCGGGCGCTCGCCGGTGAGCGCTACGCCGGTCTCCTCCCCGACGCCCCAGGGCGCCAGGAGGCCCTGCAGGCCCTCGTTTCCGAAGCGCTCGCGCTGCAGCCAGAACTGGGCGCCCACGTAGTAGAAGAAGGCGTCGGACGAGACGGTGAGCGCGTCTCGGATGGTGACCGACCCGTGCGCGGCCCCGCCGGCGTTGCTGCGGTAGCACTTGAGCCCGGTGCAGCCGGGGATCTGGTAGCCGCCGCCATCCTGGAACACCGTGTCGGGCCCCATCAGGCCGGAGTGAAGGGCGGCGTACCCCATGAACAGCTTGTAAGTGGAGCCCGGCGACCACTGGCCCTGGATCGCCCAGTTGTTCAGCGGTTGACCGTTGGCGGGATCGTTGAGGTAGGCCCACTCGCGGGCGTCGATGCCGTCGACGAACGCCGTGGGGTCGTAGGTCGGGTACGACGCGAGGGCCAGCAGCTGGCCATTGTTGGGATCCTCGACCACTGCGGCGCCGGTGGTGGCGTTGTTGGGCGGGTTGCCGTTCCTCGGGGGACGGGCCCGGGCATCGGCCAGTCCCTGCTGCAAGGCC
Source organism: Actinomycetota bacterium (assembly GCA_046726215.1). Lineage (GTDB taxonomy): Bacteria > Actinomycetota > Acidimicrobiia > Acidimicrobiales > VFJN01 > DASQUK01. Next base: position 2,377 of record JBKPAA010000013.1, on the reverse strand, counting down.
TGCTCGGCCAGTGCCTGGATATCGATGTCGATGGAGAGCACCAGGTCGTCACCGGGCCGCGGCTCCCGGTCGCTGATGACCCGCACGGGATCACCCTGGGCGTCGACCTCGATGCGCCGCACGCCGGGCGTGCCCCGCAGGTACGGCTCGAAGGTGCGCTCGACGCCGGCCTTGCCGATGTGATCGTTCAGCGTGTACGGCTTGGCGGTATCGCCGGCGGCCTTGATGAAGGTCAGCTCGTCGTCGTTGATCTGGCCGACGTAGCCGAGGGTGGATGCCGCGAGTGTGCCATAGGGATAGTGCCGAACGGCCGTCCGCTCGACCACCACCGACGGGAACTCCTCGGCATGCTCCTCGAGGTAGATCTTCAGCTCCTCCGGGACGTCGGTGGCCACCGGCACAGGGGCGTACCGGCTGTAGCGCTTGTCGCCGAGTCGCTCGGTGATCTGCGGGGGGCTGATCGGGTGGCCGGCCGCGGTCAGCTCGGCCGTGATCCGTTGGAGCAAGGCCGCCTGGTCGGGCTTGGAGAGGTCGCCGAAGACGTTCCGGTCGATCCCCACCACCACCGCCACCCGGTTGTCGACCAGTACCTTGCCCTTGCGGTCGAGGATCCTGCCCCGGGGTGCCTCGACCTGGACGGTCCGCACCCGGTTGGCCTCGGCCTGCAGCACGTAGTCGGACGAGCCCACCACCTGGAGGTCGTACAGGCGGGCGAACAGGGACGCGAACAGCGCGGTGGCGACCACCGCCATCATCGACAGCCGCAGTCGCGGCACGGTGTTGCCACCACTGCGACCGCTGATAGCGGCGCCGTTGCCGCCCGGCAGGCTCACGGGACCACCTCGGGGGCGGGCGGGCGAAGTCGGCTCACCGGAGGACGACCTCCAGGCGGTCGGGTTCGGAGGGCCTGTGCACCCAGCGCATGACCGCCATCACAGGCAGCACGAGCGCCGCGTTCCACAGGCCCACCGCGACGGTGATGGCCGGCAGGTCGCCCCATGGGTACGGAGTGCCGATGAGGTGGCCGATCCCCGTGTAGAGGGCCGTCGCCAGGAGAGCGGCCACGACGGCGACGGCCAGCGGCCACCAGCCCGTGGGGCGGAACAACCCGCCGCACACGACGCCCACGCCGTAGCCGACCACGGCGTAGGTCAGCGCCGAGAGCCCGAAGGGGCTGTCGAGCACCAGGTCGAAGGCCAGCCCGCAGACGAAGCCGTACGTGGCGCCCCGGTCAGGTCCGCCGGTGAGCGCCGCCGCTACCGTCACCATCAGCATCAGGTCGCCCACGGCCCCGACCACCCGCAAGTCGGCGACGATCGCGATCTGCGCCACGAGCGCCACGACTACCACGAGAGCGCCCCGCAGCGGCGTCAGGCGGCGAGAGCCCAACGGTGCCTCCCCCCTCAGCCCTTGTCGGTCCAGAGCATGATGGACACGTACGAGAGCTGGTCGACGTCGACCAGCGGATCGACATCGAGGTCGAGCGCCAGCCCACCCGAACCCTGGCGGGTCGCCGCCACGGTGCCGACCGGGATCCCGGGCGGGTACGCGCTGCGGTCGACGCCGCTGGTCACCACACCGGTTCCCTTGGGCACCTTGGCCGCGGGGCTGATCGCAGAGTCGACGGACAAGGGATCATGGCGTCCCTGTCCGCGGGCCGTGCCGAGGTCGCCCGTGGTGGACAGGCGCACCCCGACCAGGAACTCGGGGTCCGTGAGCAGCTCGACCGTGGACGATCCCCCGGTGGCCTGGCTCACCCGGCCGACGAGGCCCGCGCCCGTGACCACCGGCATCCCGACGGCCACACCGTCGTCGGCGCCCTTGTCGATCTCGACCGCGTGGCTGAAGTTGGAGCGCGGCCCCGAGACGACCCGCGCCGTCGCCGTCTTGACGTTGCCCGCCCACGGCAGATCCAGCGACGCCGACAGCTCGGAGAGCTGCCGCTCGGCGTCGGAGGCACGCACGCCGTTCGCGTCGGCGGCCTCGACCTGGGCCCGCAGCTTGTCGTTCTCGCGCTGGAGGTCGTCGTAGTCGGTCACGCCGTGCCAGGCGTTGCGGACCGGTGCGGTGACCGTGTCCACCGCCCCCTGCACCGGGTTGAGCACGACCGACGCCCCCTCACGCACCTCGCGGACGACCGGCGCGTCCCGCAGGCCCACGGTCAGCAGCGTGATCGACGCCAGGACGAGGATCGCGAACCGGGTGCGCGATCCGGTGGGGGGAGAGATCGCCATTGGGGACTAGTGCGACCGCGCAGAAGTAACGCCCACGTGTCACGCGGCCTTGAGGGGTGTGCCGTCGTAGGTCCAGCGGAACGGTCGGGCGGTGCGGTTGTGGTCGGTGATGAAGCGCATGATCTTGGTGACGAGGTCGTCGC
>JBKPAA010000012.1:0-23509 GCA_046726215.1 Actinomycetota bacterium | reverse complement strand
GACCCGATGAGGAACACGTCGACGACGACATAGCCGATGGTGTGGCGAGCAACCGACCACACCAAGCCGCGCAACGTGTCGGGCGCAGAACCCGAACCCAGGCGCCGGACGCGTAGCTCACAGATGATCTTGCCCGCGGTCTGGCCGTCCATCAGCCAGGCGGTGGTTCCGACGTAGTACACCCATCCCGCAACGGCGACGGCGGCGAGGCCCAGCGTCGGCGCAGCGGTCAGCCTGTCGAGCACGACGGCGAGGCAGAGCACGCCGCCCACGACAAAGAGGTCGACCGCGAACGCCTCGGCACGGCGCCAGTGAGAGGGAAGGAGCAGCGCGTCGACCCCGCCGGCGGCGTCCGGCCGGCGAGCGTCGTCCGCCTCGACCCGCGGCTGCGGTGGCTGCGATGCCGACGACGCCTCGGGCGGCTCAGCCACGATTCCCCGCGTCACGCACTGCCCGGGCCGGGGCGCGGTCGACCCCATGCTGAAGCCCGCCAACGAGAAGCGGCGGACAAACGCCCGACTTCCGCATCACTTCGCTACTTCCCGGTGGACAAATGTACGCCCGGAGCATCCGCTCGTAAGGCCTGGATCGGGCTTTCGACCACATCGGCCAACGCAACTGCCATCGCAGGACTGCGCCACCGTGGCGCCGCCCTTTCTGAGCCAGACCCGGCCGGCCACGTCCAGGCACGGCTGCGCAGCCAGGAGGTCGGTCGCGTCCAGCCGCCCAAACGTCCAGCTCTGTACTGACGGATCCGGGTGGTCAGAAATGCCGGGTGCCTCCAGGCCGCCGGTCTCGCCTGGCGAAGCCGATGGGCGAGTGCCCCAGCCCGGTGTGCCATAGATCACGCGCGTTGTGTGGCGGAAGGCGCAGACGGCTTGCGTCCTCGGGCGAACGCTGGCTCCAGCAACATGGAGGCAGCCATGTACATACATCCCTACGTTCTCGAACAGCTGTCGCAGCGTTACAAGGCGGACATGCTCGAGCAGGCCCGGGGATCCCGTCGGCCTGGGCGCTACTCGACCGCGGGCACCGCGTTCGCGGGACGGCGCTGGAGCATCCATGCAACCTCCGTGCGGAGGTGGTACCGACAACATACGGGGGGCCGGCAGGTCCGTAATCCGCTTGACGCCATCGCACGCCGGGCGGACGCCGGAGCGGGGATCGGACAAGGACGGACGGGATGAGTCCACGTCACTCGTTCGTGCGGCGCCAGGAATGGAGCCAGGCTCCACAGTCTCTGACCAGCACTTACGCTGGTGAGACGCCGGTGGAATGCCTCGGGAGCAGGTGTGCGGTGAGTTCGCGCCGGGAGGTGACGCCGAGTTTGCGGTAGATGTGCGTGAGGTTCGTTTCGACGGTCTTGACGCTCATGAAGAGCGACGCCGCAACCTCGCGGTTCGTGGCACCGTCGGCGACGAGGCGCGCAACCTGCTCCTCCGTTGCCGTCAGCGCGAGCGGGCTGCCGGCGCGGCCGGCGATGCGAGCGAGTTCCGCTCTTGTTCGCACGGCCCACTGTGTTGCGCCGAGCGTCTCGAACAGTCGCAGCGCCTCATGGAGGGATGCGCGCGCCGTCCGCTTCTGTTTGGTTCGACGCTGAACGGTGCCGAGTGCCAGCAGGGTGCGTGCTCGCTCGAAGGGTTGCGGTAGCCGGTGGTGGTGCTCCACCGCCGTGGTGAGTGCAGTTTCTGCTTCCGTAAGTCGACCGGCCGCCGCGTCGAGGAGTCCGTGACAGCGCGCAGCGGTTGCTTGGGGCCAGGGTCGTTTCGACCTCATGGCGCGACTTGCGAGGGCGTCGACGAGCGGTGCCGCGTCGTCGAGTCGTTCGACGGCGAGCAGCGCTTCGATCGCGTCGGGCACGATCCGCAGCGTCGCCGGGTCGTAGCCTGCGCTCGCTTCGATCTTGATCCCACGTTCGAGGTGTTCAACGGCGTTGTCGGCGTTGCCGAGCGACAACTCGAGTACACCGAGTGACTTGAGGCAGCGGACGGCGGCCGGTGAGTCGCCGGCGTGTTCCGCGAGCGCGAGACATGTCGTTGCGATCGAGCGGGCGGTGTCGGCGTTGCCCTCGTAGGAGGCGATCATGGCGTCGAGCGTCATGGCGCGCCGGTCGGCAACCGCCTGGCCCGCTCGTGATGCGAGATCGTGGCTCTCTTCGGCGACCCGTGCCGCAGCCGCCCAGTGGCCGGCCCAGCATTCGAGCTCGCCGAGGTGGAACAGCACCGGCGCGAGCGCTCCCTCGTCGGCGTGCTCGACGTGGTCCTTTCAGAGCGACTCGAGGAGCTGCCGCGCCCGGTCGAAGTCGTCGGTCCACTTCAGGGTCAGGGCGAGTGGTAGCCGTCCCGTCGCGATGCCGGGATGTTGCACCTCCGGGGCGGTGCCGACCTCCGCGTCCAGGGCGACCGCCCGGGAGACGAGGACCGGATCGAGGTCGTGGTTAGCGAGGAACTCAGCCATGCACAGGTGGTCCAACGCTTCCGCGATCATCCCTTGCTGCCCCGAGAGCTCTGCGCTGCGGAGGGCGGCGCAGGCGTGCTCGGTCAGCTGCGACACGTCGCCGACCTGCGCGAGAGACCAAACAAGGTCACGTTCGATGGAGGCGCGCAATACCGGATCGTCGCCGACCTCGTCGAGGGCCTCTTGAAGAACGGAGGGTGCTGCGAGTAGTTGGCCCTGGAGGACGAGGAGGCGGCTGAGCCGGTGCAACGCGCGGGCACGGGTCGTTCCCGACGATGTCGTAGACACCGCGTCGACAAGATGCCGGGCTCTCTCAGTGTCGCCGGCCGCGATCCAGTGATCTGCGGCCGGCGTGTCGCGAAGGCCGAAGGAACACGGAGCCAACAACGTGTACAAGCGCCTGCGTGACCGGGGTTACGAGGGCTTCGCCGTCAACCCCAACACAGACCAGGTCGAAGGCGCGCACAGCTATCACGACCTGAAGAGCATCCCCGGAGGTGTCGACGCCGTCGTCATCGCCACCCCGCCGGAGCGAGCCGAGGGCACGATGCGCGAATGCGCGCAGCTCGGCATCAGGCAGGTGTGGATGCATCGGGCCTACGGCGAGGGCAGCGTAAACGCGACCGCCACCGCGTACGGCCGTGAGCACGGCATCACCGTCATCGACGGCGGGTGCCCACTCATGTTCCAACCGACCGCTGACTTCGCCCACAAGGTCATGCGGGTCGTCATTTCGGGCCGGATCCCGAAGCACGTCTGAGCGGCACGAGAAGCCATGGGCAAGCTGGAAGTCATCGCTCACATGAAGATCCGAGCCGGTGAACTCGATGGGTTCCAAGCCCAAGTGGTGGAGATCATTCGGGTGACTCGAGAGAAGGACACGCACACCCTCCGTTGCGACTGGTTCATCAACGAGAACGGAACGGAGTGCGAAGTCCACGAAGTGTTCCCCAATGAACAGGGCCTGATCGAGCACAAGATGAACACCATGGAGGCGACGATCGACTTGTTCGAGAGGTGCGCGTACGACCACGACGCGACCATCTGCGGCGACGGATCCCAACACTTCATCAATCTCGTGACGGAGCGCATGGGAGCACCGACGGTGTACGCGCTTCTTCAGGGCCTCGAATCGTCAGTAGCGGTGTGGCCGCCGCGAGTGAACGAGCCGCGTCCGACCCAAGGAGGCGTCATGGGTCATCTGGAAGTCATCGCTCGTCTGAAGATCCGACCCGGTCAACTTGAGGGATTCAAAGCACAAGCGGCCGAGCTCGTTCGGTTGACGCGAGAGATGGACACGAACACGCTTCGTTACGACTGGTTCATCAACGACGACGGAACAGAGTGTGAGGTCCACGAGGCATACGTGAGCGCAGAAGGCCTCGTCGAACACAACACACACATCATGGAGGCGAGAGCGGTTCTCTTCAGGGACTACGCCTTCGACCACCGGATGAGCGCCTACGGTGAGATCTCGCAGGATCTCACGGACCTGGGCAAGATGCACGCAGGAGGAATTCAGGAGTTCTCATTCCTCCAAGGGCTCGAGCCGGTCCCAGCCGTCTAACCCGGCCATGAGCGGCGTCGACCTGGCGAGCGATCAAAGCGAGCCACGGCAGCCATCCGCGCATCCCGGCATCGTGCTGGTCCACGGCGCCTGCCACCACTCAGGCTGCTGGGCGCCGACGGTCACCGCCATCGCCCGCCGCGCGCCTGACGTTCCCGTGCTCGCCGTCGACCTCCCCGGCCGTGGCAGCTCGCCGGTTCCGCTCGCGGGGCTCACCGTTGACCGGTGTGTCGACGAGGTCGTCCGGCAGATCGACGAGGGCGGGGTTACCGACGTGGTGCTGGTCGGCCATTCCCTGGCCGGCGTGGTCCTCCCCGGTGTTGCCACCCGCCTCGGCTCGCATCGGGTGCACCGCCTGGTGTTCCTCGCCTGCGCGGTCCCGCCCGAGGGCGGCAGCGTCGTCGACGGTCTTCGCGGACCGCTACGGGTGATCGCCGTGGTGACGGCCCGCCGACGCTCGCCCACCCGTCTGCCCACCCTCGTGGCCCTGACGGCGTTCGGCAACGGGATGGATCGACCGCAGCGCCGCGTCATCGCCGCGTCGCTCTGTCCGGAGGCGGGCTGGCTCATGCGAGAGCCGGTGAACCGGCGAGGGCTTGACCCCGGGATTCCCCGGACGTGGGTGCTGACCCGCAAGGACCGGGGCATGACGCCTGCGCAGCAGCGTCGGTCGATTGAGAACCTCGGGGGCGTCGAAGACTACCTCGAGCTGGACGCGCCCCACGACGCGATGGTGAGCCATCCCGAACGGTTGGCCGAGATCCTCATCGAGCGGGTCAGTGACGCGCCGCGACCGCGCGCCGGACGGAAAGGGGCCTGATGAGACGAGGCATCACCACCATCCAGTGGTCGAGCGCGGTGCGCAGAGACCGGTCGACACGACGTTCGACCCCGCTGCTGGTACGTCGACATCGCACCCGACGCCGTCACTTCAGGTGAAGGTCTCGCTGCCGATCCCAAGCTCACCTTGTGCTTCCGGGCGACAGCCCATCCGACGTCCCGGCGTCTTGCCGGTGGGGAAGCCCCCCGACCACCGGTGTGGATACGGTCCGGTAGCCTTGTCGTGATGCCCGACCAGACGTTGCTGTCTAACCTCCGAGAACAACTGGAGAGCGAGCGCGCCCGGCTTCGAGCTCAGATCTCGGCACTCGACAGTGGTGGAGGGGCGCTGTCGTATGACGAGAACTTCGCCGACTCGGGTCAGGTGGCCGCTGAGCTGGGCGAGAACATGGCACTGCTCAACCAGCTCAACGAGCAGCTCGACGAGGTGGAGCGGGCCCTCGCCAAGTTCGACCAGGGCACGTACGGGCTGTGCGAGCGCTGCGGCGACCAGATTGCCGAGGCGCGGCTCGAGGCGATCCCCGCCACCCGGTTCTGCGTCAATCACGCCTGAGGGCGCGAGTGCGCGCCGCCTACCTGGCCCACCTCGTTCGCCGCTTTTTCGGATCGCTCTGGCCCGGTGGGCCGCCGGCGGCGGACGACGCCTGGGCGGTGGCCCGGATGACGCCCGGTGAGGTCGGTCTCTGGCGCCGGATGAGCGCCGCGGACCGGCGTCATGCGGTCGTCGTCGCCCGCCGGGTGGAAGCCGCGCTGGGCCCGGCGCCGAGTCGTCCGGTGCTTGCGGCGGCGCTGCTGCACGACGTGGGCAAGATCGAGAGCGGCCTCGGTCCGGTCCGGCGTGCGGGGGCCACGGTGGCCGGCATGGCCCGCGGCCACGATGCGGCCCGCGAGTGGAGTCGGCGGGACGGGCCGGTCGGCCGCGTCGGCCGCTACCTCTGCCACGACGGGATCGGCGCCGAGCTACTGGCAGGCGTCGGCAGCGACGCCCTCACGGTCGCCTGGGCCCGCGAGCACCACCTGCCCCCGAAGCGCTGGACCGTCGACGCCGAGCTGGGAGCGGCGCTGAAGGCGGCCGACGACGACTGACCGGGGGGGCCAAACGGCGACGGCCCGCTCTCGGTGATGCTAAGACTCCGTTCCGTCCTGGTCGGTGCTGGTTCGCGGAAGGGGGCTAGTGATGGACGGCAGGTGGCTGGCAGTCGGTGGTGCCGCGCTGTTCATGGGCGGCTGCTGGGCCGGGATGCGTTCCGAGTCGTCGGGGACCCAGTACTGCGTGGTCGTACCCGAGACAGTGGTGGCTCGCCCCGGCTTCGCGGCCGGCCAGTTCGTCGAGGCGCCTGAGGGCGGCTGCCTGGACGGCGAGCACGAGGTGTGCGGCCACTTCGAGGGCAGCGACGAGGACCGGCACTTCGTGTCCGACGGTTGCCCGTGACGGCCTGAGCGCAGGTCAGGGCGGCGGCAGCCCCAAGCGCTCACGCACCTGCGTCATCTTGGGGCCCGCCATGGCCCGGGCCTTGGCGGCGCCGATGGCCAGGATGCGCTGCGTCTCCCCCGGATCGGCCGCCAGCTCGGCGAACCGCTTCTGCAGCGGCCGCAGCAGCTCGACCACGGCCTCGGCGACGTCGGCCTTGAGCGGGCCGTACTGGGAGTAGTCGTCGGCCAGCGCCTCGGGTTTGTCATCGGTGGCCGCCGCCAGGATCGACAGGAGGTTGGCCACGCCAGGCTTCGCCACCGGGTCGTAGCGGACCTCGGTCTCGCTGTCGGTGACGGCCCGGCGGAACTTGCGACGGATGACGTCGGGCTCGTCCAGCACCAGGACGGTGCCGAGCGGCGATTCGAGGGACTTGGACATCTTGCGTTCGGGGTGCTGCAGGTCCATGACGCGGGCCGCGACCCGCGGGATGACGTGCTGGGGCACGACAAACGTCTCGCCGTAGCGGTTGTTGAACCGGACGGCCAGGTCGCGAGCCAGCTCCAGGTGCTGACGCTGGTCGTCACCCACCGGCACCTTCTCGGTGTCATAGAGCAGGATGTCGGCCGCCTGCAGCGCCGGATAGGTGAACAGCCCCGCCGACACGAAGTCGGCCTGGTCCGACTTCTCCTTGAACTGCGTCATGCGGCGCAGCTCGCCGAACGCGGCTGTGCACTCCATCACCCAGTTGAGTTGCGCGTGCTCGGCCACCTGGCTCTGCACGAACAGGGTGCACACGTCGGGGTCGAGGCCGGCCGCCACCAGGATCTGCGTGGCCTCGATGACCTTGGCCTGTAGCACCGGCGGGTCCTGGGGCACCGTGAGGGCGTGCAGGTCGACGATGCAGTGGATGGCGTCGTCGTCGTGCTGGGCCCGCACCCAGCGCCGGACGGCGCCGAGGTAGTTGCCGAGGTGCACCTCGCCGGTCGGCTGGATGCCGGAGAACACGCGGGCCATGAGGCCCGATGCTAGAACGTCGGTGCTGGGTGGCCGCCACGCGTTCCAGGCCGATCACCGGCGAACCACAAGGCTGTGATTATCATCTGAATGATGCCCTACGAGGTGCAGACACCCGTCTTCGAGGGGCCCTTCGACCTGCTGCTCCACCTGATCCTGCAGGAGCAGGTCGACCTCTACGAGGTGAGGCTGGCGACGATCGTCGACGCCTACCTGCGCGAGCTGGAACGCATGGAGCAGCTCGAGCTCGACGTCGCGAGCGAGTTCCTGCTGATCGCCGCGACCCTGGTGGAGCTCAAGAGCCGGCGCCTGCTTCCGGTCGGCGACGACCTCGACCTCGACGAGGAGCTGGCGGTCTGGGAGGAGCGCGACCTGCTGCTGCACCGGCTGGTCGAGTGCAAGACCTTCAAGGAGGCGGCCATCGCCCTCCAGGTGCTGGCGGTCGAAGCCGGCCGCAGCCGGGCCCGCACGGTGGGGGTCGACGACCGCTTCATGGGCCTCATGCCCGACCTTCTGGAGGGCGTCGACGCGGAGGACGTGCGCCGCGCCTTCGTCCGGGCCATGGTCCCCAAGGCCGTGCCGCGCATCGACCTCGAACACGTGGCCCCCATCCGGATCTCCGTGACCGACGCCATCACGGAGCTGGTAGAGGAGCTGCCGCGACTGGGGCGCACCACGTTTCGGGATCTCACCGGGCACCTGGTGGAACGGCTTCAGGTGGTCGTCCGGTTCCTGGCCGTGCTCGAGCTGTTCAAGAAGGGCCTGGTGGATCTCGACCAGGCGCACAGCTTCGGAGCCATCGGCATCGTGTGGCGCGGGGAGGAAGGCGCCAGCGAGCTGGGCGACGTCGAGGAAATGGACGACCTCAGCACCGTCGACGTCTACGACGGGTGAGCGAGCTTCCGATGGCGCGGCCGTCCGATCGACTGGGCGACGACATGCGGGCCGACGCCCGCCGGGCCATCGAGGCGATCGTGCTCGTGACCGAGGAACCGATCGACAGCGGTCTGCTCGGCCAGCTCCTCGAGTTGAGGCCCGGCATCGTGGAGGAACTGGGCCGCGAGCTGGCCGCCGAGTACGAGGAGCAGGGCCGGGGGTTCCAGCTGGTAAGGGTGGCAGGCGGCTGGCGGTTCCAGACCCACCCCGACCAGGCGGCCTACGTCGAGCGGTTCGTGCTCGAGGGCCAGCACGCCAAGCTCTCCGCAGCCGCTCTGGAAACCCTCGCCATCGTGGCGTACAAGCAACCCATCTCCCGCGGGCAGGTGGCCTCGATCCGGGGCGTCAACGTCGACGGGGTCATGCGCACGCTGCAACACCGCGGCTACATCGCCGAGATCGGCCGTGACCCCGGTCCCGGCCAGGCGACGCTGTTCGGCACCACGCGGGCGTTCCTCGAACAGTTGGGGCTCGACAGTCTCGACGAGCTGCCCCCCGTCGGCGACTTCGTCCCCGGCGCCGATGTGGTCGAGCAGCTCGAGCACGGCCTCCGTCCCGACGGCGAGGACCTGACCGAGCGCCTGTCGCAGCTCGACGACGGGGACGCCGAGCGCCCGGCCCCTAGTGACGAATCCTGATGAGGGTCGATTCCGCCGGAGGCGAGGCAACCTGAATGCGCACGCCGGATGACCACACGTGATTCGCGGAATCGACCCTCAGAGCGGCTGCAGAAGATCCTGGCCCGCGCCGGCCTCGGCAGTCGCCGGGCCTCCGAGGCTCTGATCGCCGCGGGGCGAGTGCGGGTCAACGGTGAGGTCGCGACGCTGGGGGATCGGGCCGATCCCGAGGTCGACCACATCGAGGTCGACGGCGCGATCGTCGGGGTCCGCCCCGGCCTGGTCCACTATCTGCTCAACAAGCCGGCCGGCGTGGTTACCACCGCCTCGGACCCGCAGGGCCGCCCGACCGTGGTGGGACTCGTGCCCCCGGAGCCCCGCGTGTTCCCGGTGGGCCGACTCGACGCCGAGACGGAGGGCCTGCTGCTCCTCATGAACGACGGCGAGCTGGCGCACCGACTGACGCATCCCTCGTTCGGGGTCGACAAGGAGTACCTGGTCGAGGTCGAGGGTCGGCCGGCCCGGGGTGCGTTGCGCCGGTTGCGCGAGGGCGTCGACCTGGAGGACGGTCCCACGGCGCCGGCGAAGGTCTCCCTCGTCGGTGAACGGCTGCTGCGGATCACCATCCACGAGGGCCGCAAGCGCCAGGTCCGCCGCATGTGCGACGCCGTCGGCCATCCGGTGCGCCGCCTGGTGCGCGTGCGCATCGGTCCCATCACCGACCGCCGCCTGGCGCCGGGGGAGTGGCGGCCGCTGGGGCAGGACGAGGTCCGGGCCCTCGAACGGGCCGCCGCGGCCGCGCCGCGCTGAGGCCGGCGAGGCGCGGCGATGACTTCCGAGACCGCCCACTAGGCTCGATTCGTCATGCCAGGAGCCGTTCGAGCCCTGCGGGGCGCCACCACCGTCGACGTCGACGACAAGGACCACCTGTTCGAGCGCGTGATCGCCCTGCTGGAAGCGCTGTTCGAGCGCAACGGCATCCACCACGACGACCTGATCAGCGTGTTGTTCACCGCCACGGGTGACATCAGGTCCGCGTTCCCGGCGGAGGCGGCCCGCAAGTTCGGGCTTGGCGACGTGCCCCTCATCTGCGCCCGCGAGCTAGACATCGAGGGCGGAACACCACTCTGCATCCGGGTCATGATCCACTTCACGTCCGACGTGCCCCGCGATCAGCTGCACCACGTCTACCTCGAGGGCGCACGCAACCTGCGTGACGACCTGCCCGCTTAATTACCGATGGTCCTGGGACGCCCTCACGAGCCGGGGCGTGCCGTCGTGGTCGGCACCGGCCTCGTCGGCGGCTCGATCGGCATGCGGCTGCGGCAGGTCGGCTGGCACGTGACCGGGCGTGATCTCGACGACGACCGAGCGAAGCGGGCGTTGGAGCTGGGGGCGCTCGATGCGGTCGGCGACGACCCGGCCGCCGCCGTGACGTTCGTCGCCACCCCCGTGCGCGCCATCCCCGGTGAGGCCCGGCAGGCGCTGGCCACCGGGCCCGGGCCGGTAACCGACGTCGGTTCAGTGAAGGCGTCGATCGTCGAGGCCGTGGCCGATCCCCGCTTCGTGGGCGGCCACCCCATGGCGGGATCGGAGCAGGAGGGCATCGACGGTGCCACCGCGGACCTGTTCGAGGGCGCCACGTGGGTGCTGACGCCCGCCGCCGGCACCGACGCCGCCGCCTACGCCCAGGTGCGCCAGATCATCGGAACGCTCGGCGCGGAGGTAGTGGCGTTGCCCCCCGACCGGCACGACGTGCTGGTTGCGATCGTGTCGCATGTGCCGCACCTCACGGCGGCGACGCTCATGCGCCTGGCCGACGTGCGCAGCGAGGAGCACCGGGCGCTGTTGCGGTTGGCGGCGGGAGGCTTCCGCGACATGACCCGCATCGCCGCCGGGCACCCGGGCATCTGGCCAGACATCTGCGGCGACAACCGGGGCGCCATCATCGACGTGCTCGACGAGTTGACGGCGGCCCTCGGGCGCATGCGGGCGATCGTGGCCGAGGGTGACCGGGCGGGGCTGCTCGAGGCGCTCGAACAGGCCCGTGCCGCCCGGGTCAACCTGCCGGCGCGGCTCCGGACGGCCGAGGACCTGCGCGAGGTGCGCGTCCCCGTACCGGACCGGCCGGGCGTGCTGGCCGACGTGACCACCCTCGCCACCGACCTCGACGTCAACATCATCGACTTGGAGATCGCACACTCGACCGAGGGAGCACAGGGTGTGCTGATCCTGCTGGTCGAGGCGTCGGCCGTCGCGGTGCTGCGGGATGGCCTCGCGGCCCGGGGCTACCGGCCGTCGGTGCATGCGGTCGAGCCCCCGGTGCGATGAGCCCCCTGGGCGGGACAGACGTGCGCGCCATCGAGCCGATCCCGGGACCGCTCGACGCCACAGTGACCGTGCCCGGATCGAAGAGCCTGACCAATCGCGCGCTGGTGTGCGCGGCGTTGGCCGAGGGGATCTCGGCGATCGACGGGGGGCTGCTGGCGGACGACACCGAGGTCATGGTGGCGGCGCTGCAAGCGCTGGGAGCCGACATCGTGCCCGGCCCGGGCGGATGGCGAAGCGGGGACCATGCGCCGGCGCCCGGACGCCTCACCGTGACCGGCACCGGTGGCGACCTGGCGCCGGGGCCCTTGGAGCTCGACCTGGGACTGTCCGGGACCACCAGCCGGTTCCTGCTGCCGGTCGTGGGCCTCGGACGCGGCCGCTACCGGCTGGACGGCCGTCCACCGCTGCGCGCCCGGCCCATGGGACCGGCGCTGGCGGGCATCGAGGCGCTGGGCGCTCGGGTGGAGGCCCACGGCGAGGCCGGCCACCTGCCCGTGACCGTGGTCGCGCCCGGCCACCTGGTCGGTGGGCGGGTCGAGATCCCCGGTGACACGTCGAGCCAGTACGTGTCGGGGCTGTTGATGGCGGCGCCCCACTGCCTCGAAGGGATGCGCCTGCGGGTGACGACCCAATTGGTGGGCCGGCCGTTCGTCGACATGACCGTCGCGGTGATGGCCGCCTTCGGCGTGGACGTCGACGTCGACGGCCCGGTGTTCGCGGTCCCGGACGGCCGCTATCGCGGCACCGGCTACCGGGTCGAGCCCGACGCCTCGGCGGCGTCGTACTTCCTGGCGGCCGCCGCCATCTGTGGGGGACGGGTCACCGTCGAGGGCCTGGGTTACGACAGCATCCAGGGTGACGCCGGGTTCGCACACCTCCTGGCCGCCTTGGGCGCTGGTGTCGAGCGATCCCCGACCGCCACCACCGTGATCGGCCCGGACCAGCTGCGCGGGCTCGGCGACGTTGACCTGTCCGCCATGCCGGACATGGCCCAGACCCTCGCGGTGGTGGCCGTGTTCGCCGACGTCCCCACCCGGGTGCGGGGCGTCGGCTTCATCCGCGGGCACGAGACCGACCGCATCGCCGCCGTCGTGCGCGAGCTGCGCCGCTGCGGGATCGACGCGCAGGAGGAGCCCGACGGCTTCCTGGTCCGTCCCGGAGCCCCGCATCCGGCGCGGGTGGCAACGTACGACGATCATCGGATGGCGATGAGCTTCAGCCTGCTCGGCCTGCGGGTCCCGGGCATCGAGATCGAGGACCCCGGCTGCGTCGCCAAGACGTTCCCCGGCTACTGGGACAGCCTCGAGCGGCTGCGTCCCCTTCGGGGAAGCACGGGTAGGGTGGCCCGCTCGTGAAGGTCATCGCCATCGACGGACCCGCGGGGTCCGGCAAGTCGACGGTTGCGCGCCGCCTGGCCGAGCACCTCGGCCTCGAGTATCTCGACACCGGCGCCATGTACCGGGCTGTCACCTTCGCGGCGCTGCGGCGGGGGATCGATCCGGCCGATGCCGGCCCGGTGGCCGAGCTGGCACGGGTCGTCGACCTCGACGTCACCACCGACTACGTGCGCGTCGACGGGGTCGATGCCACAATCGAGATCCGTGGCCCGGAGGTGTCGCGCGCGGTCTCGTTAGTGGCGGCCAACCCCGAGGTACGGGCCGAGCTCGTGCGCCGCCAGCGGGAGTGGGCGCACGAGCGGGCGGGCGGGGTGCTGGAGGGCCGCGACATAGGCACGGTCGTGTTCCCGGACGCGGTGCTCAAGGTGTACCTGAACGCCCGCCCGGAGGTACGCGCCGAACGGCGGGCGGCGGAGGTCAGCGACCTCGACTACGAGACAGTGGCCGCCGACATGGCGCGCCGCGACGCGTTGGACCAGGGACGCCATGCCGATCCGCTCAAGCTGGCGGACGACGCCATCGAGCTCGACACCAGCGACATGACCATCGACGAGATCGTCGCCGAACTGGCCCGGAGGATCGATGACTGAGGCCGACGAGGTCACCGAGGCGACGCCCGCGCCGCCGGCTGGTGCCGCCGCGCCGCGGGTCGAGGCGGTGGACATCCACCCACCGACGCGACTCGAGCGCTCCGCGTACGGGGCCATCCGAGCCGCCTTCGCCCTCCTCGCCAGGCCCTACTTCCGGCTCGAGATCCACGGCCGCGAGCGCATGCCGAGCCACGGGCCCTTCGTGCTGGCCCCGGTCCACCGGTCGAACATCGACTTCATCCTCGTCTCGGCGCTCACCCGCACCCGCATGCGCTACATGGGCAAGGCGTCGATCTGGAAGTGGAAGTGGGGCGGGAGGTTCGTGGCGATGCTCGGCGCTTTCCCGGTGCACCGCGGTTCGGCGGACCGGGAGGCGCTGCGCGCGTGTCTCGAAGTGATCGAGAACGGGGAGCCGCTGGTGATGTTCCCCGAGGGCACCCGGCGCTCGGGTCCGGTGGTGGAGGACCTGTTCGACGGCCCCGCCTATGTCGCCGCCCGCGCCGGCGTGCCCCTGGTGCCGGTCGGCATCGGAGGGTCCGACCAGGCGATGCCCGTGGGGTCCAAGCTGATCAGGCCCCACAAGGTCGTCCTGGTGGTGGGGGAACCGATCGTCCGGCCGCCGGGCGACGGCAGCGGCCGCGTCCGGCGCCGCGTCGTGCGGGAGCTGACCGAGCAGCTCCGGGCGTCGGTGCAGGCCCTCTACGACGAGGCCCATCGCCTCGCCGGCTGACGAGCCCTGATTGCCTGACCGAGGAGTCCTCGCGGATCAGCGCGCCAGTGCCTCCCGCATTCGGTCGAGCCAGAGGGGGTCGAGGTTGGCGTAGACCAGCGTGGCCCCGGCGAAGCGGCCGAGCTCGGTCACCAGCGCGTCGCGGTCGAGGTCCTCGACCAGGAGCGCCAGCGTCGTTGTGCCCGGCTGCACCGTCTCGCGGAACCACCGGACCCACTCGTCGCTCACGCCGTGATCGATGACCTTGGCCGCCACCACCCCCGTGCCTGCCCCCACGCCGGCGCCGATCGCCCAGCCGACGGGGCCGCCGAGGATGAGGCCGAAGAGCCCCGCCCACATCGCGCCCGAGAGCGCCGAGCGGCCAGGGGTGGGGTCGACGGTCTCGCGCACCGTCGTGCGCCCCGATTCGTCCTTGGTCACGAAGACGGCGTCAAGCAACCGCAGGCGCTTGTTGGCGCCGAGGCGGGTGGCCGCGGTAAGGAACTCCTGCGCGCGAAAGGCGTCGCCGAAGGAGACGCCGACCAGCGTGCGCTCCGTCGCTTCCACAGGTTCATTCACTCCAACAGCCTGGCACGGCTCTAGCCTCCGGCGATGCACAACGGGCTGTTCCTGCCGATCTTCGGGGAGCTGAGCGATCCACGCGTCACCGCCCGGCTGGCCGCCGAGGCGGAGGCCGCCGGATTCGACGGGGTCTTCGTGTGGGATCACGTGCAGTATCGGGCGCCCGCCACCCACGTCGCCGACGCCTGGATCACGCTCGCCGCCGTGGCGGTGGCCACCGAGCGGGTGCGGATCGGCCCGCTCGTCACGCCGCTTCCCCGGCGGCGACCGCATGTGGTCGCCCGCCAGGCCAGCGGCATCGACCAGTTGTCGGGTGGCCGGCTCGTGGTCGGCGTCGGCACCGGCCGCGACTCGGCCCGGGAGCTGTCGGCCTTCGGCGAGGAGCTCGACGACGCCACCCGCGGCGAGATGCTCGACGAGGCGCTCGACGTCATGATGGCGCTGTGGTCCGGCGACGAGGTGCGGCACGGCGGGGCGCACTACGTCGCCGACACCGTGACGTTCCGGCCCACGCCGGTCCAGCGTCCCCGGGTGCCGCTGTGGGTGGCCGGACGCTGGCCGCACCGCAAGCCGCTGCGCCGGGCGGCCCGCTACGACGGCTACTTCCCGATCGACCTCGAGGCGCCCGGGCAGCTCGCCGAGCTGATCGGCGAGCTCCACGAGCGACGCCCCGGCGGGGCGCCGATCGACGTCATCGTCGAGGGCTGGCCGGGCGACGATCCGGCGCCCTGGGCCGCGGCGGGCGCCACCTGGTGGCTCGTGCGCTTCTCGCCGTTCGACATCGACGCCGCCGCCGTCCGACGCGTCATCGCCACCGGCCCGCCTGCGTAGGCGGCGGCTCAGGCCAGCATCGCCAGGACGTCGCTGGCGCGCAGCTGGCGGTCGTTGATCTCGGGCCGGTCGGGGACCGATCCGCCGAACCCGAAGGTCGCCAGCACGTCCACGGCGCTGAGCAGGTCGCGCAGCTCGCGCGGCGGGGGGAAGTACTCGTCCTCGTCGGTGATGCGCACCTCGTCTACCCCCTGTACCGGCGCCAGCCGGGCGATGACCGCGTCGACCAGCTCCTCGGGCGCCGAGGCTCCGGCCGTGACACCCACGGTGCCGGTCAGGTCCTGGGGCAGCTCGTCGGCGGCGTTGATCCGGTAGACGCGGGCGCACCCCGACTCGTGCGCCAACTTCTCCAGGGCGCGGGTGTTGGAAGAGTTGGCCGATCCGATGACCACCACGGCATCGCAGCGGGAGGCGATCTCGGCCAGCGCCGATTGCCGGTTGGTGGTGGCGAAGCACAGGTCGCTGCGCCCCGGTCGCCACAGGCCCGGGAACCGCCCGGCGGTGCGTTCGGCGACCGCCGCCCAGTCGCGGTGCGACAGTGTGGTCTGCGCCAGCAGGGCCACCGGCTGGTCGGTGGCGGGCAGGGCGTCGACGTCGGCCACCGACTCCACCAGGTCGATGGCGTCGGGTGCCACCGCCATCGTGCCGACCGCCTCCTCGTGGCCCTCATGGCCCACGTAGACGATGCGGTAGCCCTTGCCCGAGCGCACCTTGACCTCGTGATGGACCTTGGTGACCAGCGGGCAAACGGCGTTGACCACGTAGCTGCCCCGCGCCCGGGCGGCCGCCACCACCTCGGGGGCGGACCCGTGCGCCGAGAGCATGATCGGGCGGCCCTCCGGGACCTCGGCGATGTCGTCGACGAACACCACGCCGAGGTCGCGGAACCGGTCGACGACCTGACGGTTGTGGACGATCTCGTGGTAGCAGTAGACGGGCGGCTCGAACGCCCGCACCATCCAGGCCAGCGCCTTGATCGCCATCTCGACGCCGGCGCAGAACCCGCGGGGCGCGGCGAGGAGGACCTTGTCGATCGGCATCGGCCCAGCGTACCCACGGCGTGAGTGGACCTCGTAGGGCGGTCGCCGGGCCGCGCAGCCCGAGGCAATCGGTTCGGCGAGGGCGAGGGCGAGGCAATGGGTCCCGACTCGGAACCCTGACCTCGGGCCGTGAAACGCGGAACCCATGACCTCGGCGCCGGCATCGGCCCCCGGTCGATGCCGAGCACCAGGTCAGTAGACTGTGGCGCCTGTGTCTGTCCCCCGTGTCGTCGCCGTCGCGCCCGGATCGCCGGCTGCGCGCGTTGGCCTGGTGGAGGGGGACGAGATCCTGTCCATCAACGGCGACGTGCCCCGTGACCTCCTCGAATGGCGCCAGCTCGTCGACGATGCCGCCCTGGCGGTCGAGGTGCGCCGGGGCGGGCTCGAGACGCTCGTCGAGGTGGACAAGCGGGCCGGCGAGCCGCTCGGCGTGGAGGTGCACTCCGCGCTGTTCGACAAGGTGCGGACCTGCGACAACCACTGCGAGTTCTGCTTCATCTACCAGCTCCCGCCCGGCCTGCGCCGCAGCCTGTACCTCAAGGACGACGACTACCGCCTGTCGTTCCTCTACGGGAACTTCACCACCCTCACGCGGTTCACCGAGGCCGACCTGGAGCGGGTCGTCGGCGAGGGGCTGAGCCCGCTGTACGTGAGCATCCATGCGACCGACCCGGAGGTCCGGGCCGACATGCTGCGCAACCGCCGGGGCGCCACCAGCCTGCGCTGGCTGCGCGCCCTGCTCGACCACGGTGTCGAGGTCCACGGCCAGGTGGTCGTGTGCCCCGGCGTGAATGACGCCGCCGTGCTCGACGACACGTTGGCCGGCGTGCTCGATCGCTACGCCGAGCTGGTGTCGGTGTGCGTGGTGCCGCTGGGCGTGTCGCGCTTCAACCGGGAGGCTCGCATGCGGCCGCACACCCGTGTCGAGGCCGCCGCCGTGGTCGACTGCGTGCACGACTGGCAGGAGGTCTTCGCCGGGGTTCTGGGGCACCGCATGGTGTACGCGGCCGACGAGTACTACCTGTTGGCCGATCGGCCATTTCCCGATCCTGCCGTCTACGGCGACTTCCCCATGTACGAGGACGGCATCGGCATGGCCCGGGCCTTCGAGGCCGAGTTGTTCGGCACGGGGTCCCGGGCGACGTCCGAGGAGCGCGGTGGGTTCTTCCGCTCGGCGGACGCCGACCTGTCGGGATCGGCCGACGCCGAGTACGAGCCTTACCGTGGGGTGCGGGCCACCGGCGATCAGTTGCTGCGCATCGGGCCACGCCGCCAGGCACCCGTCGGCATCCTCACCGCCCCGTACGGCGCCCGCGTCCTGCGCCCGCTGGTCGAGCGGCTGGGCCGTCCCGACGTGCGGATCGTGACCGTCGACAACCGCTACTTCGGGGGCAACGTTGCGGTGTCGGGCCTCATGGTGGGCGCCGATGTGTCCCGGCTGCTCGCCGACCAGCCCCCCGGCCATCGCTACCTGCTGCCCGACGTGTGCCTGACGCAGGGCCGCTTCCTCGACGGCACGGGGCCCGGCGATCTCCCGCTCCCGGTCGAGATCGTGCCGGCCGACGGCCGCTCCCTGCGGGCGGCGCTCGGCGCCGGAGCCGGGGGCTGACGTGGCTCTTCCCGTGGTCGCCATCGTGGGGCGGCCCAACGTCGGGAAGTCGACGCTGCTCAACCGCATCGTCGGGCGCCGGGCCGCCATCGTCGAGGAACGGCCGGGGGTCACGCGCGACCGCAAGGACGTCGACGCCGACTGGCTCGGCCGCCCGTTCCGCCTGGTCGACACCGGCGGCTGGATGGTCGGGGGGAGCGACCTCGAGGCCAAGGTGAGCCAGCAGGCGGAGCGAGCCATCGCCGACGCGGATGTGGTGCTGTTCGTCGTCGACGTGACCACCGGGGTCACCGAGGAGGACAGCCGGGTCGCCGAGCTCCTCCGCCGGCGTGGCAAGCCGGCGCTCCTTGTGGCCAACAAGGTCGACGACGTGAACCGCGAGGGCATGGTCTGGGAGCTGCTCGGCCTGGGCCTGGGTGACCCCTATCCCGTCAGCGCGCTCCACGGGCGCGGCACCGGCGACCTGCTGGACGCCGTCGTCGAGGGGTTCCCCGACGCCGAAGTCGGGGCGGATTCGGGGGCGATGACATCCGCTTCCGCCGCAGGTTCGCCAGAGGGCGTCGCCCAGGGCGTCGCCCCCGAGGGCATCGCCGTGGCGATCGCGGGACGGCCGAACGTCGGCAAGTCGACCCTGTTCAATCAGCTCACCGGTGATGAGCGGTCGGTCGTCCACGACCTGCCCGGGACCACCCGCGACTCGATCGACACGGTGATCGAGACCGAGTTGGGACCCGTTCGCCTGGTCGACACGGCCGGAATGCGCCGTCGCGCCAAGATCGGCGATGGCACCGAGTACTACTCCCTCGTGCGGGCGCTGCAGGCGGTCGACGACGCCGATGTGGCCCTCCTGGTGATCGACGCCACCGACGGCGTCACCGGGCAGGACCAGCGGCTGGCCGAGCGGATCGACGCCGCCGGGTGCCCGATCGTGCTGGTCCTCAACAAGTGGGAGTTGCTCGACAGCGAGCAACGGGCGGAGGTGCGCTGGCAGGTGGGCGACAAGCTGCGCTTCATCGGTGACGCCCCGGTGCTGCCGATCACGGCCCTGACCGGGCGCGGCGTGCACAAGCTGTTCCCGGCGCTGGCCCGCAGCGTCGACGCCTACCACCGGCGCATCCCCACCGGCCGTGTCAACGCCGTCATGCAGGAGGCCCAGCAGGCCCAGCCCGCCCCGGGCGGGGCCCGGGTGCTTTACGCCACCCAGGGCGCCGCCGAGCCGCCCACGTTCACCCTGTTCGTCAACCGCGAGCTGCCCCGCACGTACCTGCGCTACCTCGAGCGCCGCCTGCGGGAGGCGTTCGACCTCGGCGCCACCCCGGTCAAGCTCCGCGTGCGGCGCCGGGGCTGAACATCACCGAGCGTTACACGACCGCTACACCCCCGTCCCCGTCCCGCCGGTAGCATCTGGGCCTACATGAAGCCGATCCTCGCCCTCGTGGCGGTCTCTTCCCTGGTAGCGGCCATCGTGTGGGCTCGATCGACGCGTCGCCTCCATGTCGTGTGGAAGCGGGTCGAGGGCGAACGTGGCCCCGACGCCGACGTAACGGTTCTGGCTCGATCGGCGTTCCGCAAGGACCTGCACACCACGTGCCTCTACGCCGTCCTGGCGATAGCCGCCGCCGGGGTGGTGGCCGCCGGTGATGAGATACCGAGCCTGCTCTTCGTCCTGATCCTCGTGCCGGTGGCGTTGTCGGTCGCCTTCGGTCGCGACTTCGCGAGCGAGGCCCGGCTGGCCGAGGACCGCTCCACGATCGAGCGCAAGGCGGAGGAGGTCCTGAGCCAGGAGGAGCTGGCCCCCAAACGCTGGGCCGCAAGGCTGGCGCCCGAGGACCTGCCGCAGTTCGCGGGGTTCGAGCTGGGGCGCGTCTACCAGCCCGGCACCGGCGTGATGGCCGGCGACTTCTTCGACGTGTTCCGGGTGGCGCCGGCGCGCATCGCCGCCGTCATCGGCGACGTGACCGGGCGCGGCATCGAGGCGTCCATCACCGCCTTCCAGGCCAAGTACCTCCTGCGGGTGTTCCTGCGGCAGTACCGCGACCCCGCCCAGGCGCTCGAGGAGCTCAACACGCAGATGCTGGCCCCTGAGCGCACCGAGGAGTTCATCTCGCTGGTGGTGGTCGTCTTCGACACCGACGCCGGCACGCTGCGCTTCGCGTCGGCCGGCCACCCGGCCGCCTGGCTGTGGCACGACCGCGACGTGCGGCCGCTGCGCTCGACCGGGCCACTGCTCATGCTCGATCCCCAGGGCCGCTACCACAGCCGCGAGATCCCCCTGAACACCGGCGACCTGCTTCTGCTCTACACCGACGGGCTGGCCGAGGTGCGCAACGGCGAGCAGATCTTCGGCGAGGAGCGCATCGCCAACTCGCTGCGCCGCGACCCCGGTGTGGCGGCCGGCGTGCTGTGCAAGAACCTGTTGGAGGCGGCGCGGGACTTCGCCTCCGAGGCGCTCGACGACGACGTGGCGGTGCTGGCGATCCGGCGCACGTGACAGGGTGGTGGGCTTGAGCGAGCGTCCCGCAGGGCGAGAGAGCGAGCCCGGCCGGAGCGGCCGTGGGAGCGGACAAGGAACGCGTCGGAGCCCGAGCGGCCCGCTGCGAAGCAGCAAGAGCGGGGAGCAATGAGCGAGCGTCCGGACCCGCACGAGCAGCTGACCCAGCTGACCGAGCGGGCGCTGGCCGGCAACCTCGACAGGGTCGGCGAAAAGCTGGCAGCGCAGGGCAAGCTGTTCGTGCGCGACCGCCTGGCGCTGCTGCTGGACAAGGAGTCGTTCGTCGAGGACGGGCTGCTCGCCAACAACCAAGCCGGCGACCTGCCCGCCGACGGGGTGGTCACCGGCGTCGGCCGGGTGGACGGGCGGCCCGTGTGCGTCATGGCCAACGATCCCACCGTGAAGGCCGGGTCGTGGGGGGCCCGCACTGTGGAGAAGATCGTGCGCCTCACCGAGCACGCGCTGCGCCACGAGCTGCCGGTCTTCTGGCTGGTGGACTCGGCCGGTGCCCGGATCACCGACCAGGTGGAGCTGTTCCCGGGCCGACGTGGCGCCGGCCGGATCTTCTACAACCAGGTACGCCTTTCGGGCCGGGTGCCCCAGATCTGCTGCCTGTTCGGCCCGTCGGCGGCCGGCGGGGCCTACATCCCCAGCTTCTGCGACGTCGTGATCATGGTGGAGGGCAACGCCTCCATGTACCTGGGTTCGCCGCGCATGGCGGAGATGGTGATCGGCGAGGTCACGTCGCTGGAGGAGATGGGCGGCGCCCGGATGCACGCCACGGTGTCGGGCTGCGGCGACAACCTCGCCGCCGACGACGAGGATGCGCTCGACCAGGCCCGGGCGTGGTTCAGCTACTTCCCCCAGAGCTGGCGCCAGGCGCCGCCGCGGTACGAGCCCCGCGAGGCGGCCCGCCCGCTCACACCCGCCGCCGTGCCCCCCGAGGAGCACGTCGCGTACGACATGCACGACCTGATCGACGGAGTGGTGGACGCCGAGTCGTTCTTCGAGCGGATGCCGCTGTTCGCGCCGGAGGTCATCACGGGCCTGGCGCTGCTGGATGGCCGACCGGTCGGCATCGTGGCCAGCAACCCGATGCAGAAGGGCGGCGTGCTGTTCGTCGACTCCGCCGACAAGGCGGCGCGCTTCGTCTGGCTGTGCGACGCGTTCAACGTCCCGTTGCTGTTCCTGGCCGACGTGCCCGGGTTCATGATCGGCACCGAGGTGGAGCGCCAGGGGATCATCCGCCACGGGGCCAAGATGGTCACGGCGGTGAGCGAGGCCACCGTGCCCAAGCTGTCGGTGATCGTGCGCAAGGCCTACGGCGCCGGGCTCTATGCCATGTCCGGGCCGGCGTTCGAGCCCGAGGCCACAATCGCGCTGCCGACGGCCAAGATCGCAGTGATGGGCCCCGAGGCCGCCGTCAACGCGGTGTTCGCCAAGCGGATCGCCGCCATCGCCGACGAGGAGGAGCGGGCCGCGTTCGTCGAGGAGCAGCGGGCGCTGTACGAGACCGACGTCGACCTCTACCGCCTGGCGTCGGAGTTGGTCGTGGACGCGGTCGTCGACTTCGGCGACCTGCGCGCCGAGTGCATTCGGCGCCTGGAGATGGCCGCCGACAAGGACCGGGCGTTCAGTGCCCGGCGACACGGAGTGCCGCCGGTATGAGCGGCGGCGGCCCGCTGCCGGCCCTGCCCCCAGCGATCTCGATCCGCGAGGTCGGGCCCCGCGACGGGCTCCAGCCGGAGGCGCCGGTTCCGGTGGGCGGTCGTGTCCGGCTCGTGACGGCGCTCGTCGCCGCCGGGGTTTCCATCATCGAGGTCGCGGCCTTCGTCTCGCCCAAGGCGGTGCCGGCGATGGCCGGGGCCGCCGACGTGATGGCGGCGCTGCCGCGGTCGCCGTCGGTTCGTCATGTCGCGCTGGTCCCCAACGTGAGGGGCGCCGAGCTGGCGGCCGAGGCCGGTGTCGACGCACTGACGCTGACCGTGTCGGCGTCCGAGGCCTACAGCGAGCGCAACGTCCACATGTCGGTCGAGGACTCCCTGGCGCAGGTGGCCGCCATCCGGCACGCGCTCGGCGGCGACCTGCCCATGGACACGGTGATCTCCTGCGCCTTCGGATCGCCCTACGAGGGCGACATCGCCCCGGCCGCGGTGGCCGATCTCGGGCGGCGGGCGCTGGCGACCGGGGCGACCACCCTCACCTTCGCCGACACCACCGGCGTGGCGACGCCCCGGCGGGTGCGGGACCTGCTGGCCGAGACCGGCACCGACGTCGGTCTCCACCTCCACGACACCCGCGGCACGGCGCTGGTGAACGCGTACGCCGCCCTGGAGGCGGGCGTGACCCGGTTCGACACCGCCGTGGGCGGGCTCGGCGGGTCACCGTTCGCGGCGGGCGCCGGGGGCAACCTGGCCACGGAGGACCTGGTCCACCTGTGCGATGACCTCGGCGTCGCCACCGGGATCGACCTGGAAGCGCTGTTGGCGGTCTCGTCCCAGGTGGCCGACATGGTCGGCCACGCCGTACCGTCGCGGGTCGCCGCCGCGGGTCCCCGATCCCGCCTCCATCCGGGGTGAGTGGCGGGAATCCCCATGCCCTGGTGCGAAACCTGTAGCCGGTTCCTGAACCCCAACACCCTCGAGCCCGACGGCACGTGCCCGACGTGCGGCCGCCAGGTCGCCGAGCCCGCAGCGCCCCAGGCGGCCACCCGCCACAAGGCGCCCTGGCACTTCAAGGTGCTCGTGCTGGCCACCGTGATCTACCTGGGGTGGCGGTTGGTCCAGCTCATCGAGTGGGTGGTCGGCCGCTTCTAACCCGTGCGCTGGGGGCATTGCGCCGATGGGGTTAGGATGGCGAACCCCGTCGGGCTGTGGCGCAGTTTGGTAGCGCACTTGACTGGGGGTCAAGGGGTCGCGGGTTCAAGTCCCGCCAGCCCGACCCGCTAAACACCAGGTCAGAGCCGGTCCGAGAGGGCCGGCTCTGTCGCGTCTGGCGCTATGTGAGCCATGTTGTGAGCCAAACGGGTACGGTTGTGAGCCGTGACGAGCCGACGGGGGAGAGGCGAGGGGTCGGTGTACCAGC
>JBKPAA010000011.1:0-10187 GCA_046726215.1 Actinomycetota bacterium | reverse complement strand
ACTTCGAGATGATCGGGTCGCGCTCCATCGTCCACGGCGCCTGGAAGGCCACGACCGACCACGTCGGTCGGCAGCTTTCGGTCGAACGCGATCGGATCCCCGGCAGTCACGATTTCGCCGCCGACCGGTGGTCGCTGTTCGACCTTTCTTCCGACTTCGCCGAGGCCGTCGATGTGGCGGATCGCCACCCCGAGCGGGTCGCCGAGCTCGAGGCCCTGTGGTGGGTCGAGGCCGGGCGCAACCAGGTGCTGCCCCTCGACGACAGCCTCATCGGACGCGCCGTGGCGATGGAGCCGTCGCCCAACCCGCCCCGGCATCGCACGGTCTTCCGGCCGGGCGGTGGCGGGGTCGCCGAGGACCTGCTGCCGCCGATGGCCGGTGGATTCGAGCTCACCGCCCACCTGGGCGTCCCCGCCGCCGACGGATCCGGCACGTGCGAGGGCATCGTCTGCGCGCTCGGCGACCGGAACAACGGCTGGGCGCTGTATGTCCTCGACGGCCGTCCGGCGGTGGCGTTCAGCCTCTTCGGAGCGGTCCATCGCGCCGTAGCCACCACCGGCCTGGCGCCGGGGCGCCGACTCGTCCGGCTGGGGTACAGGCGGGCCCGGGACCGCCCGGCCGGGGGTGGGGTCATCCGGCTCGACGCCGCGGGCGAGTGCGTCGTCGCGCTCGACCTGCCACACGACCTGCCCTTCCGCTGGCAGATCGGCGGCGCCGGGCTGCACATCGGGTCCGACCGCGGCTTCCCGGTATGCGACGACTACGACCCACCGTTCCCGTTCACGGGCACCATCGACCGCGTCGAGATCGAGATACCCCACTTCGCCCCCCGGCCCGACGACGCCGCCCGCTCGGCCGCAGACGTGGCGCAGGCCCTGCGCCACGAGTAGACGACGGCCAACCATGGAGGCCGCCCGGCGTAGCATTCGGGCATGAATGAGCGCCCCGAGGACGATCCCAGCGCGGACACCGCGATGTTCCGCGCCTACGTCGAACACGACGACGGCGCCGACGCCCGCACCTCGCCCGGGCTCCCCGTAGGGATCCTCGTCGGCGCTGCGGTCGTGCTGATGATCGTCGTGGTCGTGCTGATCGTCCTCCTCATCTAGACGAACGGCGCCTGCCGGGGCGCGCCCCGCCCCTCGGACATGTGCCAGCCTGGGCGTGATGCCGAGGCCGATAGACGCCGGGGACGCCCGCTGGTACCAGCGTGCCGTCTTCTACGAGGTAGCGGTGCGGGGGTTCTTCGACTCCGACGGCGACGGGTTCGGCGACTTCCGGGGCATGCAGCACAAGCTCGACTACCTCGAGTGGCTCGGGATCGACTGCCTGTGGCTGCTGCCCTTCTACCAGTCGCCCCTACGTGACGGCGGCTACGACATCAGCGACTTCTTCACCGTGCTGCCGGAGTCGGGCACGGTCGACGACGTCGACCAGTTCCTCGACGAGGCGCACCGCCGGGGCATCCGGGTCGTCGCCGACCTGGTGATGAACCACACGTCCGACCTGCACCCGTGGTTCCAGGAGTCGCGCGACGACCGCACCAACCCCAAGGCCGACTGGTACGTCTGGAGCGACGACAGCGAGCGGTGGAGCGACGCGCGGGTCATCTTCGTCGACTCCGAGCCTTCGAACTGGACCTGGGACCCGCAGCGAGAGCAGTTCTACTGGCACCGGTTCTTCCACCATCAGCCCGACCTCAACTACGAGAACCCCGAGGTGGCCGAGGCCATGCTCGACGTGGTGCGGTTCTGGCTGAGCCTGGGCCTGGACGGGTTCCGGCTCGACGCCGTGCCCTACCTGTTCGAGCGCGACGGCACCAACGGCGAGAACCTGCCGGAGACGCACGAGTACCTGCGGCGCATCCGCAAGTCCGTCGACGCCGAGTACCCGGGCCGCGTGCTGCTCGCGGAGGCCAACCAGTGGCCGTCCGACGTCGTCGACTACTTCGGCAACGACGACGAGTGCCACATGTGCTTCCACTTCCCGCTGATGCCGCGCATGTTCATGGCGGTCCGCAAGGAGCAGCGCCATCCCATCACCGAGATCCTGGCGCAGACCCCCGAGATCCCCGACGCCTGCCATTGGGGGATCTTCCTGCGCAACCACGACGAGCTGACGCTCGAGATGGTCACGGACGAGGACCGCGACTACATGTACACCGAGTACGCCACCGACCCCCGCATGAAGCTCAACCTCGGGATCCGGCGGCGCCTGTTCCCGTTGCTCGACAACGACGAGGGCATGGCCGAGCTGTTCCACGCCATGTTGTTCTCGATGCCGGGCAGCCCGGTCATGTACTACGGCGACGAGATCGGCATGGGCGACAACATCTACCTCGGCGACCGCGACGGGGTCCGCACGCCCATGCAGTGGACGCCCGACCGCAACGCCGGCTTCTCGACCGCCGACTTCGCCCAGCTGTTCCTCCCCCCGCTCATGGACCCGGTGTACGGCTACCAGGCCGTCAACGTCGAGCAGCAGCAGCGGGACCCGTCGAGCTTCCTGCACTGGCTGCGGCGGATGATCTCGGTGCGGCGCCAGCACCCGGTGCTGGCCGTCGGTCAGTTCGAGATCCTGCACGCGCAGAACCCGTCGGTGCTCGCCTACCTGCGCCGGGGTGTCGGCGACGACGGCGAGGAAGACATCGTGCTGTGCGTGAACAACCTGTCCCGATTCCCCCAGCCGTGTGAGCTCATGCTCGAGCAGCTCGCCGGCAAGGTCCCGATCGAGCTGACCGGCCGCGTGCCGTTCCCGCCCATCGGCGAGCTGCCCTACTTCGTGACGCTCGCCGGTCACGGCTTCTACTGGTTCGAACTGGTCGACCAGCAGAACGACGAGGGCCCGGGCTGATCCCGATCAAGGTCAGCCGCACGTAGACCCCCACCCGCAAGTTCGAACGGAGGGGCGGGCGTGCTAGGCAGGTGCTGTGCCCAGGCTCGACGAGTTAGGCGAGACGCTGGCACCGTTGCTGGGAGGGTTCTTGGCCCGCCAGCGGTGGTATGCCGGCAACGAGCCGGCAGACGTTGCCGTCACCTCGCTCGACGCCCGCGAGGGTGATCCGCTCATGGTGTGGCTCCTCGTCGACGCCCTGACGGCGGACGGGGGGCGCGCCACCTACCAGATCGTGCTCGGGGCGCGGCCGGCGCCGTGTGACCGGGAGTTCCTGCAGGGCAAGGCGCGGGTGACGCTCGGCGAGGTCGGCGGCTGGATCTACTACGACGCGCTCGTCGACCCCGACCTGGCCCTGCTGGTGCTCGAGAAGGTGGCGCCCGACGAGTCGGCGGCCGTGGCGCGACCACTGGTGGTCGAGCAATCGAACACATCGGTGGTCTACGACGAGCGGCTCATCCTCAAGCTGTTCCGGCGCGTGCATCCGGAGCCCAATCCCGACGTGGAGGTCACCAAGCTGCTCGGCGAACGGGGCTTTCCCCATGTCGTGCCCCAGCTCGCCGAGCTGTCGTACGAGGGCGCCGACCTGGCCGTCGTGCGGCAGTACCTGCTGGGATCCACCGATGCCTGGGAGCTGGCGCACACCTCGTTGCGCGACCTGCTCAACACCCGGGTGCCACCCGAGGAAGCGGGCGGCGACTTCGGTCCCGAGGCCCTGACGCTCGGCGACGTGACGGCGCGTCTGCACCTGGCCATGGCCGAGGTGTTCGGCACCGAGCCAGGGTCGCCCAAGGACTGGCTCGGCGGCTTCCGCGCCCAGCTCGAGCGGCTGCCGGAGGTTGCGGCCGCGACGGGGACGCCGCTGGTCGACGTGGTCGACGCCGGCGCCGTGGACGCCGCGCTGGCCGCCCTCGCCGACGTCACCGACCCCGGGCTCGCCACCCGCATCCACGGCGATCTCCACCTGGCGCAGGTGCTCCTGGCCGACGCCGGCTGGTTCGTGCTCGACTTCGAGGGCGAGCCGGCCCGCCCCGTGGCCGAGCGGGTCCTGGCCTCGTCGCCGCTGCGCGACGTGGCCGGCATGGTGCGGTCCTTCCACTACGCCGCCCGCACCGGCCTGGCCGAGCGGGGGCGCGACGTCGATGCGGAGCTGGTGGACCTCGCCGACCGGTGGGAGTCCCGGGCGGCCGACGAGTTCTGGCGGGGCTACCAGTCGGTCGACGGCATCGACCTGCTACTGCCGGCATCTGCCGCCGACCGGGAGTCATTGCTGCGGGCGTTTGAGCTCGACAAGGCGATCTACGAGATCATCTACGAGCTGTCGCACCGGCCCGACTGGGTGGAGATCCCGGCATCGGCCGTGCGGCGCACGCTCGCATTCGTCGCCTAGCCAGAGGAAGGCCGCATCGCCGGTGTCCCCGGTCCCCCGAACCGCCGAGATCGACTCGCTGGTGGCGGGCACCTGCCGCGACCCCCATCGGCTCCTCGGCGTCCACCACGAGGGCGCGCAGGTTGTGGTCCGGGTGTGGTGGCCGGGGGCGTCGGCGGCCTCGCTCGACGGCCGGCCGATGCGGCGGATCCACGAGGGTGGGGTGTTCGAGGCGTCGCTCGACGCCGCCCCCGCCCCCGGCTACCGGGTCAGCTACCGCTTTGACGGACACGATGGCGGCGAGCACACGGTGGTCGAGCCCTGGGGCTTCTGGCCGACCCTGGGCGAGCTCGACATCCACCTCGTGGGCGAGGGCCGCCACGAGCGCCTGTGGACGGTGCTCGGCGCCCACCCCCGGGCGCACCAGGACGTCGAGGGCACGGCCTTCGCCGTGTGGGCGCCGTCGGCCCGGGCGGTGCGCGTGGTCGGCGACTGGAACGGCTGGGACGGGCGCGTCCACCCGATGCGCTCGCTGGGCGCCTCGGGCGTGTGGGAGATCTTCGTGCCCGAGGCCCGGCCCGGGCATCGGTACAAGTACGAGGTGCTTGGCGCGGACGGATCGTTGCGGCTCAAGGCCGATCCCCTCGCCACCGCCGGCGACGCGCCCCCCGACACCGCCAGCGTGGTCTTCCGATCGAGCTTCGAGTGGGGTGACGGCGAGTGGATGGCCCGCCGCGCCGCCGCCCGACCCTGGGACGAGCGGATGGCGGTGTACGAGGTGCACCTCGGCTCGTGGCGCCGGCACCCCGACGGCCGCCACCACGGCTACCGCGAGATCGCCGAGGGCCTCGCCGATCACGTGGCCGACCTCGGGTTCACGCACGTGGAGCTGCTGCCCCCCACCGAGCATCCCTACGACCCGTCGTGGGGCTATCAAGTGTCGAGCTACTTCGCGCCCACCGCCCGCTTCGGCAACCCCGACGGCTTCCGGTTCCTGGTCGACCACCTGCACCGCCGGGGGATCGGCGTGCTGATCGACTGGGTGCCCGCCCACTTCCCCCGCGACGACTGGGCCCTGGCCCGGTTCGACGGCACCGCGCTCTACGAGCACGCCGACCCCCGCCAGGGCGAGCACCCGGACTGGGGCACCCTGGTGTTCAACTTCGGTCGCAACGAGGTGCGCAACTTCCTCGTCGCCAGCGCCCGCTACTGGCTGGAGGAAATGCACGTGGACGGCCTGCGGGTCGACGCCGTGGCTTCGATGCTGTACCTCGACTACTCCCGGCGCGATGGCGAGTGGGTGCCCAACCGCCACGGCGGGCGCGAGAACCTGGAGGCCATCTCCTTCCTGCAGGAGATGAACGTGCTGGTCCATCGCGACTTCCCGGGCGTGCTCACGGTGGCCGAGGAGTCGACGGCGTGGGGCGGCGTGACCCGGCCGGTGGACGCCGGCGGCCTGGGCTTCAGCCAGAAGTGGAACATGGGCTGGATGCACGACACGCTCGAGTACTTCGCCCACGAGCCCGTCCACCGCCGCTGGCACCACGACCTGCTGACCTTCGGGCTGACGTACGCCTGGACCGAGAACTACGTGTTGCCGCTCAGCCACGACGAGGTCGTGCACCTGAAGGGCTCGCTCGTCGGCAAGATGCCGGGCGACCCGTGGCAGCGGTTCGCCAACCTGAGGGCGCTGTACGCCTGGATGTGGTCGCATCCCGGCAAGCAGTTGCTGTTCATGGGCGCCGAGCTGGGCCAGGAACGGGAGTGGAGCCAGGACCGCGAGCTCGACTGGCACCTGCTCGGGGATCCGCTCCACCGGGGCGTGCGCGACCTGCTGCGGGAGCTCAACGCCGTGGAGGCCGGCCACGCGGCACTGTGGTCGGGCGACACGACGCCGGCCGGGTTCGCCTGGCTCGACGCCAACGACCGCGACAGCTCCGTGTACGCCTTCATGCGGCTCGGCTCGGGGGGTGTCACCGGGGTGGTGGCGTGCGTCGCCAACCTCACGCCGGTGCCTCGCCACGGCTACCGCATCGGCCTGCCGGTGCCGGGCCGGTGGGACGACGTGCTCAACACCGACGAGGAGCGTTGGGGCGGCACTGGCGTGGTCCAGCCGGAGGTCCACACCGATGGCACGCCCTGGCAGGGTCAGCCCGACTCGGCGGTGCTGACGCTGCCCCCGCTGGCGGTCCGCTGGCTGGTCCCGGCGGGGTAACCGGGTGGAGACCGCCCGGTGACAGGTGGGAGACTGGACATTCCTGTGCCCGCCGACGTCGCTCCAATCCCCCTAGACGACGACGAGAAGAGCCTGCTCACCCCGCAGTTCGCGGTCGTGATGCTGGCGGCGTTCGCGTACTTCTTAGCCCTGGGTGCGCTCATCCCCACGGTCCCACGGTTCGTCGAGGACCAGCTGGGCGGCGGGGGCGTGCAGGTGGGCGTCGGCGTCGGTTCGCTGGCGGTGACGGCGGCCCTGTTGCGTCCCTGGGCGGGACGCATCGGGGACACGCGGGGTCGCCGCGTGCTGGCCGTGTCGGGCGCCACCGTGGTCGGGGTCTCGATCCTCGCCTATGCCGCCGCCACCGAGCTCTGGATGCTCGTGCTCGCCCGGCTGCTCACGGGCGCCGGCGAGGCGGCGATGTTCGTGGGCGTGGCCACCGCAGCCCAGGACCTTGCGCCCGACCACCGCCGCGGCGAGGCGGCGTCCTATTTCTCGGTCGCCCTCTACGGCGGCCTGGCCGTCGGACCACTTATCGGTGAGTCGCTGGTGGCCCACGGCTTCACCACCCTGTGGATCGCCCTGGCGGGCTTCTGCGCATGTGCCGCCTTCACGAGCCTCTGGATCCCCCGGGGGCGCACGGTGGCGGTGGCACCGCACCGGAGCTTCCTGCAGCGGGACGCGCTCTGGCCCGGCGTGATCCTGTTCCTCGGGCTCATCCCGTTCATCGCCTTCTCGTCGTTCGTCCCCCTGTTCGCCGAGGACCTGGGGCAGGAGAGCGTCGGCGCCGTGTTCGGCCTCTACGCCGGGCTGGTCCTCGTGGTCCGTATCGTCGGTGCCCGCCTCCCCGACCGCCTGGGCTGGCAGCGGGGCTCGACGATCGCCCTCAGCGGCGTCGGCCTGGGCGTCGGGCTGGTGGCGGTGTGGGCGTCGGTGCCCGCCATCTGGCTGGCGGCCATCCCGCTCGGGATCGGCATGTCGCTCTTGTACCCCTCGCTGTTCACTGCGGTCATGGCGGCGGCGCCCGAGGGCGAGCGGAGCCACGCGGTCGGCACGTTCTCGGTGTTCTTCGACCTGTCGAGCGGCTTCGGTGCCACCCTCATCGGTGTCGCGGTGTCGTTGAGCAGCTACCGGGGCGGCTTCGCGGTCGCGGCCGTCATCGCCGCGGTCGGGCTCGGCGTTCAGTGGCTGCTGCGCGACCGGATCGCCCCATTTCGGGCGCGGGAACGGTCGCCAGGGCAACCGATCTCGCGAACAAAACGCGGCGGGGGTGCCGGTAGCCTCGGGCAGTGGCCACGAGCGTCCAAACGTGCTACCGACACGGCGACCGCCGCGCCGGCGTGCGCTGCCAGCGCTGCGACCGGCCCATCTGCCCCTCGTGCATGAACCAGGCCTCGGTGGGCTTCCACTGCCCGGAGTGCGCGCGCTCGGGCCGGCAGCGCATGGTGCCCCTGCGGTCGCTGGCCACCCGCCCCGTGGTCACGATGGCGTTGGTCGCGGCCAACCTGGCCATCTTCATCGGCGACATGGTGTCGGGGTCGAATCAGTTCGGCGACCACAACTGGACGGCCGACGGTGCGCTCTACGGCCCGGCGGTGGCGGCCGGCGACTGGTGGCGGCCGATCACCGCCGGGTTCCTGCACGCCAACCTGCTGCACGTCGGCTTCAACATGTTCCTGCTGTGGCAGCTCGGCAACCTGCTCGAGCCGGCCGTCAAGCGCTGGGCGTTCGCGGTTCTCTACTTCATGTCGTTGCTGGGTGGGTCGTTCCTCACCCTGATCCTCGACCCCAACGCCCTGACGCTCGGCGCGTCCGGCGCCGTGTTCGGGCTCATGGGCGCGACGTTCGTCGCCCTGCGGTCGCGCGGCGTCGACCCGTTCAGCACCGGCATCGGGCCGCTGATCGTCATCAACCTGATCCTCACCTTCGCGATCCCCGGGATCTCCATCGGCGGGCACATCGGCGGGCTGATCGCCGGCGCCATCGGCGGTTGGATCATGTGGGAATGGGGTCCGCGCCTGGGCCGCAACGCGCCGCCGGCGCTGCCGGTGCTGGCCTGCGGGGCCATCGCGGTTGCCCTGTACGCCGGCTGCCTGGTCGTGGCGTAGCGCCTACCGGCGCCCGCCGAGAGGTCAGGCGAAGGTCCAGCGGGTGGGCGATCCCTCGAAGTCGCTCTCGAGCAGCCCGAACACCCAGGTCGGCGCCACGCAGTACGTGCCGTTGACGTCCGGGTCGAAGAAGTCGACGTCGTAGTTGGTCTCGTACTTGGCGCCGAGGCGCTCGGCGAAGCCCCGGATAGCGTCCGGTTCCCGGACCGCGCCGGCCGTGCCCTCCAGCACGACCGGTTCGAGCGCGTTGTCGGTGGTGATGGCACAGCGGGGATCGGCGGCCAGGTTGCGGGCCTTGCGCGAGCGCAGGCCGCTGCTGAACCACAGGGCGCCGTCCCACCAGATCCCCCATACCGGCATGACGTGGGGCCGGCCGTCCGATCGGGTGGTCGCCACCCAGTAGTCGTGGGATCGGGTGAGGCGTTCGGTCGCCCAGGACCACGGGAGCAGCCCGGTGCCGTGGGCCGGTCCCTGGATGCCGTAGCCGGGCATGTGCGGCCGGCTGACGCGCGGTTCCTCAGCCATGGGCCCGATTCTCCACCAGCGAGGCCAGCCGTCGCAGGTTGCCCCGCCAGACCAGGCGGAGCACCGGCGCGGCCACGGCGCCGGCCAGCGGCCCGCCCAGCCACCAGGGGAACCGCAGCCGCTCGTCCCAGGTGATGCGGGTGGGGCCGCGTCGGCCGCGGCGCAAGACGAAGCGCCCGGCCCCGGACACCACGCCGGTATGGCGCACGCCAAGGGATCGCCCCCGGCGCCACTCGATCACCTCCATGAGGTCCGTGGTGCGCAGGGGCCCGACCCGGGTCTCGCACTCGAACGTGGTGCCGACCCCGGAGTGCCGCTCGCTCGTGAACCGGATGGCGCGGGCGTCGGCCATCCATCGGACGTGGTCGGCGATGTCGGCCAGCCGTGCCCAGACCGCGCCGCGGGGGGCGTCGATCGTGGCCTGGACGCGGATGCGAGGCATGGGACGCGGCGTTCAGGACAAGCTCAGGGCCGCCGCTTCCACCAGTGCGCCGGTGGCCAGGAGCAACGGCTCACAGCCGCGCGGCCCGACCAGCTGGACGCTCGCCGGCAGGGGGCCGCCGGTGGGGGCGGGCAGGGCCAGCGCCGGCAGGCCGGCGAGGTTGATGGGAACGTTGGTGGTGCGGCTGTCGGCCGGTGGCTCGTCCAGGCGCCTGGCCAGGACGGGCAGGGTCGGCAGGGCCAGCACCTCGACGCCGGTGAACACCGCGGCCAGCTCGTGGCGCCAGTGGCGGGCATGGGCCCGGGCGGTGGCGAGCTCGGCGGCGGGGATGGCTCGCGCCTGCTCGAGCCGGTCCCGCGTCTCGGCCCCCAGGCCGGCGGCGTCGGTCTCGTAGACGGCGTGGTCGGTGCGCCAGGCCTCGCCGAACAACACGGTGCCGCCCGCCCGGACGGCGGCCGCCCACCCGGGGAGCACGAGGTCGACCACGTCGAGCCCGCTGGCGGCCAGCAGGTCGTCGACGGCCCGGTCGACGACCGGGTCGACCGGGATCGGCAGCCTGACCCGGCCCACGGTCGCGGCGATCGGGCCCTGCGCCGCGAACCCGGGTTCGAGGAGCTGCATGCCCAGGGTCACGCC
>JBKPAA010000010.1:0-8762 GCA_046726215.1 Actinomycetota bacterium | reverse complement strand
CCGGCCACCGATGGCCCCGCGCCGGGGACGAGGACGGCGCAGCGGCGATGACCGGGCTCACGGGGACAAGGTCCCGAGGCAATGGGGGCCGCCGAACCGGGGTCGAGGCTGTAGGGATCGGCCCCCGGACGGCATTGCCTCGAGGTGACGTCGGCGGAGCGTATTGCCTCGCCCGCCGGGGTTGGTCGTCTCGAGGCAATGGGGGCCGCCGAACCGGGGTCGAGGCGGTAGGGATCGGCCCCCGGACGGCATTGCCTCGAGTTGCCGGCGGCGGACCGTATTGCCTCGCCCATCGGGGGGCGGGGGCATGAGCGTGGTCGAGACCAGCAGGGACGGGCGGGGCGTGCTGACCGTGACGCTGGCCGACGAGGCCAACCGCAACGCCCTGAGCACCCGGCTGGTCGGCGAGCTGAGCGACGCGCTCGACGCCGCCGACGCCGATCCCGACGTGCGGGTCGTCGTCCTCACCAACCGCGGGCGGGTGTTCTGCGCCGGGGCCGACCTCTCGGAGCGCTCGTCGGGCTCGGGCGCCGGGGGTGACGATCGGCCGGCGGCGGTCCGCCGCCCCGAGGACCTGTTCGGCCGGTTCGCCCGGTCGCCCAAGCCGTACGTGGGGCGGATCGCCGGCCACTGCGTCGCCGGCGGCATGGGGCTCGCCGCCGCGATGGACATCTCCATCGCAGCCGACGACGCCAGGTTCGGCTTCACCGAGGTGCGCGTGGGTGTGGCACCGGCGGTCATCTCCGTGGTCTGCCTTCCCAAGCTGCGGGCCGCGGACGCCCGGGCGGCCTTCCTGCGAGGAACGCGGTTCGCCGCCGCCGAGGCCGCCAGGATCGGCCTGATCAACGCCGCCGTCCCGACCGACCGGCTCGATCACGAGGTCGCCGCCGCCGTCGACGACCTGCTGGCCGGTGGTCCCGGCGCCCTCGCCGCATCCAAGCGGCTGCTGGCCGAGGTGCCGGGGATGCCCGTCGACGAGGCCTTTGCGTGGACCGGTGCCCTGTCGGCGGAGCTGTTCGCCGGCGACGAGGCGGAGGCGGGCATGCGCGCCTACCTCGAAAAGCGGCCGGCGCCGTGGGTCGCCGGCCGACCCGTGGGGCAGACGCCGGAACGAGGAGGCTGACAATGCGTACCGCCGTCACCGAGATGTTCGGGATCGACGTGCCGATCCTGGCGTTCAGCCACTGCCGGGACGTCGTCGCCGCCGTCACCAGGGCCGGCGGGATGGGCGTTCTGGGCGCGGCCGCCCACTCCCCGGAGCAGCTCGAGATCGACCTCGAATGGATCGAGGCCGAGGTCGGCGACCGACCCTACGGCGTCGATGTGATCCTGCCGCTGAGCTACGCCGGGTCTGAGGCGGGCGGCCTGACGATCGAGGAGGTGCGCTCCCTCATCCCGCCCCAGCACCGGGCATTCGTCGAGGATATGCTCAGCCGCTACGGCGTGCCCGAGCTGCCCGACTCGCCCGGGCCGGAGAGCGATCCCTCATCGCGCGGTGGCCAGATCGGTGACGCCGGCGCCGGGATGATCTTCTCGGCCGATCGCGCCGACCCCCAGCTCGAGATCGCCCTCGCGCACCGCACCGCGCTCGTGGTCAATGCCCTCGGGCCGCCGACCGAGCACATGATCGACCGGGCGAAGTCCGAGGGCCGACGCATCGGGGCGCTGGCGGGCGCCGCCCAGCACGCCGAACGCCACGTGCGTGCGGGCGTCGATCTCATCGTCGCCCAGGGTTACGAGGCGGGGGGCCACACCGGCGAGATCGGCTCCATGGTGCTGATCCCCGAGGTCGTCGACGCCGTCGGCGACATCCCGGTGCTGGGCGCCGGCGGGATCGGCCGGGGCCGCCAGATGGCTGCCGCCATGGCACTGGGGGCCGCCGGCGTCTGGTGCGGATCGGTGTGGCTCACCACCGAGGAGGCCGAAACCCACCCCGTGGTGAAGCAGAAGTTCCTTGCCGCGGGGTCGGCCGACACCGTGAGGTCGCGGTCGCGTACCGGCAAGCCCGCCCGCCAGCTCCGCAGCGCCTGG
The DNA here is from genome assembly GCA_046726215.1 of Actinomycetota bacterium. Lineage (GTDB taxonomy): Bacteria > Actinomycetota > Acidimicrobiia > Acidimicrobiales > VFJN01 > DASQUK01. The sequence goes on along the minus strand of JBKPAA010000010.1, from coordinate 6,731 downwards.
ACCGACGAGTGGGACGACCCGGACACCCCGATGCCGCTGGGCATGCCGATGCAGCCGGTGCTCGTCGAGAACGCCCTCCAGCGCATCGATCGCGCGGCCTATCGCCCGGGGTCCGGTGCCGAGAAGCTGGCCAACTACTTCGTGGGCCAGATCGTGGGCTCGATGAACCGGCCCAAGCCGGCAGCGCACGTCGTCTACGAGATGATCGACGAGTTCATCGAGGCAACCCAGGCGCTCGCCCGCCAGCTCGACGACGCCTGACAGGGCGGGGGACCGGTGCATCGGCCAGGTCACCGGCACCCAGCGGGGTAGATTGCCTGGCGCCATGTCGACGCACCATGCCGGCACGCGCAAGGGGGCCGCCCACAGGCTGCGCGACATCGAATCGGTCACCGCGGCCGGCCTCGCCCGTCTTTCGGTCGACGACCTGCTGGTCGAGCTCCTCGATCGGGTACGGGCCATCCTCGACGTCGATACCGCCGCCGTGCTCCTGCTGGACGAGCCCGCCGGCCAACTCGTGGCCACCGCCGCTCGCGGCATCGAGGAGGAGGTCTACCAGGGGATGCGGATCCCCATGGGGAGGGGTTTCGCGGGGCGCGTGGCCGCCGGCAAGCAGCCGGTAGCGATCGAGGACGTCAGGGACGCGGACATCGTCAATCCCGTGCTCCGCAACAAGGGCATCCAGTCGCTGCTGGGCGCTCCACTCCTCGTCAGCGGGCGTCTCCTGGGTGTGCTGCACGTCGGCACGCTCCGCCCCCGGCAGTTCAACGACGCCGACGTCGACCTGCTCCAGATGGTGGCCGACCGCGTCGCCCTTGCCACCCAGGCGCGGCTATCGGAGACGGAACGGAGGGCCGCCGTCCTGCTCCAACGCAGCCTGCTCCCGGAGCGGCTGCCCCCGGTGCCCGGTCTCGAGGCGGCGTTCCGCTACATCGCCGGCGGAGAGGGCGACGTGGGTGGCGACTGGTACGACCTGTTCACGCTGCCGTCGGGGTGGGTCTGCATGACCGTCGGCGACGTGGTGGGTCGCGGGCTGCGGGCCGCGGTCGTGATGGGCCGGCTACGCGGCGCGGCGCGTGCGTATGCGCTCGGGACGCGAGGCGATCCCGCCGCCGTTCTGGACAGGATCGACCGCATGCTGCGCCAGTTCGAACCCGGCGAGATGGCCACCGCCGTCCTTGGGCTCCTTGAGCCGTCGTTCGAGCGCCTCCACCTGTCTGTGGCCGGACACCCCGCGCCCGTCGTGGCCACCCGCGCCGGTCCGGCTACATACGCCCACGTTCCGGTCGACCCCCCACTCGGCGTCGCGCCGCGAGTCAAACGCCGAATGGCGACGATCGAATTGCCGCGGGGGGCCATCGTCTGCTTCTACACCGACGGCCTCGTGGAGCGCCGCGGAGTGTCGCTGGACGCCCGCCTGCAGCGGTTGTGCGAGATCGTCACGCCCCGCCCGGCCGAGGAGGTGTGCACGACGATCATGGTCGACCTCATCGGCCACCATCGAGCGACCGATGACGTCGCGCTGCTCGCGGTCCGGCGGCTCGACCTTCCCTCGACGACGCCGCTCGAACTGGCGGTGCCGGCAGTCGCCTCGTCGCTTCGCGACATTCGCGCCGCCGTGAGGCGCTGGCTGACCAATCTCGGCGCCGACGAAGATGACGTGATGGACCTGCTGCTCGCGGTCGGTGAGGCCACCAGCAACGTCGTCGAGCACGCCTACGGTCCCAAGGGGGGCATGACGCACGTGCGCCTCGAGCTCCAGGGGCCGCACGTCGTCGTCACCGTCCGGGACACGGGCCGCTGGCGCTCACCACGTGGGGACAACCGCGGGCGCGGTACCCACATCATCGAGGCGGTGACCGACGACGTGACGATCGACCGCCGACACGACGGCACCGAGGTCGTGATCCGCCGCCGCGTCGGTGGCGACCCAGGGTGACCGGGATGACCGCCCCCCGGGTCGACGTCGCCGCGGACGACCGGGTGGTGCGCATCGCCGTGAGGGGAGAGGTCGACCCTGCCAACGCCGCCATGGTGGAGGAGCAGATCGTCGCCGCCATCACCAACCAGGTGACCTGCGTGTCGGTCGACCTCGGCGCGGTCGACTACATCGACAGCGCCGGCCTGAGGATCTTCTTCTCGTTGGCACCGCGCCTGGCGGCCCTGCAGATCGCCCTGGCGATCGTGGCGCCCGTCGGGTCACCCTCCCGGCGGGCGGTGGAGGTGTCGGGCCTGGCGTCGGTGGTCGCTCTGCAACCACCGGCGGACGGCGCGGCCGGCTGACCAGGAGGCACGGTGCCGTACGTCGTTCACAAGGTGGTACTCGAGAGCGTGTCGGACGCGTCGGGCCTGGCCGGCCTGGTCGAGTCGCGTGCGTTCGCCGCCGACGACGTCGTTGCGGTCATCGGCAAGACCGAGGGCAACGGCGGCGTCAACGACTTCACGCGCATCCTCGCCGACCAGGCATTCCGGGGTGTGTTGCTCGAGCGGGGCACCCGGTCCCGGAGCGGGGTCGAACAGATCCCCATGGTGTGGTCGGGCGGGACCGACGGCGTGCTCACGCCCCATGCCACGGTTTTCGCGCGCGTCCCGGGCGCGCCCAGCGACGAAAGCGGGCCCCAACGGCTGTCGGTCGGGGTGGCCATGAGCGACGTCATCCTGCCCGAGCACATCGGGCGGCCGGAGATGGTGGCGACGGTGGCCGAGGGCGTGCGGCGGGCGATGGCCGACGCAGGGATCGACGATGCCGCCGAGGTCCATTACGTCCAGACCAAGACCCCCCTGCTCACGATGGCGACCATCGAAGAGGCCCGAAGCCGCGGTGAGGACACGGTCACCGACGAGCCCCTCGATTCGATGAACCTGTCCAACGGCACCACGGCGCTCGGCATCGCCGTGGCGCTGGGCGAGATCGAGACCCCGGCGGCCGCGGCGATCGGGCGCGACCTGGCCCTGTTCTCGAGCGTGGCGTCGTGCTCGTCGGGTGTCGAGCTCGACCGGGCCCAGATCGTGGTGGTCGGCAACACTCCGGGCATCGGGGGCCGCTACCGGGTCGGCCATTCGGTCATGCGCGACGCCCTCGACGTGGACGGCATCTACGGTGCCATCCGCTCCGCCGGGCTCGACCTTCCCGACCGGCCCGTGGCCGCCGACCTCGGCGACCGGCTGGTCAACGTGTTCATCAAGTGCGAGGCCGATCCGACGGGTCGCTTGCGGAACCGGCGCCAGGTGGCCCTGGACGACTCCGACGTCCACCACCACCGGCACATCAAGGGTGCGGTCGGTGGCGTGGCGGCCGCGGCCGTCGGTGACCCGGCGGTCTTCGTGTCGGTCGCCGCCCTGCACCAGGGCCCTTCGGGCGGTGGCCCGGTGGCGGCGGTCGTCGACGTCGGGGACGCCTGAGGTTCGTCGCTCGACCGGCCCTCGCCCATCGACCCGGTCCGTTCCTCCCGGCCGAGTCGAAATCGGTTCGACTCGGCACGTGGCCCTCAGCGTCGCCGCTGCGCACCGACGTGACATGGGGCATACTGTCGCCGACGACATGGATCCCCTGGGCAGGGCTCAGCAGCCGGGGGTCGTTGGAGTTACGGGTTGGGCGACTCGTAGCAAGCGGGGATCGGGCGATTCCCAACGAGTTGGGGGGACGGCTGGGCGTGATCACGAAGGTTCATCGAGCGCCGGATCGGCGGGTTGGTCGCGGGCCGAGTGCCCCGGCCAACTCCGTCGCGTGGAGCGCCACGGTTGCGGTCGCCGGGTTGTCGGCCGCGGTCGTGGTGACGCGCAACCTCTTCGGGCTGGTCGTCTCACCGCGAACCCTCGCGGTTGTGGCCGCTTCGATGAGTGCGGCGCTCATGGTCGCGCTGACGCTGGTGGGCTACCTGTCGTGGCGCGTCGTCGCGGATTGGCGGGCGCGGTACATTTCGGCCGCCTGCTGTTGCTACGCAACCTTTTCACTGGTGCTGGGTGCGGTCGTCCCGAGCGTGTCGTCGTCCGACCTCGGGGATGCCGGTGCGGCCTTCCAGCTCGCGGGGATACCGGCGGTGGTCGTCTTCGGCCTGGCCGCCCGTCGTACCAGTAGCGGCCGGCCGGTTCGCGGGGTCAGGTCGTTGGTGGCGACGCTCATGCTGGCGAGCGCGACGGTTGTCGCGGTCCTCCTCGCCCTCCCGGTCACGCAGATCACCGGCATCGAGCCGGGCGCGCCCACGCCACCGGGTGCCCGGTTCGGCCTCTGCCTGGTCGCGGCGGCGTGGGGAATCGTGGCCCTTGCCCATGCGGTGGCGCGGCAGCGGCGCGGCGCGCGCCTGCCCTGGGCCTGGTGGGTGACGGCGGCCGGCCTTGGTTTCGCCTACGCCATCGGCACCGCCCCGGGGACATGGGCACAGGCGGCTGCCTGGTCAACGATGAGTGCGGCGCTGGTCGCCGGACTTTGCGGTGCCGTGATGGAGCTGGATCGACACCATGCCTTGCAGCAGGACGAGCTGCGCGCCGGGCTCATTCGGGCGACACGGGCGCCGTCCTCGGCCTTCGGGACCGACTACGACCGCGCCGAGCTCCGCCACGATGCCCGTGCGGCCTTGTTCGGCATCGAGGCCGCCGCCCAGGGGCTCAGCCGGCATCGGGAGCAACTCACACCGGAGCAGTGGGACGAGCTGTCGAGCGGACTCGTCGCCGAGGTGCATCGGCTGGGAAGCCTGATAGACGGCCGGGTCGATGCCACTCGCCGTTTCGACCTGCGCGACGCGCTCATCCCGGTGATCGCGTGCGCTCGCGCCGACGGGTTGCGGGTCGAGGTCGACGTACGCACCGGCGTGGACGTCGCTGGGTCACGCGAGGGGACCAGCCGGGCGCTGTTGTCGTTGCTCGACAACGCCCGCGTGCACGCGTGGGGATCGCCCGTGAGCGTGCGAGCGGTCGTCGGTTCGCACGAGGTCGCCGTCCACGTCGACGACCGCGGTCCGGGCGTGCCCGCCAACCTGCGTGGGTCGCTGTTCGAGCGCGGCGCCCGGGGTCCGACCACCGGGGGATCCGGTCTCGGGCTCCACGTCGCCCGGCGGCTCATGGAGGAGTCGGGAGGGTCGATCGCCTACGAACCGCGGGCGGGAGGCGGCAGCTCGTTCGTGATGCGGCTCCCGCTGGCGGTGCGCTGGGAGCGCACCACCGCATCCGACGCCGCGGGCAGGGCGGGCAGCCCAGGCGGCTCCCGGCGCCCTTCCTCGTGGTGCCGCCCACTACCGAGGTCCGTCGCCGGCTGACCGTGCCATGGGCCGGCGCGTCCTGGTCGTGGACGACCACCAGTTGGTGGTGATCGGCCTGGAGCTAGCGCTGCGCGCCAGGGATTGGACTGTGCAGACCGCCAGCGGGCCCGACGCTGCCGCTGTCGTGGCTCAGGCACGCGAGTTCGGGCCAGACTGCGTGCTGCTCGACCTGCACCTGGGCGAGGAGCTGGGCAGCGGCGTCGAGCTGATCGGGCCGTTGAGGGAGACGGGTGCTGCCGTCGTGATGCTTACGGCCGAGACGGATGTGTTCCTGCTTGCGTCCTGCATCGAGGCCGGGGCCGAGGGCTGGATCGGCAAGGACGCCTTCCTCGATCGGGTGGTGGCGTCGATGGAGGACGTGCTGGCCGGCCATCCCCTCATGGGTCGGGCGGCTCGTGAGGCGCTGCTCGACGACCTGCGGGTCAGGCGCGACAGCCTGACCCACGCCCAGTCGCCCTTCGAGCGCCTGACGCCGCGCGAACGCAGCGTCCTCGCCTGTCTGGTCGAGGGCCTGTCGGCGGACGAGATCGCCACGACACACTACGTATCGCTGGCGACCGTTCGTTCGCAGGTACGCGCCGTCCTGCAGAAGCTCGGCGTGCGCTCGCAGTTGGCCGCCGTGGCGATGGTCAACCGTGCCGGATGGAAGCGCGACGACGGCGAGCGAGCCGATTTACCCAATTCTGATGATGAGCGGCGGCGCCGGTGACTGCATCGTGTTCGCGCCTCACCGCGAGTGGCGGGAGCGGACAACAAGGAGCTTCGTCTCGATGTACCGACTCATCTCCCAGATCCTGACTCGAATGACGGCGACGCGGGACGACGACCGTGGCGCCACCATGGTGGAGTACGGCCTGCTTGTCGCACTGATCTCAGTGGTCGCGATCGCGTTCATCATCACGATCGGCGACGAGGTCGCCGGCGCGTTCAGCGACGTGGCCGACGCACTGACCGGCTGATAGCTGGCGGACAGGTCAGACGGTAAGTCAGGGCTAGGCCGGACTGGCTGTAGTGGCAACCGATCCCCAGTCCGCCCTCCCTACCCACGTCGGTGTGGAGCGGATTCACGGGGAGCTCGGCGTTGATGAGAGGCAGGCGGGACGAGCGGGGCGCCAGCTTGGTGGAGTACAGCCTGCTGCTGGCGTTCATCGCCCTGGTGGCGATTACCGGCGTGACGGCGCTCGGTCTCGAGGTCGCCAGCTGGTTCGAGGGCATCGATCTGCCGGGGTGAGAACGGTGAGCAGCGCAAGAACTTCGTAGGAGCGGAAGGCGTGGCGACGCGTGTGCGGCACGACAACGGGGCGGCGATGGTCGAGCTCGCGCTCATCCTGCCGTTGCTGCTGGTGCTGCTCTTCGGCATCATCGAGTTCGGGCGTGCGTACAACGCAACGATCTCGATGCAGGCTGCGGCACGTGAAGGCGTGCGCGAACTGGCCCTTCGTCGCCCGGCCGGTGAGGTCGACGCCACGGTGCGCG
>JBKPAA010000009.1:0-12945 GCA_046726215.1 Actinomycetota bacterium | reverse complement strand
GCCCGTCGGCTGCGGGCGTAGCGTCATGGTCGGGTCCGGGAGTGGCTTGTCCGAAGAACCGGCTGTCAGGGTGCAAGGCCGGTCACGCTGGACTACGAGTCGTCCCTGTTGCCCTCCCGGGCTCATCTGGGCTCAGCGGTGGGCGTCGGCGACCAGGTGCCGGTAGACGGTCTTGGCGATCTGGCGCTTGAGGGCCCGCAGCGCTTCTTTGCGAGTCTTGCCCTGGTCGAGCTTGCGCCGGTAGTAGGCGCGTCCGGGGGTGTCGTTGCGGACCTGGGTCACGGCAGCGATGTGCAGCGCTCGGTTCAGTTGCCGGTTGCCAGGCGGGTTGAGCCGGTGCCGTTGGGTTGGCCCGCTCGAGGCGGCGATCGGGGCGGTGCCGGTGTAGCGGGCGAAGTGGCCGCTGGTCGGGAACCGGTCACGTCACCGGTGTGGCCCAGGATGATGGCGGCGCCGAGTGAACCGATGCCGTGGATGTCAGTGACCGTGGTGCTCGAGGCGAGACGGCCTCGACGACGCGTTGGTGGATTGCCACGAGTTGGTTGTCGAACCGGCGGACATCGCCGGCCAGCTCGTTGCCGAGCATGCGGGCGTGGGCTTGGCGGCGGAGTTTGGCCATGCTGGTGGTCTCGAGATCGGCGGGGAGCTCTTGACCGTAGAGGGCGTCGACTTTGGCGCTGACGGCGGCGTAGTGGTCGGCGACGACCCGGTCGGCGATGCGGGCGTAGGTGAGGGTCATGTCCATGGAGCGGTGCCCGAGCAGTGCGGCGATGGCTTCGAGGGGCATGCCTCGGTTGATGGCTTGGGTGGCGAGGGTGTGGCGGAGCTGGTGGGGGTGGGCGGTGACACCGACGCGGCGGGCGACGCGACGAACGATGCGCCCGACCTGGTGGCGGTCGATGGGGCCGCGGTGGTCGGCGATGAGCCGGCGGTGAGCGCGGATGCGATCGAGGTTGTCGGCGCACCACAGGGCGAAGAGCGCGACGAGGTCGGGGTGGAGGGGAATGAAGCGGTCCCTGCGGAGCTTGCCGACGGGGACGCGGAGCCAGTGCCCGTCACCGATGCGCACGACGGCGTCGGCGTCGAGGTCGCACAGTTCGCTGGCTCGCAGCCCGGTGCGGGCGAGGACTTCGACGACGAGCCGGTCACGGGGGTCGGTGGCGGCTCGGGCGGCGGCCATGACCTTGGCGGCGTCGCGGTCGTCGAGGAACTTGGGGAGCGGTTCGGGGCGCGGTGGGATGTCGCCGCCGATGATCGGGTTGCGTATCGGTGCGTCGGGCCAGTCCCATTCGATGATCCGCTCGAAGAACATGCGCAGCATCCGCAGCCGCTGCCGCTGGGTGTTGGCGGTCAGGGCCTGGCCTTTGGTGCCCCGGCGTTGGGCGAGCGCGACCTTGAAGTCCTCGATGTCGTCGCGGCTGATCTCGGCGACGGCCCGCACGTCGGTGCCGTCGAGCAACCAGCGGGCGAGAAGACGTAGCGCGTTGTCGGCTGACTCCACGCTGAGCGGGGCGAGGAACGTGGCCGCCTGGGTCAGGTAGCGGCCCATGGTGGCGGCCAGTTCGGCGCTTGATCCGCGATCTCATCCCAGTCGAGCTCAGACCGGGAGCCAGTCGGCGGGCGAGCAGCGGGGATGGCGGTCATCGGGCGGCGGCCTCCTGGACAGCGACGAGTTGGTTCACGGCGGCCTGGTCGATGTCGATGAGATCGGCAGCGCGTCGGTATTCGCGGGCAAGCCAGTCGTTGGTCAGATGGAGATAGATGCGAGTCGACTCGATGGAGCGGTGACCGGCCTGGGCCTGCACGGCCTCCAGCGCCATGCCCGCTTCCCGCAACCGGGTGAGACAGGTGTGGCGCAGCTGATGACAGGTCGCCGTCTCGAGGCCAGCCCGCCGGTGGGCGCCGCTGAGGATCTCGTCGACGCCATCGGCCGACAACGGCTGGCCGCGCCGGGGTCCCTTCAACACGACGAACACCTGATCCGTCGCTGACACCGGAGGCCGCTCATCGTGGAGGTAGTCGCCAACGGCGTCGAAGAACCGGTCGGCGATCGGCACGACTCGTTGATGGCCGCCCTTGCCCTCAGCGATGAACAGTCGCCGCTCACCGATCCACAAGTCCGCCCGCCGCAGGCCCAGCATTTCGCAACGGCGTAGCCCGCCCAGCACCATTGCCAGGACCATCGCCCGGTCCCTTTGGGTGCGCACCGCCCCCACCAGCGCGTCGACCTCGCGAGGGGCAAGGGTCTTCGGCAGTGTCCGCGGCACCCGAACCAGCGGCACCATCCGGGACCGCTTCGAGCCTCGTTCCCGACGCGTCGACAGCCCACGGGGCACCGGGTTCGCAGCCAGAGCCGTGTCACCGCGGGCCATCACGTAGGCGTAGAACCCCGTGAAGAACGTCTTCAGATCGAACGCCGTCGCCCGCACCGTGTTCGGTCGGGTCCGACCGGCCACAAACCGCAGATAGCGATCAACCAGCGGGTGGCCCAGCTCATAGCGGACTTCACCGGACGGGTCAGTAAGAGGGATCAGGCACGGAGACCAAGTCATCCCCGCACGCTCGCGGCCCCCGGCGAGATACACGCGGATATCAGATGGATCACCCGTGTATTAGGCGATCTGGCGTCGCTCGTTGCTGACCGGGGAAGTCCAGAATCAGGATCCGGACCGGCGCCAGCGGGACGCCCATGGGCTGCTTGGTGCAGTCGACGGTGGCCGATGCCCTCTGGACCTTAGGCGGGACCCAAACTCAGGCGACAGCCACTGACTGGGACGCACTCACCGGACACCACGGTCAAATCGGTGCACGTCAGCGGAGCGGACCGCACGCCCTGGACGGCCCGATGGAGTCTCCCAAGCGGTAGGCCGCAGGTTCGAGTCCTGCCCGGGGCATCGGACACTGTCGGTGGCACCGCAAAGGTGCTGCTCAACGCGGTGAAGTGCGCCGAGGCGACACGCTCGAAGGCTCGATTAGCCCCTACCGAGGGGTCAAACGGCGGCGGGCGGCAGCACGAGCCAGACCGACCACCCCGCCGAGCCCTCCTCCAACCCGACAAGTCCACCCTGCCTGAAGGCAATGACCGGGCGGTCAGGGTCGCCTGCCAGGAGGATGCCCGCCAGCCTGGCCAGATGCGGCAGGTGGCCGACGAGCATAGTGTCCCTCGTCTCGGCGATGACCCGCGCCGCCCAGATCGCCGGGTCGTCGCGCGGCGCCAGGCCATCGGATTCGTCGATCGGGACGCCGAGCGCCTCGCCCCAGGCCGCGGCCGTCTGGCGCGCCCTCGTCTTGCCCGAGTGAACGATTCGCTCGACCATCACCCCGCCCCCTCCGGCGGCCACCCCAATCACCCGGCGCACCTCAGTGGCACCGTCATCGGTCAGAGGCCGGTCTGGATCCTCATCCTCGCTCTTGGCTTCTCCGTGCTGGACCAGAAAGACCCGCACAGCCCTCCCTTCTCACACTCCTGGGGTCAGTCCCCCACTCTCACATGCTGAACCAACGGCACGTGGCCACACAGGTGCTAGCCGGCTCGGCCGGTCACTGGATCGGCGCACGTTCTTGCCGAACGGGAGCCTCGACGGGGCGTAGGCCGGGCCGGTGAGGCGGCGGATCTGACCTGCAGGGGGTTCATCCGGTGTCGTCTCCTTCGCCCCGGACGCGGCGGCTCAGGCGGCGGGTCTCCTCGGACGGCTCGACGCCGAGGTCGGCCAGGGCAGTCAGCGCCTGGTCGAGGGTGCGGCGGGCGGCCGAGCGGTCGCCTCGGGTGAGCGCCACCGAGACCAGCGCGGCGTAGGCCTCCTCGGCCCACGGGTCGACCTGGACCGCACGCCGGGCCACGCGTTCCGCTTCGTCCACGTCGCCCCGCGCCACCAGCAGCTCGCCGGCCCGGGTCGCCGCTGCCACGAAGCGGAGGCGGAAGTGCTCGCGCTCGAGCGTGATCCAGTCGGCGTCGGCGACGCCCTCGTGGGCCTCGCCCCGATAGAGGGCGACGGCCGCCAGATTGTGCTCGAGCGCGAGTGAGGGTGTGCCGTCGGCTTCGGCCTGCGCGGCGCTGGCGACGTGCCCGTCGAACCGGTCCCCGTCTATCCGCAGCCAGTCACCGGTGACGAGCCTGACGGCCTGGCCGTCGACGCGGACCAGGTACGCGGGCTCGCGCGCCGAGCGCCCGGGCTCCAGCACCCGGAGCAGGTAGGTCATGGTGACCCGCAGGTTGTTGGCGGCGGCCCGCTGGCCCAGGTCGGGCCACAGGGCGGCCATGATCGCCGCCCGGCTGGTCGTGCGATGGCCCACGAGGAACGCCAGCAACGCCCGCACCCGCTCGCGTCTCAGGTCGCGGTCGATGACGGGCTCGCCGTTGCGCGCCAGTGCGAGGGGACCGAGCACGGCGATCTCGGTGAGGTCTGTCGGCGGGGCCGGCACTGTGGCGAGCAGCGACTTGGCGAGCTTGGCTCGGTGCGTTCGCGTCGCAGGCTCGGCGCGCATCGCCTCGCGCCCCCGCGGCCCGAGAGCCTCGAGCAACGTCGCCCCCTCGGGCCGGCCGGCGGCTTCGAGGCCGAGCGCCAACTCGACGGCGAACCGGTGGTGCAGCCCGGTGCGCACGCGAGACATATCGCTCAGGTCGAGGTCGCCCAGCCGCCGGCGTACCTCGTCGGCATCCCGGGCGCCGAACCCTGGGCTACCCACGCAGTTCCGGAGCGCGACCACCGCCCGGGCGAGCGCGCGTGCGGCAGCGACGTGACCGCGAAGGTCGGCCGCATCCCAGCGATGGCGAGCCGACGGAACGAGCACGTAAGTGAGCGCCAAGCCGCGGCGCCACACCCGCCGGTTGATCCCGCTTTCGAGGCCGTGGGCGGCAATGGCATGCTCGAGCAGGTCGGCGGCGGCCGGTTCGTCGCCGGCGGCCACCAGCGTGGCCGCCTCCGCAAGTGCGAGACGAGCGGTCTGGCCTATGTCGGTATCCTCCTCGGTGCGGCGGACCCGCGTCACCAGGCGTTGCGCCGCCTCGACGTCACCGACCCAGGCAAACACGAACGCGGCCTCTGCCAGGCTCACCAGGACGAACTGGAGCACGCCGGCGGCCTCGAGGCCATCGGTGATCGGCAGCACGCCGGCGATCACCTCGTCGATGTGGCCCATCGCCCAGCGGGCCTCGAGGCGGGCGCCCTCGACATTGAGCTGGAACGCAGGGTCGTGGATCGGGGGCATGGCATCGAAGACCGCGATCGATTCCTCGGCCCGGCCAGCGCCGACCAGTGTGGTGGCGCGCAGCCAGGCGGCCATCGTTTCCCACGCGCGGTCGAGTATCCCCGGCTCGATGGCGTCGAGATGGGCGAGCACATCGTCGTCGCCGGCCACGATGTCGGCGATGACCGCTTGGCCGAGCGCGGCCAGGGCCCGGGCGAGTGGATGACCCTCAGCCTCGAGCTCGACGACCCGGGGGAGCAGCCCGACGAGTAGCTCGAGGTCGGCCCGCCACCACGCCACCTGGCCGAGCAACGCTATGGCACCCAGCTCACCGTCGGGGTCGCCCGCCTCGCGGCATCGCCGGATGGCCGTTTGCAGGGGTTCGGTCGCGTCAGCCGGCGCGAGCAGGGCAGCCTGGACACCGGCGGCGAGGGCGGCGCCGGCTGTGTTCCGTACGGCCTCGGGCAGGTCGACGAGCCAGCGCTCGAGCTGGCGGCCCGGGGGCCGGTGGGGACCGACACAGGCGGCCCGCAGGATCCCGGGCACGAGGTCGACAAGGCCGGCCCCGCGGGCCAATGTCACGGCCTCGTCGTAGCGGTGCCCGACCACCAAGCGGTCGATCGCCCGGCGGCGGGTGGCCATCCGTTCGTCGTTGGCCAGCGTCAGCGCCGGTACCCCGTGCCAGAGCGGGTGCGGCACCCGCGACCCGTCCGCTCCGTGGGCGACGAGCGGCACGCCGTCGAGGACGGCCGCTAGGTCGACGGGGGCCCCCAGCGCAGCGCCGGCCAAGTCGTCGTCGGCGCCGCCGAGGTCGGCTAGCACCGCCAGCACCCGGCGTCGCTCGGCTCCAAGCGGCTCGAGGACCTCCTCCCACAGGTAGTCACCGGCCAGGTCGTGGCCGACGCTGGCCGCCAGCTCGGCCATGGCCGGCCATCCGCCCGTATCGTCGAACCGCCCGATGGCGATGCCCCGGCGGGCCGCGAACCCGGCCAGCTCGTCGTCCGTGAAGCGCAGGTCGTCCTCGGCGAGGCGCAGCACGCCACCGTGCATGGTGAGGCGGGCGAGGGGCACGGCTGGCGACCAACGGCTGGCCAGCAGGACATGACCGTTGGCGGGCAACGCGTCGACCAGGGCAGTCAGCCACATGGCGCCCGGCGAACCGGGAGCGAGCCAGTGCACGTCATCGACCACGAGGCACAGCGCCGTCGGCGCCCGCCGCCACACGGCGTCGGCAACCTTGGCCGGATCGGGCGCCTCGTCCGTGGTGCCCGGAACCATGCCGGCGGCTGGGTCACGTCCTTCCCCACTGACGGCGGCCATCACGTCGCGGGCCAGGACGACGCCGGCGGCGTCAGCCCGCTCGAGGCCGATCCAGACGTCCTCGCCCCGGGGAGCGAGCCGGTTCTCGGCGACGGCTTGGGCGAGCAGCGTCGTCTTGCCCAGGCCGGGTCCGCCCACCACAGCCGTCACCCGGTGCTCCCAGCGGCCGAGCAAGGCGCGCAGCAGCCGCGGTCGCGCGAGCGAGCCGGACCGCGGCTCGGGTGGCTCGAACCGGAACGAGCGGGGCATGTGGCCCGACACCCTAAATCGGCCGCGCCCCTCCGGCTCGCGAACGGAGGCTCGGTTCGCGCCCACTAATTCGCTTCGGTCACCCTGTGCCTCCCCAGCGGAAGCACCGGGGCACTGCGGGCGGTGGCGGCCCCCCGGGGCTCTCCGTGAGGTCGGCCCGTACGAGTCGGGCGCAGCGAAGGAGCAACCGACGGTGACCCGATGTCGTCGCCGCGCTAGGCGCCGACTCATAACGAACCCACCGTGACCGAGATGCGGCTCGTCGTGACCACCGACGACCATGACAAGGCGCTTCTACCGCGACGTGCTCGGGTTGCCCCAGATCGCGGTCTTCGATTCACCGACGGGCCAGGTAACCCTGCTCGGGGCCGGACGGGCGACACTCGAGCTGACCGACCAGGCAACGCCAGCTACGTCGACGAGGTCGAGGTCGGTGGGCGGGTCGCCGGCCCCATACCGGTGGGCTTCGAGGTCCCCGACACCGAGGTCATGACACGCCGGGTCGCCGCCACCGGAGCGACCGTGCTGGCAGGACCGACGCCCACCCCGTGGGCTCGTTGAATTCCCGCCTCGAGGCACCGGCCGCTCACGCTGTTCGCCAACAGTGACTCGCCCTTCCACAGAGCATCGTTGGGCGCTCGGAGGCGGGACTGTCAGCCTCCCCCGAGAGCGGCGCCGCGCTCCTCGCTGACCCCGATCGTCCAGACGGTCGGCCTGGTCGGATCAGGCCCGTTGGCGGTTGACGCGCAGCGTAGCGACAGTGAGACCGGGTAGTCGCTGGACCGACGCCTCGGCCTGGCGGGCGCAGCCGTCAAGCCAGACTGTCGTCGTCGGATCGGACTCGAGGTTCCGGACCCACTCGGAGTTTGGTCGGACCGTGGACACGACCACGGTGTCGCCGAGGCGGGCTGCGGCCAACGGCACTTCGTGTGCCCGCCCAGAGCGGCGGCCACTGGTGGCGAGGGTGACCGTCCCAATGCCGACGACGGGCGGCGCCCCGATGCCCCATTTCGTGAACGGTCTTACGACGACGCTGTTGACGGCACGAACGGCGGCATGAGGGAACAGATCAAGTGTGGCGGACACGCCAGGGCCAACGCCATCGGTGTCGGAATCATTCCGTGTCGGTCGTCACGGACCGAGGCATCCGTGGCTGAGCGGACAATCGGTGCAACCAAAGACAGATCGGGCATTGGTGAGGGGCCGAATGGTGACTAGTAGTCACCGGTGAACTGAAGTCCTCGTAAGGTGCAAGAGCAGGTGCAATACCCCAGCGGAACCCGTGGACCCAGCGACACCGGGTGGACGATCGCACTGACGACAACCAGCTCGGCGGACCGCACTGGACGCCCTGCACGATCGGTCACTGTCAACGCCGGTCGAAGTCTGCGCGGGAATCGCCGGTCGAAATCTGCGCGGTCAGCATGAGTTCTTGGGCGTCACCTCCTTGGCTCGGTCCTTGAGCCGCGATCACACCGATGGCGAACACCGCCCTCAGTAGACCACTCGCCGATCACGCGTGGAGGGTTGGCCGATTCGGCCCTGCGGTTGTCCGATCTGGCACGTCTATCGCCCAGCGCAAGGCCGTAGGTTGTGGGCGTGGACTCAGGGGGTGAGACATGAGCGCAACCGTTGTCTACAACGATGACTTCGGCTCGGTGATCGACTGGGCGGACGACGACTTCGTCGAGATTCGCTGGTATGACACGACCAAGGACCTGTCCGCGGAAGGGTTCAACGACTGGCTCACGGCCTTCGCAGGCGAAGTGGAGCAAGCCGGCCGCTCCGGCGTGCTCGTCGACGCGATGCAGTTCCGGATGGACATGGCGACGATGGACTTCGCCTACCGGGACGCCAACATCATCCCCCGCTACAACGCCGCCGGCGTCAAGAGGTTCGCGTTCCTGATGCCCGCCGACATGCCCGCCGTTGGTGCACCGCCCGCACCCGAAGGCCCAGCCACCTTTCCCACCGGTTACTTCGATACCCGCCCCGCCGCTCTCGCCTGGCTCGCCAACGCGTGACCACCGGAGTCGGGCAATGCCAGCCCGCCCGTTCATCCGAGGCGGCACGGCCGCAATCGCCGCACGGGAAGCGGACGCGCTCGCTGACGAGCAAGGAGACGACATGCGACCGCTGGAGATGGGAGAAAGCGTGGTCGACCTCGGCTCCGGCCCGGGGTTTCTGCACCGTGAGGGCGGGTGAGGCCCTAGCATCGTTCGCTCAGGTGGAGTGGAGGGCACCGTGTTCAAGCACATCGAGGGCCTCGTCAACGCACTGAAGCTCGTGCGCCTGCGGTTCACGGTCGTGTGGGTCACCGCAGTCCTGGCACTCAACGCCTTCGTGACGAGATCGCGGATGTCGCACGAGAACGGCATCGTCACGCGTGGGCGCGTGCGCATCGTCGACGAGCCGACGTTCCCCCGCAACGAGTTTTTCACGCCGGGCACAGAGTTTCCGTGCCGGATGCGGTTCGGTGCCGCCACGTGGAAGGACGACGCCAAAATGGTCATCCGCGGGGCGGGGCTGAAGTTCGCCGACGAACGGGACACGTCGCCGCTCGACCTATTGCTCAACAGCGGGTCCCTTGCGATCTTCTGGAGTGCCCGCACGTTCGTCGGGTTCATGCGCGGCACGATGGCAAGTCGCGGGAAGAACTGGACGCCGTACCTTGGCGAGCAGCCGATGGCGCTCGCAGGCAGCCAGGACGGTATGCGACGGACCCCGACGTCGATCGGTTCGATCGTCTACCACTCCCAGACGTGCTTCGGCCTGGTCGATCTCGACGCCAACGACTACTACGTCCGTTACCGGCTGTGGCCGCTGTCGTACGAGCCCGACGGGACGCCGACGCCCGACGACCTCACCCACCCGTGGTTCCAGAACCCGCTGCCGGACGAGACCCGGAATCGCAACTATCTGAAGGACGAAGCCCGCGAGCGGCTCGCCGGCGGCACGATCGAGTTCATGCTCCAGCTGCAGGCCCGGCGCAGACCGCCCGGCCCCGACCCGGAGTGGGTGACGGCGCAGTATCTGTGGGACGACACCGTGCATCCCTGGCACGACGTCGCCCACGTCGTGCTCGACGAAGCGCTCGACTACAGGGAGAGCATGTTGACCGGGTTCGATCTCGCTCATCACCCGGACTGCCTGCCCCTGCCACGCGGCCGTTCGATCGACGATCCGCACTCGCTGATGGACCTGCGGCTCGCCGCTATCTGGATGATGCGGGCCCGATTGCTCAGCTACCGGCTCCGGGGGATGCCCGCCGAGTTCGGCGACAGCCGGCGCGACCCGGACTGGATCGCGGTGCCGCCGATGCCGGACCCGCCCTGATCCACCTGCTGCATCGTCACTTGGAGTCGCGACGGTCGACGCCGTCCCAGTCCGCGGGGGCGTTTGTCAGCTCGTCGATCCGGTGGAGGTAGTCACCGGCGAGCTGATCGACCGGTGCGATGTTGACGGCCTCGGCGAACCCCGCCTTCGCTGCCTCGAAGTCACCCGCGTACCAAGCGGACAGCCCGGCCGAGAAGCCCGGGAGCGCGGCCGCGAGACCCGCCATCTCGTCGCCGCGGGCGTCGAGCACCTCGTGCACCGTGACCGGCTCGCGCTTACCCTTGGCCCGGACCCGCCCGACCTCGCGCAATGTGAACCGGCTGGGATCGCGCAACCGGTCGCGCACGGCGCCCGAGAGGAGCACGGCCGCCCCGTACGGTTTGGTGAGCCTCTCGATCCTCGACGCCGTGTTCACCGTGTCGCCGATGACGGTCGTGTCCATCCGTTGCACCGACCCGATCGTGCCGAGCACGACCGGCCCGGCGTGCAGACCGATGCTCATGCGCAGCTCCGGGCCGTCACGATCGGCGTTGAACCGCCGCAGCGACCCGGTCATCTCGACCGCGGCCGCGACGGCGCCGTCGGCAGCATCGACGAAGATCGCCATCACGGCGTCGCCGATGTACTTGTCGATGAACCCGCCGTTTGTGTGCACCGGCGGGTCCATGGCCGCAAGGTACGAATTGAGCAGCTCGAAGTTGTCAGCCGCGGAGAGGCGTTCGGAGATCGACGTGAAATCGCGCAGGTCGCTGAACAGGATCGTGACGTCGGCGGCGACGGCGTCGCCGAGCTGCACGTCGACCACGCTCGAACGTTCGAGGTGCTCGAGGAACGGTCGCGGGACGAACCGGCTGAACGCGGTGGCCATCTCGCGCTGGCGCTCGTAGAGGCCGGCGTTCTCGATGGCGATCGCCGCCTGGCCGACGATCGTGCGGGCGAGCGTGAGGTGACGAGGGCTGAACACGTCGGGCCCGAGCGAGTTCTCGAGGTAGAGCACGCCGGTCAGCTCGCCCGCGCGGCGCAGCGGCGCGCACAGCACGGAGCGGACGCGGTGCTCGCGGATGTACGGGTCGCGCTCGAAGCGGGGGTCGGCGGACGCGTCGGAAACGATGAGGTCGGCCCCGGTTCGCGCCACGTAGTCGACCACGCGTGCCGGCCACCCGGTCGGTGCCGTTTCCGTCGGGCCGGGCATATGCAGGTCGAACCCGCCGTGGTCGGAGACGGTGGCGGCGGCGCGAACGGTGAGCTTCCCGTTGCCGTGGAGCAGCAGCGTCGCCCGGTTCGCCCCGGCGTTCTCGATCGCTAGACGGAGCACCTTGGCGACGACGCCGTTGACCTCGATCTCGCATGAGACGGCGGCGGCGGTGTCGAGCAGCGTGTCGACGTCGATCGACGAGTCGAGCTCGTGCGGCGCCGTCGGGTCGTACCCGAGGAGTCGCAGTCGCGCGGTGGCGCCGTACCGCTGCCACACGGCGACCGCGCGGCCGAGCAGGTGGCGGGCGGTCTCGGCATGGCCGCGCGACTCGTGCAGCGCGGCCGCACGCTCGAGTGCGAGTCCCTCGAGGTAGGTGAAGCCGCTCGCCGCGGCGGCAGCGGCGGCGTCGAGGAAGCGGGCGGCCGCGTCGATTCGGCCGGCGCCGGCGGCACGCTCGGCGGCGATCAGGTGGAGGAACGGCCGGTGGTCACCGGGGTTCGTCTTCGCCCGGCGTTCCAGCAGCCGGGTGATCGCGACGAGCTTGGCGCGGTCGCCCGGGCTCGCGCGTCGAGCGGCCCGTTTGCGCGTGAGCAGGATCGCGTACAAGCCGAGGCACGGCATCAGGTATGCCTGCCCGGGCGTGTTGCGCATGTTCCCGAACAGCAGCCCGAGGTGCCGCTCGGCGCGCTCGTCGTCGAGGAGGAACGCGAGGAACCCGGCGGCGCACACGCCCTGCGGTATCGCGTTGCTGCCCCTCTCGGACACGAGCAGCTCCGCCAACCGGCGCTCGAAGTCGATGTGCTCGCCGCGCAGCTCTGGCTCGATGATGTTCGCGGTCAGGTTGTGGACGGCCTGCAGCCACACTGACGTCCCGTAGATCGTCTGCTCGTGGCCGCTCGCCCGGATTGCGTCGACGTACGGAGCGAGACGTTCGGTCAGGGCGGGCAGTGGTTCCCCGGAGACGACCGCGGTGTAGAGGGCGGCCATCGCGCAGTACGCGGCGTTCTCGATGTCCCCTGCGGCGTGGGCCTCGTGGAACCCCTCGAGCACGGACTTGCCGCACGTCGCCATCGGGTCCACGCCGTGGCGGATGAAGCCGTGGTGGACGAGCGCCGTTTTGCCGACGAGGTGGCGGGCGCCGAACCGGTCGAGGACCTCCAGCGCCAGCTCACCGAACCGGTACCCGCGCTCGGCCTCAAAGAGCACCGCCGAGGCGACGAGGCCGTAGAGCACGTAGCCATAGGCCGACAACCCGCTGTTGCCGTGGCGGATCGATTGGCGCACCATGGTGAGCCCGATCAACGGCACGAGGTTCGGCGACGCCCAGTAGGCGTTGGTTGCTGTCTTCATCAGCAACGACATCGACGCGTCGACGAGCTCGTCGGTCATCGGCGGGAGCCTGCGGAGGTCGTCGATCGACCAGCCGCGCAGCTGCCAACGCATCTTCGCGATCTCGGCGGCGACCGCCGCCAGCGACGGCTTGAACGGCAGCGCGATGCCGTACTCGTCGGCGAGCACGTCGATGGCGTACTGCGTCGCCTCGGCCCACCGGTTCTGTGCGACACCGATGCCGATATGGATGTTGTGGATCGGCATCCGCTCGAGCGGGTCGGTCGTGTGGGCGAAAACCGGGGCGGCGTGACGGTCGATGTCCGCGA
>JBKPAA010000008.1:0-92544 GCA_046726215.1 Actinomycetota bacterium | reverse complement strand
GAGCCCACGGGCAGCGGCGGCGCCTGGGCGGCGCCGTCCAACGGGCACCGACCCGACTGGCAGGCGCGCGAGCCGCTCAGCGCCACGCCGCATGGCGTCGGGCGCCCGAGCTACGGGCAACCGCGGCCGTCCCAACCCACGAGCCTCAACGGCCGCGGTAACGGCGTGCGCCCGGTGCCGATCTCGGAGAGCGAGAATGACCCGGGCCCAGCCCACCAACCGCCGATCGACGTCACCTCGCAGCGCGAACCGCGGGCACGGTCGGCGCACTTGCCCGGCACCCCCCAGGAGCAGGCGCCCGACGGGCAGGCCACCCGGCCCCCGCCGTCCTCCACCCCCAACAGGCGCCGACCGCTCACCGCCTCGGGCCCAGCAGAAGCCGGCGCCTTTCCGGTCACCGAGCGCACGCGCTCGGGTTCGGCGCTCGACCGTGCCCGCCAGGCCCGCATCAATCGATCCGCAGCGTCAGCCCCCGGGGAACCCGGGGCCAGCGGGCCGGCGGCGCGGCCAACGAGAGCCGGGGACACGGCCCCGGCATCGAGCGACGCACCCGCCCTGCCCGTCATCGTGCTGATCGCGGTCGTGGTGCTCCTCACCCTCGGGGTCGCCTACATGGTGATCACCGGTGACGGCACGTCCGACCCCGTCGACGACCAGCCCGGCGCCAGCACCCCCAGCGTCGGGTTGTCATTCGACGAGGCGTAGCCCCGACGGTCCCATCGACGGCTCGAAGCGCCGCAGATCCACCACGAACTCGGTGCGGTGGGCGGGAAAGACGTGCTCTGACACCAGCAGCGGTCGATCCTCGAAGTCGCGGGTCACACGCTCGCAGCGCAGCACGGGGGAGCCGGCGGGGATCGCCAGCAGGGCGGCATCGGCGGCGTTGGCGGCGGCGGCACCGATGGTCTGCGTGGCTCCGCCGATGGGCACGCCCACCAACTCGTAGAACGGGGTGCGTTCCACGTCCGCCCGCGACAGGCGCGTCCCGACGGCCTCCGGGCACCACACGGTGACGCGGGCGAACGGCTGCCCGTCGGCGAGGTTGACCCGCCGGACCTCCAACACCGCGTCGACGCCGAGCACCTGGCGCACACGCGGAGGCGACGACACGAAGCGGAACCCCACCACCCGGCGCTCCGAGCTCATGCCGAGCTCGCCCAGCTGGTCCTCGATGGTGCCGAGCCGACCCAGCGCCTGGCGGACCGGGTCGGTGGCCACGAACCACCCGAAGCCCTGGCGCGCGTCGATCAGGCCCTCGTCTCGTAGCAGCTCGAGCGCCTTGCGGACCGTGACGCGGCTCACGGCATGTGCTCGCGACAGCTCGCTCTCGCTGGGTAGCAAGCGGCCGGCGCCCAGCTCCCCCGACTCCACCCTCCCGCGCAGCTCGTCGGCGATCGCCCGATAACGGACCTCACGCACTTGTCCTACACTTGTCACCGTTCGCTGCCCACGCAAGCGATCCTTTCCGATCCCCCCGGGTCCCTCGCGATGCGCCACCACAACGAAGGTGCCATGATCCTGTGATGGCGCCGCCGGGGGACGACCCTGTTCGCCCCACGTATCTCGGCATAGATCACGTCCAGCTCGCTATGCCGGCGGGCCCGGAAGCCGAGACCGAGGCCGACCGGTTCTACGGCTCGCTGCTCGGGTTCGAGCGGATCCCCAAGCCTGTCGAGTTGGCGGTGCGGGGCGGCTGCTGGTTCGGCAGCAGCGCGATCCAGCTGCACCTCGGCGTCGAGGAGCCGTTCCACCCGGCCCGGAAGGCCCACCCGGCACTCAAGGTCGACAACCTGGATCCACTGCTCGCGCGGTTGGACGCGGCCGAGGTCGAGATCCGCCCGGCCGAGGAGGTCGACGGGCGCCGCCGGGTCCACGTGCACGACCCCTTCGGCAACCGCATCGAGCTGATCGAGACCCACGAGCCCTCGCCCGAGGTGTTCCGCGCCCTGGCCGACACCGCGGTCAACCCGTTCTGCCTCATCGGCAAGGACGGGACGCTCGAATGGGTCGGCGCTTCGATCGAGGAGCTGCTGGGTTGGACTCCCGAGGAGGTCACCAGCAAGCGCCTGGACGAGATCTTCAGCCCCGAGTCGTTCCCGGATGCGATGCAGGGCCTGGTGGTGCTCGACGAGGTGCCCGAGGACTATCCCCGTGCCGGTGTCGGGGTCCCCGTCGAGCTACTGCGCCGCGACGGCTCCGCGACGCCGGTGGACCTGATCGGGGCCCCGGCCAGCATGACCGGGCTGCCCTGGCACATCGTTTTCGCCCAGCGCGCCGGCTACAAGCGGGCGCTCGACCGCGCCCTCGAAGCGATGGCAGAGAACGCGGGACTGTCCGACGTGCTCCACCACCTGGCCGCCGCGATCGAGCAGGCGATCCCGCACAGCTCTGTGGCGGTCTGCGACCGCTGGCGGACGCCGCGCTTTCGGGTCGCGGCCGGCCGAGCGGTCGACCTGCTGCTCCCCGAGCCGGACACCCCATGGGCCGTGGCCCTGGAGACCGGCGAGGACGTGCTGGTGGGATCGGCCGAGCAGCTCGCACCCGCCGTGGCGGCGAAGGCGCGCCAGGCGGGGTTGGAATCGTGTTGGGTGCACCCGGTGGCCGTGCCGGGCGAACCGGAGCCGGTGGCCGCCTTCGTGATCTGGCGGCCACTGGCCGGGCTGCCGACGCAGTTCACGTGGAGCGCCGTGCAACGCACCGGCAAGCTCCTGGCGCTCACTCTGCAATGGGATCGCAGCCACCGAGCGCTCGAGTATGCGGCCACCCACGACACGCTCACGGGTGTCGCCAACCGGACTGTGTTCCTCGACCGCCTCGGCGAGGTGAGCGGGGCCGGCGTCGGGGAGTCGGCCGTGCTCTTCATCGACCTGGACCACTTCAAGCCGGTCAACGACGACCATGGGCACCTGGCCGGCGACCAGGTGCTGTCGGAGATCGCGGGCCGCCTGTCGGCCGCGGTACGTCCCGGCGACCTCGTGGCCCGCATCGGCGGTGACGAGTTCGCGGTGCTGTGCGAACGACTGGCCAATCCCGACGACGTGGAGGTGGTGGCCGACCGCCTGCTGGACGTGGTACGCCGCCCCATCGAGGTACCCCTCGGCCGCGACACGCTCGGGGTCGAGGTGGCCGCCAGCATCGGGCTCACCGAGCTGGGCCCCGGCCAGTCCGCGGAGGCGGTCATGGCCCGTGCCGACCGTGCGCTGCGCGAGGCCAAGGGACTGGGCCGGGGCCGCTGGGTCCGCCACCCCGTGGGCGGCTGAGGCCGGGCTTCCCGACCGACGCGAGCCCCGGCCGAACCTCGGCCCGGCGCTGCGAACCTCGGCCCGGCGACGTGTCACGAACCGGCGCCGCGCGGGCACCACCGCGACCCCGGTTCAGGTCGGGTCGTGTCCGGGGGGATAGGTGCGGGCGAGCTCCTCCGGGGTCGGCTCGTAGCGGCGCCGGGCCTCGGCGGGCAGGAGGTCGACGATGGCGGACATGATCCGGCGGGTGTCGGCCTGCACCGAGCGGTACTTGAGCTCCACCGGGTCGCCCACCCGCACGGTGACGGTCGGCGGGCGGGTGACGTTCCAGATCCGCGGCAGCCGCTCGGAGCGGGGCCACACCCGCTCTGTGCCCCACAGCCCCATGGGCACCACCGGAACCCTCGACTGCGTGGCCAGGCGGGCCGCGCCCCAGCGACCCTTCAGCTCGGGGTCGAAGAACGCCGGCCCGCGGGGGATCGTCCCCTGGGGGAGGATGGCCACCAGCTCGCCGGCGGCCAGGGCGGCCGCCGCCTCGACCAGCGGCTGGTCGGAGCCGGTCGACCGCTCGACCCGGATGCCGCCCATGGCCCGCACCAGCGAGCCGATCACCGGGGCGTCGAAGACCTCGCGCTTGCCCAGGAAGCGCACGGCCCGGCCCCGGCGGGCAAGGGCCATCCCCAGCGCCAACGGGTCGAAGTAGCTCCGGTGGTTGGCCACGAGGATGGCCGGCCCCGCCGCCGGGATGCGTTCGACCCCGTCGATGTCGAAGCGCACCCACGGCGCGAGCTCGGGCCGAGCCAGCATCTGCAGCAGGCGCTGTGGCTCGACGCCCAGCAGGGGCACCTTGGGCACCCCGGCGGGCACATCGAAGTGGACGATCGGCCAACGGCGCACCAGGGCCACGCCCAGCAGCCGCGGGTCGGGGTTGACGGCCACGGGGTTGCCCACTCCCGCGAGCAAGGCGGCGTCGTAGTAGCTGTCGCTGTAGGCCCAGCTTCGGTCGAGATCGACCCGGTGGCCCTCGGCCCAGTCGCGGACGGCTCGGAGCTTCCCCCGGCCCCACACGAACTCGCCGACGATCGTGCCGTCGTAGCGGCCGTCCCCGTCCACGCCGTAGCGGGTGGCCACCACGTCGTCGAAGCCCAGCCGCTCGGCGAGCGGCCGGATCATGTCGTCGGGCGTGGTCGTGGCCAGCACCAGGCGGCGGCCCGCGGCGCGATGGTCGTCGATGATGGCGTGGGCGAACGGCTGCACCGCCCCGGCCAGCTGTTCCGCAGCCTTCTCGCCGGCGTCCTGCACCCGGTCCTGGGGCCAGCCCTTGGCGAACCGGGCGGCCATGCGCGTGAGGATCATCGAGGGCCGCGTCTCCCCCACCAGGTCGAACACCCCGTACAGGAGGCTCTCACCGGGAACGCTGCGCTCGGACAGCACGCCGTTGGCCCGCAACGCCTCGCTGATCACGGGGCCCGAGGCCCCTCGCAACAAGGTCCGGTCGAGATCGAAGAACGCGGCGCCCGGCACGCGGAGCACGGTACCGCGGGGCGCCGGGCCCTCGTGAGGCCGACCACTCGCAGTAGCCTCGGCGGTGAGAGAGAAACAAGTAAGGAGCGACGCGCCGTGCCCGAGAGCATCACGATCACGGACAACCGCACGGGCGAGTCGGTCGAGATCCCGATCGCCGAGGGCGGTGTGGACGCCAGCGCGTGGCGCAAGCTCCTACCGAACGTCTGGTTCTACGACGAGGCGTTCATGACCACGGCGTGCACCCGCAGCGCCATCACCGAGATCGACGGCGACGCCGGCATCCTCCGCTACCGCGGCTATCCCATCGAGCAGCTCGCCGAGAGCTCCACCTACCTCGAGGTCTCCTACCTGCTCATTCACGGCGAGCTGCCGACCAAGGAACACTACGACCGCTGGGTGCACGACATCACCTACCACACGTTCATCCACGAGAACGTGCGCAAGCGGTTCCTCGAGGGGTTCCACTACGACGCCCACCCCATGGGGATGCTGGTCTCGGCGGTGGCGGCGCTCTCGACCTTCTACCTGGACGCCAAGGACATCCACGACCCGGACAACCGCTACAAGCAGATAGTCCGGCTGATCGCCAAGATGCCGACCCTAGCCGCCGCCTGCCACCGGTTCAGCGTGGGCATGCCGTTCGTCTATCCCGACAACTCCCTGGCCTTCGCCGCCAACTTCCTGTCGATGCTGTGGAAGGTGGCGGAGCCCCGGTACGACGCCAACCCGGCGCTCGCTCGGGCGCTCGACGTGCTGTTCGTCCTCCACGCCGACCACGAGCAGAACTGCGGCACCACCGCCATGCGCACCGTGGCCTCGGCTCACGCCGACCCCTACAGCTGCGTCGCCGGCGCCGCCGCCGCCCTCTACGGGCCCCGCCACGGCGGCGCCAACGAGGCCGTCATCAGCATGCTGAAACAGATCGGGAGCATCGACGAGGTCGACGCCTACGTCCAGCGGGTGAAGCGGGGCGAGGTCAGGCTCCAGGGCTTCGGCCACCGCGTCTACAAGAACTACGACCCGCGGGCGAAGATCATCAAGGAGACGGCGGACGAGGTCTTCGCCGTCACCGGGCGCAACCCGCTGCTCGACATCGCCCTCAAGCTGGAAGATGTGGCGCTGAGCGACGAGTACTTCACATCCCGCCGCTTGTACCCCAACGTCGACTTCTACTCGGGCCTGATCTACCAGGCGATGGGATTCCCGGTGGAGATGTTCACGGTGCTCTTCGCCATCCCCCGGACGTCGGGGTGGCTGGCGCACTGGGTCGAGCTGCTCGAGCAGGACCAGAAGATCGCCCGTCCCCGCCAGCTCTACGTCGGTGCGCCCGAGCGGGCCTACGTGCCGATCGAGCAGCGGGGCTGAGGCCCTCCGCCTCGCCCCGGCACTCGCGCCCGATGTACGCGGTCACCATCGTCGACGGGGCCGTCGCCTGGTGCCCCCATTCCGACCCCGAGCCCGGCAGCGGTGAGCTGCTGATCCGGGTGCGGGCGGCGGGGGTATGCCGCGGCGACCTGACGCAGCGAGATGGCCTCTATCCTCCGCCGACCGGGACCGCCCCTCCGGAGCTACCCGGGCTCGAGCTGGCCGGCGAGGTGGCGGCGTGCGGCCCGGGCGTGCGCCGGTTCGGCGTGGGCGAGCGGGTGATGGCGGTGGTTCCCGGGGCCGGCCAGTCGGAGCTGGCCGTGGTCCCCGAGCTGCTGGCGATGCCGGTGCCGGACGGGGTGTCCTGGGCCCAGGCCGGCGGCCTCCCCGAGAACTACACCACCGCCCACGACGCGTTGTTCACCCAGTGCGGCCTCGCCATGGGCGAACGCGTCTGCATCCATGGCGCGGCCGGTGGCGTGGGGACCGCCGCCGTCGAGCTGGCGGTGGCGGCTGGCAGCACGGTGGTGGCGACGGTACGCAACGAGGCGCTGCGCGAGGGCGTCGCCGCCCTGGGTGCCAGCGTGACCGCGCCCGAGGCGTTCGTGGACGCCGGACCGTTCGACGTGATCCTCGAGCTGGTGGGGGCGAGCAACATGCCCGCCAACCTCGACGCCCTGGCGACCAGCGGACGGATCTCGGTCATCGGCGTGGGTGCGGGGTTCTCGGTCGAGCTCAACCTGCTCGATCTCATGGGCAAGCGGGCCCGGATCCACGGCTCGACGCTGCGGCCCCGTCCACTGGAGGACAAGGCCCAGGCCGCCCGCCGCGTCGAGCGCCACGTCCTGCCGCTGCTGGCCCGCGGCGCCGTGACCGTGCCCATCGCCGCCACGTTCCCGATGTCGGAGCCGGCGGCCGCGTACGAGCGCTTCGCGGCCGGCGGCAAGCTTGGCAAGATCGTGCTCCTGTCGGGGTAGCGGCAGGCGTGGCGACCTCCCCTGGACGAACTTCCGGCGGAACGGGGCACCATGGCATCGCCGACCCCCGCAAGTTCACGGGGTGTTGCCCGGTAACGGCACGATCGTCGCGCTGGCCTGCACGGTGTTCATGACGAGGAACCACAGCGTGAGGTGGTCGTCGGCCTCGTCCACCAGCAGCTCGACGGCGTCACCGGGCGCAATCCCCGGGCCGTACTCCATCACGGCGCGGTGGGGTCGGCCCAGCAGCCCGTGCGCGAAGGCGGTTCCCGGCTCCACCTGCTCCTCGACCGCCGCCCAGTACGCGGCGTTGTTGACGTGGCCGAGGAGGTCGATGTCCACGGCGCGGAGCGCCCAGGGCTCGGCGGCGGCGCCGACCGGGGGATCGCCGAGCCACAGCCGACTCGATACCCGGCGCCCGCCGGCGGCCTCCGCGTAGACCTCGTGGAACACCTCCGGCAGGCGCACGGGGGCGCCGCTGGCCACGTCGATGTGGATCCACAGCGTGGCGATCTCCACCCGGCCGCCCCGCTGACCCACCATCGACAGGCGCCGCTCGGCCCAGCGCCCGCCCAGCCCGGCGCACCAGGTGCCGAGGTCGAGCCATTCCCGCCAGCGCGGCGGCCGGTGAACGTCGATCACGGCCCGACGTACCACCCACGTGGTGCGCTCGTCGTCGATGCCGGAGTCGGCGGAGTCGTCATTGCCGATGTCCTGGAGGTAGCGGGCACATGAGTCGAGGCGCAGGCGTCCCGTCGGATCGGCGTCGGCCAGCCGCACCCGCCGCCCCGATCGGAACACCCGGCCCCGATCCGGCGGTGGCACCAGCGGTTCGTCGAGCATGGGGACAGAATGTCCCACTTGATGCCCGGAACGCTGCCCTGGGTCCCCGCACCCACCCGACCCGACCTGCTCGGTCCGCCGGTGGCCGCCGCGCTCGACCAGGGGGCCGGTGACCCCGACCAGGTGCTGGTGGCGCCCATCGACCCCGCGCTGGCCGACACCGTCGCCTTCTGCGACGCCTACGGCGTCACGCTCGACATGTCGGCCAACTGCGTCGTCGTCGCCGGCAGGAGGTCGGGCGAGACCCGGCTCGCCGCCGTCGTCGTCCTGGCCACCACACGCGCCGACGTCAACAACCTGGTGCGGCGCCGGCTCGAGGCCCGCAAGGCGTCGTTCGCCGGCAAGGATCTGGCCGTGGCGGAGACCGGCATGGAGTACGGCGGCATAACCCCCCTCGGCCTGCCGACGCACTGGCCGCTGCTCATCGATCGAGCCGTCGTCGCCACGCCCGACGTGATCGTGGGAAGCGGCCTGCGCCGCTCGAAGCTCGCCCTGCCCGGGGCCTGGCTGACGGGCCTGCCGGGCGCCGAGGTCGTCGACGGGCTCGGCCTGTAGCAACGGCCCACCACAGGATCAGTGGAGCCGCAGGCGGAACCCGCGGAGCCAGAAGCCCGGGAGCGGCTCCCAGTCAAGCGACGCGTCGCGGGCGAAGCCCATTCGCTCGTAGAGGCGATGGGCGATCGTCATTCGGTCGGTCGAGTGGAGCACGATCTGGCTCCTGCCGGCGCACCGCGCCCGATCGACGCAGGCCCGGCTGAGGGCCTCGCCGATCCCGCGCCCCTGCGCCTCGGGCGCTACCGCCAGCATGCGGATGCCGGCGCCGTCGGCCTCGCTGAACTCGGCCCACGGAGAGTCGGGCCCCGGCACGTAGGTCACGCCGCCGAGCACCGTCCCGGAGCCGTCTACCGCCACGAGCACCTCGGCGTCGGCGGCCCTTCCGGCCACGTCGCGCAGCTCGCCGGCATAGTCGTCGTCGTCCACGACCGCCGGGTCGATGGCGACGTAGGCAGCGACGGTCAGGTCGCCGAGCGCCTGGTGCTCCTCGGGCCGGACCGGCCGGATGTCCATCACGTCGAAGGTACTGACTACCGTCGCCGCCGATGGACTTCGCCCTGTCCCCCGAGTTGAAGGCCCTGCGCGAGGAGGCGCAGAAGGTTGGGCGGGAGGCGTCGGAGCGGGCGGACGTACCCGACGACAGCTGGATCATCGGTCATGACCGCGCGTTTGCCGAGGAGCTCGGCGCCCGGGGCTGGCTGGGGATGACGTGGCCGGTCGAGCACGGTGGCGGCGGCCGCAGCCCGCTCGAGCGCTTCGTCGTGTTCGAGGCGCTGATCGGAGCCGGGGCGCCGGTCGCCGCGGCGTGGTTCGCCGACAGGCAGATGGGACCCACCCTGTTGCAGTTCGGCACGGACGAGCAGCGGGCCCGGTGGCTCCCCGGCATCGTGGCCGGCACGTCGATGTGGTGCATCGGCATGAGCGAGCCCGATGCCGGGTCGAACGTGGCCGGCATCCGAACCAGCGCCGAGCGTGACGGCGGCGAGTGGGTGGTCAACGGCCAGAAGATCTGGACCTCGGGGGCCGCCGACGCCGACTGGTGCTACCTCATCGCCCGCACCGACCCCGACGCCAAGCCCCACGAGGGCCTGTCGGAGCTCGTCGTGGACATGAGGTCGCCGGGGGTGTCGGTGCGGCCGATCGTCGACGTCACCGGCAACCGGCACTTCTGCGAGGTCTTCTTCGAGGACGTGCGGGTGCCGGACGCCAACCGCGTGGGCGAGCTGAACGGCTCGTTCCGACAGGTCATGCGGCAGATGGAACACGAGCGGGGTGGCATCGACCGCCTGGTCTCCAACCGCCGCCTGTACGAGGACGTGCAGCCCCTGGCCGACACCGCGGATCCGCTGATCCGCCAGGAGATGGCGGCCATCGAATCCGGCTACCGGATCGGCCGGCTGCTGGTGCTGCGCGAGACGCTCGGCCAGACGCCGAGGCAGTTCTCGGCGGCGACCAAGACGTTCTGCACGGAGCTCGAGCAGCGCATCGCCGATTTCTGCGGCCGGGTGCTGGGTCCCTGGGCCCTGCTGGCCGAGCCGGCACCCGGGACGGAGATGGAGGCGCTGGCCCGCCGCGTCAGCCGCAACCTCTGCTACGCGCCCGCCTACACGATCATGGGGGGCACGACGCAGATCCTGCGCAACATCATCGGCGAGCGCACGCTGGGGCTCCCCCGCGAACCGCGCTGACACCGCTTCTTCCCGCGGGAGTGGCCGCCCCGACGACCGTTCCCGCGGGGAACGCGGGAGGTCGGGTACGTCAGAGGCGGCGGACCGGGGGCAGGGGGACGCGTTCGATCGGCGCGACCCGCAGCCGCACGTCGGACGCCGCCGGCCCGGACGCCGACACGATGACCGGGTTGAGCTCCAGCCCCACCACCTCGGGGGCCGCTTCGATCAGTGCCCCCACGCGCAGGAGCAGGTCCTCGAGGCTCCGGCGCCCGGCCTCATCGAGCAACGGGCCCACCGGCGACGACGCCACGAACCGGCGGGCATCGAGGTCGGCGAGCGGGAGCACATGCACCGCGGTGGCGGACAGGTCGGTGGCGACCCCGCCCGCGCCGAGGGTGACGACCGGCCCGACCAGCTCGCTCTCGGCCACGGTCACGGCGACGTCGATGCCGGGGTCGACCATGGGCTGCACCACGACGGGCCACAGGGCGTCGCCCAGCGCCCCGCCCATGCGATCCAGCGTCGCCCGGAGCTCGGCGTCGTCGTGGACGTCGAGGGCGATGCCGCCGGCCTCGGTCTTGGCCGACCGGCTCCGGGCCGCCGACTTGACGGCGACCGGGTACCCGAGGTCCCCGGCGGCGGCGAGCGCCGCCGCTGCGTCCCCCGCCACCCGTGACGGCACGATCGGCAGGCCGGCGGTCGTGAGCACGTCGACGGCGACATCGGTCGCCAACCATTTGCCGGCGTCGACCCCAGCGTCGGCCAGCGCCGCCGCCACCCGGGCGCGTCCCGCCACCGGGTTGGCTCCCGGAGGCACGACCACCTCGCCCTCGGGAGCCGCACGCCACCGCGCGTACTGCATCGCGCGGCCCAGCGCGTAGGCGGCGGCATCCGGGAAGTCGAACAGCGGCACGTCGGGCCCCGACTCCGGCGAGATGGAGGTCGGATGTGGACCGAACACGCAGGCCAGCAGCGTCTTGCCGGGGCACGCGGTCCGGGCCGAGGCCACGGCGCGCACCAGGTCGTCCGTGGACTGGCGCGGCGCCGGCGCGCACACGACCAGAACGCTGTCGACGGCGTCGTCGGTGAGCAGGGCCCGAAGCGCCCGTTCGAGGTCGTCGGGGCCGGCCTCGAAGCCCAGGTCAACCGTGCTGGCCCGCACGCGCGTCGTCGCCCGGGACAGGGGCCGGCCGGCCTCCAGTTGCCGTCGGACGCCCGTCCCCAGCTCTGCCAACACCAGCCCGGCGTCGACGCACGCGTCCGCGGCCAAGGCGAGGGATCCCCCACCGTTGCCCACCAGGGCGACCCGGTTGCCGCCGGGCAGGGGTTGGCACGCCAGCACTCGGGCCACGTCCAGCAGCTGCGACAGCGTGTCCACGCGCACCACGCCGGTCTGCTCGAGGAGCGCCTCCACCGCCGCCGGCGATGCCTCGGCGCCGTCGGCCGGGTAGGCGCGCGCCGCCCCCCGGCTCTTGACGGCCACGATCGGCTTGGTGCGGCCCAGCTCGCGGGCGATGCGGCTGAACTTGCGAGCGTTGCCGAACGATTCGAGGTACAGCAGCACCAGCTCGGTGCTGGGATCGTCGGCCCAGTACTGGAGCATGTCGTTGGCCGACACGTCGGCTCGGTTCCCGATGGCGGCGAACGACGACACGCCCAGCCCGGCCGCGCCGACGTGATCGAGGAGCACGCCGCCGATCGTGCCCGACTCCGACAGCAGGGCGACGGGACCGGGAAAGGGGTTGGGCGTCGCGAACGTGGCGTGGAGCCGCACGTTCGGGTCGGTGTTGATGACTCCGAGGCAGTTGGGACCGAGCAGGCGGGTGCCGAAGCGCCGCGCCGCTCGCAGGGTCGCCGCCGAGAGCGCGGCGCCGTGGGGCCCCACCTCCGCGAACCCCGCCGAGATCACGATGACGGCCGGGACGCCCTTGCGGCCGCAGTCCTCGACCACCGCCGGCACCCGGCTCGCGGGTACCACCACGATCGCCAGGTCGACTGGCCCGTCGATGTCGGCGATGTCGGCGACCGCCGGTACCTCCGCGACCAGGTCGGCGGCGGGGTTGACCACGTACACCGGTCCCGCGAACTCATGCTCCAGGAGGTTGCGCAGCACCGCGTGCCCGACACCGGTCGGCTCCCGGCTGGCACCGATGACCGCCACCGATCGGGGCGCCAGCAACCGGCGCACCGCCTCGGCCTCCGCCTGCTGGGCCCGGGCCGTTATGGCCGCCTCGGCCTCCGGCGTGGGCCGCAGGTCGAGCCGGACCTCGATCACGCCGTCCCCGAAGCGACTGGCGGCGGTGAACCCGGCGTTCCTGAACACGGCCACCATGCGTACGTTCGACGGCAGCACCGTGGCCGTGAACGCGGTCATGCCGGTGCGCCTGGCCGCCTCGGCCAGGTACTCGAGGAGCACGGTGGCGATGCCCCGCCCCTGGTGGCGGTCGTCCACGAAGAACGCCACCTCGGCCTCCGACCGGGTCGGCAGGCGGTCGTAGAGCGCCACGCCCACGAGCACTTCATCCCTTAGCGCCACGAACGCCATCCGGTCGGCGTAGTCCACGTTGATCAGCCGCTCCACCTCCCGATCGGGCAGCTGGGGGCGCGGGGTGAAGTAGCGGAAGTAGATGCTCTCGGCAGACTGGCGGCCGTGGAAGTCGACGATGCGGGGCCCGTCGTCGGGACGGATCGGCCGGATGTGCGCGGTGCCGCCGTCGGCCAGCACCACGTCGGCCTCCCACGCGGCCGGGTACCCGGGCGGAATCGGGGCGGTGGCGGCGGCGGTGGTCGTCGGCTCGTCCACAGACCACGAGGCTACGGGTGGCGAGCCCACCCGGGCGGGGTCAGTTGTCACGTGCGGCGCGGTAGCTTCGGTCCCCTACGTCGATGGGCGGCGGCGTCGACGGGAGGCCTACTGGTGCAGCGTTGGCGGTGGTCGTGGTCGGGGCCCCTGGTGGCCACCGCGGTGCTGGTCCTGAGCTCGGGGGCGTGTGCACAGGAGGCGGACGAGAATCCCCTGGGTGGGGGCCCGGCCGGGGAGGCCGTTGGGGGATCTGGCGACTCGGAGGCCGACCGCCCCGGCCCGGAACCGACCGACGACCTCGACGCGCTGGTCGCCGGCGCCATACACGACGTCGAGGCCTATTGGACCGAGACCTATCCCGAGGTCTACGGCGGCCCCTTCCGGCCGCTGGCCGGCGGCTACCAGGCCTACGGCCCCGACACGGAGCTGCCGCGCTGTGGGGCGGCCCCCATCAGCTACCGGGACATCGCCGGCAACGCCTTCTACTGCCCGGCGGAGGACCTGATCGCCTGGGACCAGGTGAACCTGATCCCCCAGCTCGACGAGACGTTCGGCGCGTTCACCGTGGGCATCGTGTTCGCCCACGAGTTCGCGCACGCCATCCAGGAGCGGGCCGGCGTCGGGGGCCGCACCATCGACCTCGAGCTGCAGGCCGACTGCTATGCGGGGGCGTGGACCGCGCACGTGGCCGACGGCGGCAGCGACACGTTCGAAGTCACGGACCGCGAGCTGGACTCGAGCGTCGCCGGCATGGTGGCCATCCGGGACCAGCCCGGCACCGTCGAGGACGACCCCGGGGCCCACGGCAGTGGATTCGACCGCATCGGCGCGTTCCAGGAGGGCTACGAGGACGGTCCCGAGCACTGCGCCGCGTACGAGGCCGCGCCCCGCCGGACGTTCGACATGCCGTTCCGTAGCGGGGCGTCGACCGACCCCGGCACCCTCGCACCGGACGACGTGCCTTCGTTGCCGTGCCCTGCGGACCTCGACGACAGGGTCCTCTCGGGCCAGTACGACCCCCGAGCCGGGGAAGCCACCGGTTGCGGGTTGGCGTCCTTGCTCGAGGCCGATCTCAACGTCTTCTACACGACCCTCTTCGAGCAGCTCGGCGAGGCGTGGACGCCGGTCGACGACCTCGTGCTCGTCGACCCGGCCAGTGACGCGATCAGCTGTGGCGGCGACACGGTCTCGGGGAACGAGCTGCGAGGCGCCGCCGTCTACTGCGAGGACGAGAACGTCGTCGTGCTCGACGGCAGCCGCCTGATCACCGATCTCTACCGGATCGGCGACTTCGCCTTCGGGACCGAGGTCGCCCGGCTCTGGGCAATCGCCGCCCAGGCCCAGCTCGGGCTCGACACCGAGGGCGAGAACCAGAGCCTGCAGGCCGACTGCATGACCGGCCTGTATGCCCGCTCGATCGCTCCCGACGTGGCCCGTGGCGAGCCGGACTCCAGCCTCCTCAGCATCTCGCCCGGCGACCTCGACGAGGGGATCCAGGCCTTCATCGCCTACGGCGACGCTCTCTCCGACGAGACCGGCACCGCCTTCGAACGTACCGACGCCCTGCGCACCGGGGTGATCGACGGGCTCGCAGGCTGCGAGCGCGACTACGGGGAGCTGGCCTGAGCGGACTCGTCCGACGCCCGCATCCGGCGGGCCCGGGCCCTGCGGGAATCCCGCAGGGCGAGGACCGCGATCCCCCCCACGCCCCCAACGATGAACAGGAGCACCAGCCCCTGGAGGGCTCCCCCGCGGTCGCCGGCGTCGGAGGGAGGGCGCCCGGAGTTGGGCCTGGGGATCATGTCCTGTTCCGGGAGGGGCGCGTCGTCGGTGGACGGGTCGCCGTCCGGATCGTCCTGCGGCTGCTGAGACCACGCCGCGACGGTCCCACCGACGTGCCCGGTCGCCGCGCCGGCGACCGGGGTGGCGAGGATCGTGAGGCCGGCCACCAGGAGGACGGCGGGGGCGGCGAGGGCTCGCCGGCGCATGGGCCCATGCTCCGGCGACGGACCGGGGCGGGTCAAACCGGCGGCTGGTAGTCCCCGGGCAGCAGGATCGACTTTGTCTCCAGGTAGGCGGACAGCCCCTCCGGGCCCAGCTCGCGGCCCACGCCCGACGCCTTGAAGCCGCCGAATGGGTTGCGCAGGTCGATGGTGCCGAACTGGTTGATCCCGTAGGTCCCGGTGCGCACCTGGCGGGCGACGTCGATGCCCCGCTCGACATCCTGTGTCCACACCGAGCCCGACAGGCCGTAGTCGCTGTCGTTGGCGATGCGGACCGCGTCGGCCTCGTCGTCGTAGGCGAGGACGGCGAGTACCGGCCCGAAGATCTCCTCCTGGGCGATCGTCATCTTGTTGTCGACGTCCACGAAGAGGGTGGGCTCCACGAACCAGCCCCGGTCGAGGCCGGCCGGGCGCCCACCGCCGACGGCGAGCTTGGCGCCCTCGCTGCGGCCCTTCTCGATGTAGCCGAGCACCCGGTCGCGCTGACGCTCGGCCACCAGCGGCCCCACCGCGACCGAGGGGTCGGCAGGATCGCCCACCGTCGTGCCCTTGACCGCCTCGGCCACGGCGTCGACCACCTCGCCGTAGCGGGACCGCGGTGCCAGGATCCGCGTCTGTGCGACGCACGCCTCGCCGTTGTTCATGAGGGCGTTGGGCATGAGCAGCGGGATCGAGCTGGCCAGGTCGGCGTCATCGAGCACGATGGCCGCCGACTTGCCCCCGAGCTCGAGCGTGCAGCGCTTGAGCATCTCGCCGCAGATGGCACCCACCTTGCGGCCGGCGGCGGTCGAGCCGGTGAACCCGACCTTGTCGACGCCTCGGTGGCGCACGATGTACTCGCCGATCTCGCGGCCCGCGGGCAGGATCGACACCATGCCCTTGGGGAGCCCGATCTCGTCGAGGACCTCGGCCAACAGGTAACCGTCGAGCGGTGTCTCGGGGGACGGCTTGAGGATCATGGGCGACCCGGCGGCAAGGGCGGCGCCCAGCTTGAGGGCGACGATGAACAACGGCACGTTCCACGGGATGATCCCCGCCGACACGCCCACCGGTTCCTTGCGCACGAGCACCGGTCCCAGTGCGCCCGTCCGGAGCTCCTCGAACGGGAACGTCCGGGCCAGCTCGACCCAGCCATCGAACACCATCGTCGACGACAGCACCTGGCCGACGAGCGCCCAGCTCGATGGCGATCCCATCTCGCCGGTGATGGTCTCGGCGAACTCGGGGGCGCGGGCCTGGATGGCTTGGGACAGCTTGGCGATGTACTCGGCCCGCTCGGCCGCCGACAGCCGCGGGAACGGGCCGCCCAGCGCCGCCTTGGCGGCGTCCACGGCCCGGTCGACGTCACCCTCGGACGCTTCGGGCACCCTGGCGATCACCTCCTCGGTGGTGGGGCTGATCACCTCGATCGTGCTCGTGGACGCCGACGCCACCCACTCGCCACCGATGTAGAGCGTGTCCTTGGTCTCCATGACTCTCCTCTTCCTCGCAGCCGGCGAGCCGGCGACCTGAAACCGCGTCAGACATCGTGCCATGTCGGCGCCGCAGGCCGGGCGGCGAGGGCGCGGGGCCGCACTTCCGCGTTTTCTTCGCGGGATCGGCCGCCCCAGCGGCCGATCCCGCGGGGAAAACCGATCGGCTACCGCTCGACGAACGCCCGGTAGGCGTCGAGTACGTCGGGGTTGGCGAGGCTCCCGCGGCTGGCGGCGCGATCGAGGTCGACGCCTTGGAGCATGCGCTTCACGGGTACCTCGAGCTTCTTGCCCGACAGGGTGCGGGGCACGCCCGGGACGGCGTGGATCTCGTCGGGCACGTGCCGGGGCGACAGCTCGGTGCGCAGCGCCTTGGCGATGCGATTCCGGAGCTCGTCGTCGACCTCGATCCCGGCCGCCGGGGCCACGAAGAGCAGCAGCCTGCCCGCCCCGCCGTCCGCATCCTCCAGGTGGACCACCAGGCTGTCGGCCACCTCGGGTAGGCCCTCCACCACGGAGTACAGCTCGGCAGTCCCCATCCGGACGCCGCCCCGATTGAGGGTGGCGTCGGATCGCCCGGTGATGACGCAGGCGCCGTCCCCGTAGACCGTGATCCAGTCGCCGTGGGTCCACACCCCGGGATGGTCGTGGAAGTAGGCGGCCCGGTAGCGCGAGCCGTCCTCGTCGCCCCAGAACGCC
Organism: Actinomycetota bacterium; assembly: GCA_046726215.1. Taxonomy (GTDB): domain Bacteria; phylum Actinomycetota; class Acidimicrobiia; order Acidimicrobiales; family VFJN01; genus DASQUK01. Next base: position 75,388 of record JBKPAA010000008.1, on the reverse strand, counting down.
ACCGGCATGGACGGCATGGGGGCCGTGATCACCAGCTCGCCCTGCTCCCCCACGACCGGCCGTCCCTCGGCGTAGGCCTCGACGCTGGCGCCGAGGTAGCGGCACGAGATCTCGCCCGAACGGACCGGCACCAAGGGGCAGCCGCCCACGAACGCCGTGCACACGTCGGTGCCCCCGCTGATGGACGACAGCATCAGGTCACGGCCGACCGCCTCGTAGACCCACTCGAACCCCTCGGCCGGCAGGGGTGCGCCGGTGGAGCCGACGGCCCGCAGGGCGCCGAGGTCGGCGACCTCGGCGGGGGCGACCCCCGCCTTGCGGCAGGCCAGCAGGAAGGGCGCCGACGTGCCGAAGAACGTGACCCCGTCGTCGCCGGCCATGCGCCACAGCGCCCCCAGGTCGGGATGGCCGGGGTCGCCGTCGAACAGCACCAGCGTCGCCCCCACCAGCAGGCCGGAGACCAGGTAGTTCCACATCATCCAGCCGGTGGTCGAGAACCAGAGGAAGCGGTCGCCGGCGCCGAGGTCGTTGTGCAACCCGAGCACCTTGTAGTGCTCGACCAGGATGCCGCCATGGCCGTGCACGATCGGCTTCGGCAGCCCGGTCGTGCCGGACGAGTAGAGGACGTACAGCGGGTGGTCGAACGGCACCGGCTCGAACGCCAGCTCCCCGGGTTCGGCTAGCAGCTCGCCCCATGTGAGCGAGTCCGGGAGCCGGGCATCGGGGTCGAGATAGCCGACGGTGACGACGTGGCGCACCGACGGCAGCTGGGCCCGGACCTCGGCGACCTCGGCGGCCCGGTCGACCCGCTTGGCGCCATAGCGGTATCCATCGACGGCCAGGAGCACGGCCGGCTCGATCTGGCGGAGCCGATCGACCACGCTGCGGGTGCCGAACTCGGGAGCGCACGACGACCAGATCGCCCCGAGGCTCGCGGCGGCCAGCAGGGCTACCACCGCCTCGGGGACGTTGGGCAGGTAGGCCGCCACCCGGTCGCCACGGCGCACGCCCAGCCGCAGCAGCCCTGCCCGACAGCGGGCCACCTGGTCGCGGAGCTCGGCCATGCTCAGCTCGAACGGATCGCGCGACTGGGACCTGGCGATGACGGCCGGCCCGGCCGGGTCGCTGCGCAGTACGTGGCCCGCGTAGTTGACGAGCGCTCCCGGGAACCACACGGCGCCGGGCATGTCGGGGCGGGCGAGCGCCCGGTCGATCGGCGTGGCCGACTCGAGCTGGAAGTGTTGCCAGACCGTGCGCCAGAAGCCGTCGAGATCGTCGACCGACCAGCGCCACAGGCTGTCGTAGTCCGGGAACGACCGGCCCCGATGAGCGTCGAGCCAGGCCAGGTAGCGACCGATCCGGGTGCGCTCCCGCGCGTCTTCGGGCGGCTCCCACAGCACCCTGCCCCTGGCTGGCTGGCCCACGAGCGCCACGGTACGCGGCACCGCGTGTCGGCGCTCAGGCGCTGCGGGCCGGGACCACCTCCACCACGCCGTGCATGCCGTACTCGTAGTGCCCCGGCAGGTGGCAGGCGAACTCGAACGTGCCGGGCTCGTCGAACCGCAGGGTCGTCACGCCCCTCTCGTTGGGGCCGACCGACACCTCGCCCGGAACCGACGGGTGCCGGGCCTCGGTGCCCCGGGCGTGGCGGGCGTGCACCTCGGGCCCGCCAACGATCAGCTCGTGGTTGATGGGATCGTCGTTGTCGAGAACGAACCGCAGCCGTGTGCCCTCCACCACGCGTATCTCGGTCGGCTCGAACAGTGAGTGCTCGACATGCAGCTCGACGGTCACGTCGCCCGGACCGAGCGTTGGCATGGGCGGGTCCCCGGTTCCGGCGCCGGCGCCGGCGAACCCGGCCCCGGCGACGGTGACGGCAACGACCGCGCTGGTCACCAGCCACGGCCACCGCCGGGGACGCCCTCGCCCCACGGCCTGCGGGCCCCGGGCGGCCGGGGCGGTCCCGTCGGACCGCCCCGGCGCATCGGCGCTCTGCCGCACGCCGACCGACGCGCTCGTGGGGGTCATGCCCAGCGCGGGCCGCCGCCCGCGGGCTCGGAACCCACCACGTCCCGCCGCCACCAGATCCAGCCGGCGGCCAGGACTGCGGCACCGGCCGCGGCGCCGGCGGCGAGCGGCCACCACGCGCGGCCCGAATCCGCCGACCCCACCGGGATGGCCTCGGGCTCGGGCACCCCGGCGTCGACCAGCGACGGCGTGACCCCCGGGGTGGCGGACACCGCGAGGTCGTAGTCGAGCTCCGCCGCCGGGGCGGCGAGCTTCATGTACGACAGCCACATGCCGTCGGGCACCCACTCCATGCCGACGTCGGAGCGTAGGTCCGAGAGCAGCAGGTCCGAGGCCGCTTCGCTGCGGTCGAGCGTCAGCCCCGTCCCGCCGGCCAGGAGCTCGGGCTCGTCGTCGGTCAGCAGGAACACGTCGGCCTCGACGTTCTGGCTGCCGTCCAGGCCCAGGCCGAGGATCCGCACCGGGACCCAGGGGTTGTCGGTGGGGATAGTCGCCATGATCGGGGTGCTGTCGCCCGCACCCTGGCCCAGCTCCCTGGCCCGCCGGGCGTCGAAGCGCGCCGCCATGAACACCGGGCTGCGCTGGGCGTAATAGTCGAGGACCTCGGGGGCGTCGGGCGTGAGCAGGAACCCGTTGTCGACGGCCCACTCCCCCACCTCGTCGCCGCCGCCCTTCAGCACGGTGATGTCGAGGGCGTCGATCTGGGTCTCGAGGATGACCTCGGCGCCATCGGCGGCCTCGGCGGCGAAGTCCGCGCTGAGCCTCTCCTCCGCGGGCGGTGCCACCTCCTGGGCCAGCCGCTGCAGCGTCCAGTCGCCGCCGCGCTCCACCTTGGTGGGCACGTCGGGGAGCGGGACGATCGAGCCGACCTCCTTGCCCTCGCCGGTGAACTCGAAGGCCGTCACGTAGCGCTCCACCCCGCCGGTGTAGGCCGCCAGCGTGGAGGTGCGCACCAGCTCGATCGTGCCGTTCTCGCCCACCAGTCCGCCGCAGGCTCCCGCCGGCGCCGCGCTCCAAACGGCGATCGGCACGGCCGCCAGAGCCCCCACTACCACCATTCGACTCCGCATCGTCGCCTCCCGGTCCGATACCCCCGTAGCGGATTACGGGGGTTGGACGTCGGCGACCGCCGCCGAGGTTCCCGCTAGCCGAACATCCCGGATTCCGGTTCCGGTGCCGATGCCTCGCGAGGACCGGAAGAATCCGGCGCCGGTTCACCCGCGGGTGACACCGGGGGCCGTCGGTGGCTCGTTCGGCGGCGGGCGAGCCAGGCCAGGCCGAGCGCCACCACCGGCACGGCCAGCAGGTGCACGCCGGCCCAGGCGGCGTACGCGCCGCGGGACACCCGGGTGCCGTCGACAACCACGGAGCGCACGTCGGCCGACAGCGCGTCGACGACGCCCCGCGAGTCCGACGCCGTCACGGACGTCATTGCCAGGCGGTCCCAGGCGATGAGCTGGCCCGAGATCAAACCCACGATGGCGACCGCCAAGCCCCCGAGCGCCACGAGCCACCCGGGCGGCACCCGCAGCCGCCACACGAAGGCCACTGCCAGCACCGCCACCATGCCCGCGATCGCCCCGAGGAACATCGTCGACGTGACGTTGTGCGCCCCCCGCAGCCACCAGACATCGGACCGATCGCCGGTCACCGGGTCGTCGGGCCGGTAGACGAAGATCAGCGGCACACCCGTGGCCGCCAGGCCCGCACCGGCGATCACCAGCAGCCAGCCGAGCGCCCTGGTGACCCCGCCGAGCGCCGCGGCGCTGATGAGTGGCTCCTTCCGGCTCCCCGGTCCGTCGGCCCCCGGGCCGGCCTCGATGTCCGCATCGGCCACCGCCCGAGCGTACGACCTAACGTGCAGCCGAGGACGGGTACCCACAGACGACCCTGGGAGGAACGACATGCCCGCACGCACCGCCACCGCCCACTGGCAGGGGGGACTCCGCGACGGCAAGGGCACAATGCGCCTGGGGAGCGGGGCCTTCGAGGGCCAGTACTCGTTCTCCTCCCGCTTCGAGGAGGGCACCGGCACGAACCCCGAGGAGCTGATCGGCGCGGCTCACGCCGGCTGCTTCTCGATGGCACTGTCCGCCGGGCTGGAAAGAGCCGGGTTTCCGCCCGACTCGGTGGAGACCAGCGCCAGGGTCCACCTCGTGCCCGCCGACGGCGGATTCCGGATCAGCCGCATCGACCTCGCTACCTCGGCCGACGTGCCCGGCATCGAGCCCGCCGCCTTCCAGGAGCAGGCCGAGGCCGCCAAGGCCACCTGCCCGGTCTCCAAGGCCCTCGCCGGTGTCGACATCCAGCTCGAGGCGTCGCTCGCGACCTGACCGAGCGCGAGGACGCTAGATCCGCAGCTCGTAGGCCGGGTTGAGCAGCGCGAGCCGGTTGCGGTGCAGCCCGACCGTACCCTCGACCACCATGTGTGCTCCCACACCGACGCCGGCTAGGCCGCGCCGGCCGAGGAAGACCACCGAGATCGCGGCGCTGCCGTCGTCGAGCACCAGCTCGAGGAGCGGCGCGTCGTGTTGCGGGGCGACTCGCAGGGACCGAACCCGGCCGGCGAGCCGGACGCGGTCCCGGTAGCGGGCGTCGGCGATGGGGGTGGTGCCCGGGACCTCGTAGCGAGCGGGACCGTCGCTGCCGTCGCCCCCGAACGGGCGCACCGGCAGCGGCGCCTCCTGCGGCAGTCCGCCGCCTTCCGGGCGCGGACCCGCCGAGCCGCCGTCGCCGTGTCCGCCGGCCGCGCCGACGATCGCGGACAGCGGCACCCGGGCGTCCTCGGCGGCCTCGAAATGGAAGGGGACGGTGGTGACGTTGGCGTGCGGCAGGCGGGACACCTGTTCGGCGATGGCGTCCGCCGTCCGGTCGTGCAGGATCCGGTGCCACAACCCGTTGAACTTGCGGTCGGGCAGGAGCACGCTGACCTCGGTCTCGCCGTCGGCGACCTCGCGGGCGACAGTCTCGACGGCGCTGCGGGTGAGCCGCCGGTCCGGGCATTCGACCAGTTCGAGCTGCACCCGATGGAGCCCGAGCCGGGTCCATTCCTCGGCCAGGTGGCGGGCGGCCTCGTCGTCGAGCACGAAGTGGACGGCCCGCAACTCGTCGGGCGCAAGCGTGCGGGCGTACTGGATGGCGCGGGCGGCGGCCAGGTCGAGGCGGTCGACGAACACCATCACGACGTGGCGGCGCAGGATCGGCGCCTTGGCGGCCGCGGGAACGTCGGCCTCGAGCGAAGCGGCCTCGCGCACGTACTGCCGATTGAGCCGCAGGAACACGACGACCAGCAACGGGAGGATGATGAGGATCGCCCAGGCGCCATCCCGGAACTTGGTCACGGCGACGACCACCGTCACCACCGCCGACAGGAACGCGCCGAAGCCGTTGACCGCGATCCCCCTGCGCCACCCCGGCTCACGCTTGCGCCAATGGTGCTTGGTCATGCCCGACTGCGACAGCGTGAAGCCGGTGAACACGCCGATGGCGTAGAGCGGGATCAGCCGGGTCACCTCGGCCCCGGTGATGATCACGAGGGCCATGGCGGCGCCGGCCAGGGCGATGATGCCGTTGGAGTAGACGAGCCTGTGGCCCCGCTTGGTGAGCTGGCGGGGCAGGAAGCTGTCGCCCGCCTGGAAGCTGGCCAGCCGCGGGAAGTCGGCGAAGCCGGTGTTCGCCGCCATGATGAGGATCAGCATCGTGCCGGCCTGCAGGGCGTAGTAGAGCGCATCGCCCACGGGACCGCCGCCGAAGACCGCCTGACCGATCTGGGAGATGACCGTTGGCGTCCCCACCTCGTAGGGACGGATCTCCATCTTGGCTGCCAGCGCTGACAGGCCGAGGAACATGATGCCCAGCCCCGTGCCCATGAGCACCAGCGTCTGGCGGGCGTTGCGCCACTCGGGTTTGCGGAACGCGGGCACGCCGTTGGAGATGGCCTCGACGCCGGTGACCGCGGCGCCGCCGGACGCGAAGGCGTGGAGGACGTCGTAGAGCCTCACGCCAAGCAGGAACCCGACCCCGCTGACCCCGGCGCCATCGAGGGTGAGCTGGCCATGGCTCACCACCCCCGAGAAGTCGGGCAGGTCACCGGAGAGGTACTTCCACGCCCCGATGCCGAGCAGGAACGCCATTGTGAGCATGAAGAAGTACGTGGGGATGGCGAAGATCCTCCCCGACTCCCTGACCCCTCGCAGGTTGCCCCAGGCGATGACGCTGATGAAGAACACCGAAATCGGGACCCGGTAGGGGGCGAGGGCATCGAACGCCGAGGTCAGGGCCGCGGTACCGGCCGAGGCCGAGACCGCGACGGTCAGGATGTAGTCGACGAGCAGCGACGCACCGGCCACCTGGGCCACCGTGGGCCCGAAGTTGTCCTTCGTGACCAGGTAGGCGCCGCCGGCGGAGGGGTACTCCTTGATGGTCTCCCGGTAGGACAGGATCAGGAACCCCAGGACCACGCACATCGCCAGGGTGACCGGAACGACGAGGGAGAACGCCACCGCCCCCGCCACCGGGATCAGTACGTGCAGGATCTCCTCGGTCGCATAGGCCGACGACGACAGGTTGTCGGAGGCGAATACGGCCAATGCCGTCGGCTTGCCCAGGCGTTGGTGCTCCAGCTCCTCGCTGTTCAGGGGCTTGCCCAGCAGCCTGCGCTTGAGGCGGTACGACAGGGGATCCGGCGGCAGGGGCGTGGTCGCCCCGGGCGGCCGAACAGCCGCCGGGGCGCGCATTCCCGGGGAGGTGTCGACTGACACGCCCCTACCGTGGCGGCCGGCCGGGCGGATGCGCGCTAACGACGCGTCAAGATCCAGGCCCATGGCGTCAAGCACGCGCTAAGGCCACCGGGTTGACAGGGGGCGGTTCGACGTCGTCCATGCCCACCGAGTCCTGCAGCACCTGAGCGACCCCGTCGGCCGGCATCGCCGCTGCCTGGCGGGAGTGGGCCGCCGATCCCGACGGCGTCTTCGTCGTGGTGCACGGCGAGGTCACCGCCCGGGCGTGACAGGCTTGCGGAGACGCCGCCGACAGGAGGTTGCCATGGCCACCGCCCTCGCCCTCGACCATCTCGTGCTCGTCGTCGCCGACATCGAGCGGGCACTGGCCTGGTACGGGCGGCACGCCGGGCTCGCCGGGGTGCGGGTCGAGGAGTGGCGAGCCGGCGAGGCGCCCTTCCCCTCGCTGCGCATCGACGAATCGACCATCATGGACCTCGTCCCCGGGGACACCGGGGCCGATCGCGGCCACCTCGACCACATCTGCTTCGTGGTCTCCCCCAGTGAGCTCGAGGACCTGGACGGCGAACCCGGGCTCGAGGTGGTGGATCGCGGCGAACGGTTCGGCGCCCGGGGGCTGGGTCAGTCGATCTACGTTCACGATCCCGACGGGCTGTTGGTCGAGTTCCGCTGCTATGCCTCGTAGCCGAAGTCCGGTCACTCCAGCTCGCGGACACCCACCTCGTCGAGGTGCCGGAGCAGGTCCGCGGGGTCCTCGTACACCCGGAAGGCGCCGGCGCGCTCGAGCTCGTCGGTGCCGTAGCCGCCCGAGAGCAGGCCGACACCCAACGCCCGGGCCCGGCGTGCGGCGAGCAGGTCCCACACGCTGTCTCCCACCACGACGCAGTCCTCGACGGCCAGGCCCAGGGCCTCCGCCGCCGCGAGGAACAGGTCGGGGTCGGGCTTGGCGCGGGTCACGGCGTCGCGGGTGACGATCGGCACCCCGTCGGGCACGCCCAGCAGCGCCAGATTGGGTCCGGCCGTCGCCAGCCGCCCGCTGGTGGCGATCGCCCACGGGGCGCCGACGGACGTCAGCCGTTCCAGGAGGGCGACGGCGCCGGGCAGGGGCCGCACCCCACCGCGGTAGCGCTCGAATGCGTCGTGATGCCGGGCCTGCAGGCCCTCCGCCAGCTCAGGGCTGATGGGCGCGCCCACCTCCCGCAGGAGCGCGCGGGCGAACAGGCCGCCGCTCATGCCGATCCTGCGGTGGATCGTCCACACCGGGATGTCGATGCCCTCGGCCTCCAGGGCCTCCCGCCAGGCGAGGACGTGTTGGTAGACGCTGTCGACCAGGGTGCCGTCGAGGTCGAACAGGATCCCCGTCCGGCGCACGCCGCCTCCATCGCTCACGCGACCAGCTTGGCCCCGTGACATTTTACACGTTGTCAAATATACGGAACCGAATATATGGTCCAGGACATGCCCACGCGCAGTCGTTCGAATCCGTTGGCCCTGGCGGTGCTCACCTCGCTCTACGAGCGCCCCATGCACCCCTATGAGATGGCGCAGACCCTGCGCAGCCGCGCCAAGCACGAGAGCGTCCGGCTCAACTACGGCTCGCTGTACGGCGTCGTCGAGTCGCTGGACAAGCGCGGGCTGATCCGGGCGGTCGAGACCTTCCGCGAAGGCCGCCGGCCGGAGCGCACCGTGTACGAGATCACGGATTCCGGCAAGACCGAGATGTACGAGTGGCTGTCCGAGCTCGTCGGGGTCCCGGTCAAGGAATACCTCCAGTTCGAGGCGGCGCTGTCATTGCTCCACGCCCTCTCGCCGGACGACGCGATCCCCCTGCTGCGCCAGCGTTGCCAGGCTCTCGAGGTCCGCCTCGATCAGTGGCAGGGCCTGCGCGAAGCGCTGGAGAAGCGGGGCCTGCCCCGCCTCTTCTGGATCGAGGACGAGTACCAGGCGGCGCTGGTGAGTGCCGAGCTCGAGTTCACGCGGCAGCTCATCGCCGACATCGAGTCGGGTGACCTGCCCGGGGTCGACGAGTGGCGCCGCTGGTACAGGGACGGCTTCACCCCATCGCGGCCCGGCGCCGGTGGCGCCGCCCACGAGACCGACGACGACAAGGAGTGACACCGATGGCATCCCCCATCGTCGAGGCCCACGGCCTCACGAAGCGGTTCGGCAAGGTCGACGCCCTGGCCGGGCTCGACCTCGTCGCCCACAGCGGCCAAGTGGTCGCCGTGCTCGGCCCCAACGGCGCCGGCAAGACGCCGTTCGTGCGCACGGTTGCCACGCTCGTCCGCCCCGACGGAGGATCGCTGCGCGTCGACGGCATCGACGCGGCTCGGCATCCGGAGCGCGTGCGCCGCATCATCGGCCTGGCGGGCCAGTACGCCGCGGTCGAGGAGGCCATGACCGGCCGCGAGAACCTCGACATGGTGGCCCGGCTCTTCGGCCACGACCGGCGCTCTGCCCGCGCCAATTCCGAAGCCGTGCTCGCACAGCTGGGGCTCACCGACGCCGCGGACCGGCTGGTGCGCACCTACTCGGGTGGCATGCGACGCCGGCTCGACCTGGGCGCCAGCCTCGTGGGGGCTCCCCGCCTCCTGCTGCTCGACGAGCCCACGACGGGCCTCGATCCGCGCAGCCGCATGGATCTGTGGGATGCCATCCGCGGGCTCGTGGCTCACGGCACCGACGTGCTGCTGACGACGCAGTACCTCGACGAAGCCGACCAGCTTGCCAGCCAGGTGGTCATCATCGACCACGGCCGGGTGATCGCCGAGGGCACCCAGAGCGAGCTCAAGTCGCGCGCCGGGCGCGACGTCATCGAGGTGCATGCCCACCACGCCGACGACCTCGGCGGGTTGGCCGGGGCCCTGGCACCGATCGGCACCGGGGCCCCACGGCTCGACGCCACCACGCGGCGGGTGACCGTGCCGGTCGTCGGCGGCCGGCGAGCCATGAACGACGCCGTACGGGCGCTCGACGTGCTCGGCGTCGACGTCGACGACATTGCGCTGCGCCGGCCGACGCTCGACGAGGTCTTCCTCGTGCTCACTGGTGCACCCCTCGACGCTGCGTCGGATGGCGCCGACATCGACCACGACCCGCAGGCACCGGTGGTCTCCGCCGGCGCCGCCTGATCCGAGGAGCCCATCCCAGATGACCGTCACCACCCTCGACCGCCCCGCAGGCGCAGCGCCGCCGGCCATCGCCCCGGCCGCAGTGCCGGCCGGTCCGCTGACCACCTCGTGGTCGGTGGCCCTCCGCACCGTGCGCAAGTTCATGCGCACCCCACAGCTGGTGCTCATCGGCACGATCCAGGGCGCCATGTTCCTGCTGATCTTCCGCTACGTGTTCGGCGGCGCCATAAACCCCGGCCCGGTCCCCTACGTCGACTTCCTGGTTCCCGGCTTCGTCGTGACCAGCGTGCTGTTCGCGGGGACCGGCACGGCGGCCGGCGTGGCCGAGGATGTCGAGCACGGCTTCTTCGACCGGCTCCGGTCGCTGCCCGTGTACCGCTCCGCGTTGCTGGCCGGGCGCACGCTGGCCGACACCGGCGTGCTCGCATGGGGCCTGGCGATCACCACCGCCATCGGGTTCGCGATCGGGTTCCGCATCCACGGCGACGTGCAGCAGGCGCTGGCCGCCTTCGGCCTGTGTGTGGTCTACGGCTTCGCAGTCACCTGGCTGTTCGTCTGGATCGGGCTGGTGGCCGGCAGTGCGCAGGCGGCGCAGGGCATGTCGCTGCTGGTGTTCCCGCTGACGTTCGTGTCGAGCGCGTACGTACCGGTCGACTCGATGCCGGGGTGGATGCAGCCGATCGCCGAGAACCAGCCGATCACGGCCATGACCAATGCCGTGCGTTCGCTGGCCCTCGGCGACCCCTCGCTCGCCGGCCTGGGCGGCTCCACGGCCCACTGGGTGGTCCTCTCGCTGCTGTGGTCGGCGGGGCTGGTCCTGGTGTTCGCACCGCTGGCGATCGCCCGCTATCGGCGCTCGTAGGTGCCGGTTGGGCAGGATGGAGCCATGGACCGATCCGACGTGGCGCGGTGGGTCGAGGGCTACGAGCGGGCCTGGCGCACCGCCGGCACCGACGCTCTCGCCAAGCTCTTCTCGCCCGCCGCCTCCTACCTGCCCTCACCCTGGGCACCGCCGCTCGAGGGCCTCGACGCCATCGCCCGGTTCTGGGACGAGGCGCGGGAGGGCGCCGACGAGCCGTTCGTGATGGCCAGTGACGTCGTCGCGGTCGAGGACACGACCGCGGTGGTGCGGGTGAGCGTCGACTACGACGGCGGCGGGGTCACGCCGGAGCGCTGGCGAGACCTGTGGGTCATCCGCTTCGGCAGCGACGGCCGGTGCGTGGCGTTCGAGGAGTGGCCCTTCGCCCCCGGACAGCGTGACGGTCACGAGCCTTCGGGCTGACGGCCCGCCCGGAGCGGTCCGTGCCGCCGACTCCCGGTCGCGGCCGACGCGGTGAGGTCCGGCGGGTTCACTAGTGGGCGCTCGCGGAAGTTCCGTGGATGTATCGCCGAGGCAGATTCGTCGCTGGCAAGGACGCAGGAGGAAGGCGCAGCCATAGCTGCGGCGACGACGAGGACGCAGTCCAGCGGCGAATCTGGCCAGGCGAGACGCCACGATGACTTCCGCGAGGGTCCACTAGCCTGGCGGCGTTCGTCGCCGATCCTGCACCGGAGGACCCGATGGCCGCTGCGCCCCCGTCCAATCCGCCCGTCGTCATGCTCGACGACGTAGCACGCGGCGAGTTCCTCGTCCGGGTCTACCAGCACCTGCTGGCGGCGCTCCTGGCGTTCGTGGCCTTCGAGGCCCTGCTGATCAACCTGGGGGCGGCCGAAGCGCTCTACGACATCGTGTTCGCGAGCGGCGGTCGCTGGATCCTGCTGCTCGGCGGCTTCATGGTAGTGAGCTGGCTGGCCACCAGCGCCGCGCACGACATCCTCAACCCGTCGCGGCAGTACGCGGGGCTGTTCGGGCTGGCGGCCGCCGAGGCCGTGATCTTTGCCCCCTTCCTCCACTACATCTTCGAGGTCCAGAGCGACGGCACCACGACCGTGCTGGCGGCCGCCGTGATCACCGCCATCGGCTTCGCCGGGCTGAGCGCCGTCGCGTTGGTGACGCGAGCTGATCTTTCGTACCTCCGGCCGATCCTGCTGTGGGCGGGCGTGTGCGCGCTGGTGCTCATCGCCGGGGCGCTGCTGTTCGGCCTCGACCTGGGCGTGTGGTTCTCGGTCGCGATGATCGGCCTGGCCGGCGGCTCGATCCTCTACCAGACCCAGACGATCATCCGGCGCTACCCCGCCGACGCCTACGTTGGCGCCGCCGTGCAGCTCTTCGCCTCTGTCATGCTGCTGTTCTGGTACGTGCTGCGCCTGCTCGGCCAGGTCCGCCGCTGAGCGGGCGGGGTCGCTTGACCGCCCAGGGAACCCAGGAGTCCCCCGACGCCGGCGGCTACCGCCAGCTCCGCTTCCGACGCCCACCCGGCGCCTGCGAGCTGTTGTTGGTGCGCCACGGCGAGTCTGCGCCCGCGCGCGAGGACGCCCCGTTTCCGCTGGTCGACGGCCATGGCGATCCCCCGCTCGACCCGATCGGCCGCGACCAGGCGGAGCGCCTGGCGGACCGGCTGGCGCACGAGCCGATCAGGGCCATCTATGTGTCGACGCTGCGGCGGACGGCCGAGACCGCTGCGCCCCTGGCCGCCAGGCTGGGGCTCGAGCCCCGCGTCGAACCCGACCTCCGTGAGGTGTACCTGGGCGAGTGGGAGGGGGGCACGTTCCGCAAGCACGTGGCCGAGGGGCATCCCGTGGCGCAGCGGATGTACGCCGAGCAGCGGTGGGACGTCATTCCGGGTGCCGAGCCGGGCGACGCCTTCGCCGCCCGGGTGCGCACCGCCATCGGCCGCATCGCCGCCGCCCACCCCGACGAGACCGTGGCGGTGGTGTCCCACGGCGGCGTCATCGGCCAGGTCTTGGCCGAGGCCAGCGGGTCGAGGGGCTTCGCCTTCACCGGCTCCGACAATGCCGCCGTCTCCCACCTGGTCGTCACCGACGACCGCTGGGTCATCCGCCGCTACAACGACACCGCCCACCTGGGCCTGGCGTTCACGACCGCCCCCGAGCCGCTCACCTGACCGGCCTAGGCGCCGCTCCTGGCGAATCCGTCACGATGCGCTACATCCGCGAATGTCCCAGAGGTGGTGCACCGCCTCGTGCGCGTTGCGGCGGATCACGTCGGCGGCCGTCATCGTGCCGCCGCCGTCGTGGGCGCTGACCGCGTCCGGATCGGCCGCCCGGGCGGCATCGACCCAGCGGTGGACGGCGGCTCGCAGGGCTCGCAACCCGACGACCGGCGACTGCCGCTCGTACTGGCGCACCTCGGCCAGCGCGTTCTCGTCCCAGCACCGCAGGCCAGCCCCGGGATCGTCCGCGATCGTCCACAGCCGCTCGGTGCCGATGCTCATGACGTCGACCAGGTGCCAGACGTAGGCGCCCCGCGACCACGTCCCGGGTGCCGGCGCCCGCCGGGCCGCGGGTGCCTCCAGGTCGACGCGGTCGATGCCGTCCGGAAGATCGGCCACCACCGCGACGGCCTCGTCCACCGGTTGCGTCCACGAGTAGCCACACTCGGGACAGACGGCGGAGTCGGGTTGCCAGCGCACGTCAGGTGGCCCGTCGACGACTGCGGCGCAGCGGCTCGAGGGCGTCGATGTAGTCGCTGAGCCGCAGTGCCACCTGCACCGGGAGGTCCGGGTCTTCGAGGTCGGGGTCGGGCCATGTCTCCGAGACGCGGCGCCAGTCGGGGAAGCGGCCGAGGAACGGGCCGACGATGGCGTCGTCGCCGAGCGCCGCCCTCCATTGGTCGTGTGCCGCCATCAGGCGCGAGATGGCTGCGTCGTTCTCGGCCGCATCGGGGTGCTCGGCGTGGAACCCGATCTCGAGCGCCGACACCGTGGCGCCGTCGACCCCGTCGGGTGCGATCACCTGGGCTTCGTAGTGCTCCCGGGCCGGTCGCTCCGCACCGAACCAGGCCTTGAGGCCCCAGCGACGCGCCTGCTGGCGCATGTCCTCGTGGTCGGCGCCAACCAGACCCCGCACCGCCTCGGCTACCTCGTCGAAGAACCCGAGCGTCACCGCACCAGCATGGCCCGCCGCGCCCGGCATCGGGCGACGAGGTTCCCGAGGCAACACGGTCCGCCGAGACCTACACGAGGAAATGCGGTCCGGGGGCCGGTCCGGATTGCCTCAGGATCGTCTTCGCGGTTCCTATTGCCTCGCGAGACGGGACAGCCTGACGGCCGGCGGATGTCCGCGAATACCCCGAGGGTCACGGGATCTCCTCCCAGCCGCCGGTACGGCTCGAGCGCAGGACGGCGTCGATGATGTCGACGGTCCGCGCGCCGTCGGCGAAGCTGGGCAACCCGTCAACGCCCGCGGTGCCGGTGCCGGCCCGGATGGCCCGGTAGGTGTCGGCGACGAACGCGTCGAAGCAGTCCCGGTAGCCCTGGGGATGGCCCGGCGGCAGAACCGCGTAGCGGGCGGCCTCGGCGGCGAGGTGGGCGGGGTCGCGCACCACGGCCGCCGACCCCTCACGACGGCCGACCCACAGAGATTCGGGCTGCTCCTGGTCGAAGCTCAGGGTCGCCTCGGACCCGGCGATCTCGAACTGCAGCCGGTTCTTGCGCCCAGGAGACACCTGGCTCACTACCAGGGACCCCACCACGTCCTGGCGGGTTCTGAACAGCACGACCGCGATGTCCTCGGTCGTGACGGGCCGGCGGATGCCGTCGGCGCCGGACCGGTCGTGGGCGGCGAATGCGTGGGCGTCGGCGGCGCTCACGCGCTCGGCGACCGCGGTGACCGCCTGGGCGCAGACCGCGGCCAAGCGGTCACCGGTGACGAACTCGACCAGGTCGCACCAGTGCGATCCGATGTCGGCGAACGCCCGGGACGGCCCACCGCGCTCGGGATCGACCCGCCAGTTGTCGTCGTCCTCGGTGGCGAGCCAGTCCTGGAGGTAGCAGCCGTGGATGAGGCGGAGGGAACCGACGGCGCCCGACGCCACCCGGGCCCGTGCCTCGCGCACCAGCGGGTAGAAGCGGTAGACGTACGGGACGGCCGCAACGACCCCGGCGGCATCGGCGGCCCTGACGAGCTCGGCCGCCTGGGCGGCGTCGACGGCCAGCGGCTTCTCGCAGATCACGTGCTTCCCGGCAGCCAGGGCGGCATGGGCGAGGGGCGCGTGCAGGTGGTTGGGCGTGCAAATGTGGACCACGTCGATGTCGGGATCGACGACCAGCGATTCGGCGTCGGCGAAGCCCCGTTCGGCCCCGAGTGCATCGGCCGCCTCCCGGGCACGGTCGGCCGACGAGGCCGCGACCCCGACCAGGCGGGCACCGGCGAGGCGCGCAGCCTGGGCGTGGACCACCCCGATGAAGCCCGCGCCCGCCACGCCGACGCGCAGCGCCGCGTCAGTCACCGGGGGCGGCATCGCCCGCGGGGCGGAAACCGGTCGATGCGCTGCGAGCGCTCGCCAACGCGTCGGTCGCCCCCTCCATGGCGGTGATGTTCGGCCACGCACTCAGGGTCGAGCAACCCGCACTCCCCAGCGCGGCCGTCGCCTCGCCGCCATCACAAGGAGCGTCGATCCGATCGCGGCCGCCAACAGCGACGCAACCATGACCGCGACCTTGGCCACGTCCTCGAGGGGATCGCCTCCGAACGCCAGTCCGGTGACGAAGATCGAGACGGTGAAGCCGATGCCCGCGACTGCGCTCACCGCGACGATGTCCGACCAGGTCGTGTTCTCCGGGAGCCGGGCGATCCGCAGTCTCACGGCCAGCCAGGCGAAGCCGGAGATGCCCACGACCTTGCCGGCCACCAGCCCCACCACGATGCCGCCGGCCACCGGAGACGTCATGGCATCGCCGATGGTGTCGCGGCTCAGCGGTATCCCGGCGTTGGCCAGTGCGAACAGGGGCACGACGACGAAGCTGGTCCACGGGTGGAGCACGTGCTCGAGCCACTCGACCACCGAGACCGTCTCGCCCGCCGCGCCGGCCGTCGGCCCCCTGGGCGGCTGCGAAGACGCGTCGGCGAGCTCGGCGGCGTCGATCAGCTCGGGCCGGCGCACCGGCTGCGTCGGCGCCATCAGGCCGAGCACCACGCCGGCGAGCGTGGCGTGGATCCCGGATGCGTGCAGCGTTAGCCACAGCCCGGCGCCGACGACCGCGTAGGCGGCAATCGAACCGACCCCCGCACGCCGCATGGCTGCCACCGCCAGCACCAGCCCCACGGACGCCAGCAGCGCGTCGCCGTGGATGTCGTCGGTGTAGAAGACCGCTATCACGGCGATGGCACCAATGTCGTCGACGATCGCCAGCGTCAGCAGGAACAACTTGAGCGAGGGCACTACCCGGCTGCCGATCAGGCTCAGCACGCCGACGGCCATGGCGATGTCGGTCGCCATCGGGATGCCCCACCCCTCCACGGCCCCGCCGCCAGCGTTGAACGCCGCATAGATGACGGCGGGCGCGATCATCCCACCCAGGGCCGCGCCCGCGGGAAGGGCGGCCCGGCGCCGGTCACGCAGCTCGCCCTCGACCAGCTCCCGCTTGATCTCTAGGCCGACCACGAAGAAGAACAGGGCGATCAAGCCGTCGTTGATCCAGTCGCGCAGCTCGAGGTCGAGCTCCCACCCGCTCAACGACACGGCCAAATGGGTGGTCCACAGGTCGTTGTACGACACGTCCCAGGGCGAGTTCGCCCAGAGAAGCGCCGCGATCGTGGCGACGACCAGTGCCACACCACCCGCGGCCTCGGTGTGGAGGAAGTCGACGAGCGGCCGGATCAGGCCCCGCCTCTGGCTGGTGTCCGAAGCTGCGGGATCTGGGGACATGGCGGCTCGCGCGGTGGGGGACCACAAGGACGCCGACCAGACTTCCCGGCACGCCGGAGGAGCAGGTTAGCCGCCCGAACCCGGGAGCCGACGCGGAGAGGGCCCCGGCATGCCGGGGCCCTCTAGCAGCGTCGGGGTGATCAGCCGGTCGGCAGCTCGCCGAGCGTGACCTCGGCTGTCTTCTCGTCACCGTTGCGGGCGTAGGTGATCTTCACCTTGTCACCCGGCTGGTGGGAGCGGATGGCCGAGGTGAGGTCCGAGCCGCTGGTGATCTTGGTGTCGTCCACTCGGGTGATGACGTCGCCCTGCTCGAGCCCGGCCTTGGCTGCCGGCTGGCCCTCGGTGACCTCGGCGACGACGGCGCCGCCGCCCGACTCGGCGTCGGCGATCCTCACGCCGAGGAAGGCGTGGGTGGCCTCGCCCTTGTCGACGAGCTGCTTGGCGATCGAGCGGGCGGAGTCGATGGGGATGGCGAACCCAACGCCGATGTTCCCGCTCTGCGAGCCGACGCCGCCGCCACCGGCCAGCGAGGCAATGGCGGTGTTGATCCCGACCACCTCGCCGTCGGTGTTGATGAGCGCACCACCGGAGTTGCCGGGGTTGATGGCGGCATCGGTCTGAATGGCGTCGATCACGGCCGAAGGCGACGCCTGGGACTGGCCGTCGTTGCCGAACGGCGACTGGGGCTCGTCGTTGGACAGCGTGATGGAGCGGTCGAGGGCGCTCACGATGCCGGCGCTGACCGAGCCCTCGAGGCCCAGGGGGCTGCCGATCGCGAGCACGGTGTCCCCGACATGGAGGTCGGCGCTGCTGCCCAGCGTGGCCGGAGTCAGCCCGCTGACTCCTTCGGCCTTGATCACGGCCAGGTCGGTCGCCGGGTCCCTTCCGAGGATCCGGGCGTCGGCCTTCGAGCCGTCAGAGAACGTGACCGTCAGCGTCCCGCCGTTGACGGCTCCGACCACGACGTGGTTGTTGGTGAGGATCTCGCCGTCGGAGCTGATGATCACACCCGAGCCCTCACCGGCGCCGAGGTTCGACTCGAACGTGATCGACACGACGCTGGGCAGCACCGCGGCAGCGGCCTTGGACAAGGGCTCGTCGGGAGCGCTGTTCTGGTTGCCCCTCACCGGCGACGCCGCGAGGCTGGTCGTGGCCGGGCTGGAGTCGTTGTTGTCGAGGTTCACCGCCAGCAGCGCCCCACCGGCCGCCGACGCCGCCAGCAGGCCGGCGGCCGCGAGGACGGCCACGGTCCGTCGGCCTCGCCGAGGGGGAGACGGCGGGGCCGACGAACCGACGGGCGCCGGGCCGACCGGGGGCGGGGTGGGGGGCATGGGAGGCGCTCCCGGGCCGGCGGCGCCGGTTGCGTCGAACGGACCGTATGGATCGGACGGAGGAGGAGATTCGTCGCCGGGAGCGTCGGGGTGGGGCAGCGTTGACGGCTCACCGGGAACCGATGGGTGCGTCGCGGTGACGTCGTCGGAGCTCGCCACGTACGGCCCGGGCGGCGGAGGCGCCGGGAACTGCGGAACCTCGGGAGGCAGGGGGGAATCGAAGGACCCGGGGGACTCGTTGTGCGGGGTGCCTGCGGGGGGTTCGCCGACGGTCGTGGATGTCGTGGTCGACTGCCCACCGGCCGCCGTGGGGGTGGTCTGGTCGTCGGTCATGGAGACAGCATGCCCACTGAATCTGCGGGCGCCCTGGGTGGCATCTGAGAAGTTGCTGTGAACGGCCGACCGCCCAGGCAGCGCCCAGGGCGCACCCAGGCGCTTCTCAGGTCGGGGCGCCATCCTGTAGGGGTGACGAGCCATGACGGCGATACCGTCGCGCTGCACCTGTCCGCACAGAAGATGATGACCGACGTCCTTCCCCCCACCAGCGGCCGCACGGCGGAGGCGCGCCTGCTGGTGGTCGATGACGAGCCCAACATCGTGGAGCTGCTCTCGGCGAGCCTGCGCTACGCGGGCTTCGAGGTTGTCACGGCCGTGAACGGGGCCGAGGCGGTCGCCGCGGTGGACCGCCACCGCCCCGATCTGGTCGTGCTGGACGTGATGCTGCCGGACGTCGACGGGTTCGTGGTACTGCGCCGCCTGCGGGCGGGCAGCCATCCCCTCCCGGTGCTGTTCCTGACGGCGCGGGACGCCAACGAAGACAAGGTGACGGGGTTGACGCTCGGTGGCGACGACTACGTCACCAAGCCGTTCAGCCTGGAGGAAGTGATCGCCCGCATCCGGGCGGTGCTGCGGCGCACCCGGGCCAACGCCGACACCGGCGCCCGGCTGTCGGTCGGCGACCTCGACCTCGACGAGGACAGCCACCAGGTCTGGCGCGGCGGTCGCGACGTGCAGCTCTCCCCCACGGAGTTCAACCTGCTGCGCTACCTGATGATCAACGCCGGCCGCGTGGTGTCGAAGTCGCAGATCCTGGACCACGTGTGGAGCTACGACTTCGACGGCGACGCCAACATCGTCGAGTCGTACATCTCCTACCTGCGGCGCAAGCTCCACGACGGCGGCGATCCGCTGATCCATACCGTGCGGGGCATCGGCTACGTGCTCCGGCCGCCGCGACCGTCGCCATGAGCCGGCGGGCCACGAGCGTGTGGCGACGCACGCCGCTGTGGCTGCGGTTGATCACGACGGTGCTGGCGTTGTCGATCGTGGCCCTGACGGTCATGGGCGTGGTTGGAGCCCGGTTGCTGCGTGGCTACCTCGTCGACCGGCTGGACCAGCAGCTCGTCGAGACCGCGGCTGACTTCGACTCGCTGACGAGCAACCTCGACCCCAAGCGTCCGCAGGTTCCGAGCCCCTACTTCACTCGGGTCGAGGACATCAACAGCCGGACCTGGGTGTCTCACCGGATGGGCGGCACCGCTCCTGATCTACCGCACATGTCCGTCAACGAGGCAACCGATCGCGACTTCGAACCGTTCACGGTCCCCGCCATCAGTGGTAAGGGGTCGTTCCGCGCCGTCGCGCTACCGGTCACCGTCACCTGGGCCGGTACCCCACGCCCAGTGCCGGCGACGCTGATGGTCGCGACCAGCCTCCACAACGTGGACGCCACGGTCCATCAGCTCTCCACGATCAATCTCATCGTCGGCGGGCTGGTGATCGCGGGATTGGCCCTGGCCGGGTACACGATGGTGCGCGCCGCGCTACGGCCGCTCACGAAGATCGAGCAGACGGCGGCGGCCATCGCCGGCGGTGACCTGTCCCGCCGGGTCGACGACGACGACCCGAGCACCGAGGTCGGCCGCCTGGGGCTGGCGCTCAACAGCATGCTCGAGCAGATCGAGGCCGCATTCCGCTCCCGCCAGGCGTCCGAGGCGACCGCCCGCCGCTCGGAGGAGAAGATGCGGCGCTTCGTCGCAGACGCCAGCCACGAGCTGCGCACGCCACTCACGTCGATCCGGGGGTTCGCGGAGCTGCACCGCCAGGGCGCGGTCACCGATTCCACCGAGGTGTCCAGGCTGCTGAACCGCATCGAGAACGAGGCCAAGCGCATGGGCCTGCTCGTCGACGACCTGCTTCTGCTGGCCCGCCTCGATCAACAGCGACCGTTCGAGCACGGCCCCGTCGACCTGCGGATCCTGGCCATCGACACCGTCGAGGCGGCCCGGGCCACAGCCCCCGACCGGGAGATCCGGCTCGACCTCCCCATGGACGATGACGAGGCCGCCGACGACCTCGTCGTGGCGGGCGACGAGCCGCGGCTTCGCCAGGTGCTGTCCAACCTGCTCGACAATGCGCTCGCCTACTCGCCGGCCGACGCTCCCATAACCGTGCTGGGCGGTCGCACGCGGCGCGACGGCCGCGACCTCACCTTCGTCCAGGTGCGTGACCGCGGGCCGGGCCTGGTCCCCGAGCAGGCGGAGCGCGTGTTCGAGCGCTTCTACCGAACCGACCGGGCCCGCAGCCGAGCCCAGGGTGGTACCGGCCTGGGGCTGTCCATAGTCGCCGCGATCACCGCCGCCCACGGCGGCCTAGTGGAGTTGGACACCGCCCCGGGCGAGGGCGCGACGTTCCGTGTCCTCTTGCCGGTGCTCGGCGAGACATCCTCCACCCCCACCGATGATGTCCCGCTGACACCCTCCAGCGACGTCCGACCGGCCGGCCCCGCCGATGAGCCGGGGCGCGAGGAGCCGGGTCCCGTCGAATCGGGTCCCGTCGAACCGAGCCTGAGGCCGTCATAGGGACCTTCGAATCGCGCCGTTGGCGGACGGGTCAGCGTTTGAACTCGTACACGGCGTTGGCTCCGTCGTCCGTGACGTAGATCGAACCGTTGGGCCCGTTCAGCGTTGAGCTCCGCCCGATCGGCCGGCCGTCCTCAGCGCCGAACGGCTCGGACTTGTCGGCCGCAGCCGGCGACGCCAACGCGAGCGATCCGATCGCGATGGCAGTGATCAGTACGCGCACCCTCACCGACCTCCTGCGACGCGAAGCGGCTCACCCAAGCCGCGATGTGGATACATTGCCAGGTCAAGACGCATCCCGGAACGACAACGGGCTAAACGACCAAGGGCCTGATGAAGAAATCCATCGACTTCGCGTTCGACGATCACCCCGACGGTGATGAGGACAAGGCGCCCGTGGCGTGGGCCGTTGCGGTCCTCGACGATTGCGACGGCTGCGCCGACATCCGGGTGGAGCTGATCGTCGAGGACGCCGGCGCGAACGCCGCCGGAGTCGTCGGGCACCTCGCGCCCAGGACGGTTCGGCGCCTCATGGCGGCGCTCGCGGCCGCCCTTCGGGAGGTGGGCGAGGAGCCGGGCGCGTAGGTCGGCCCGGTTCCCTGTCGAGCCGCTGCGGGAATAGCTGCACGAAGCGCAAAGTTGCATCTCCTGCAACTTTCTCTAGAGTGTCGGGTGGTAGCTCCGGCCCCAGGCTCCACAAGGAATCGCATGGAAGTGATGTCTCCCGTAACCGCCGCCGCGCCCGCGGCCGGCGGTCTGCCGCGCCGGCAGGTGCTGATCGTCTTTTCCGGGATCATGCTCGGGATGCTTTTGGCCGCGATCGACCAGACGATCGTGGCCACGGCCCTTCCGACCATCACCGGCGACCTCGGCGGGCTCGACCACCTGTCGTGGGTCGTCACCGCCTACCTGCTGGCGGAGACCGTCGCCACCCCCGTCTACGGCAAGCTCGGCGACCTCTACGGGCGCAAGCGCCTCTTCCAGTCGGCCATCGTCGTGTTTCTCGTCGGCAGCATGCTGTCGGGCGTCGCCACGTCGATGGGCATGCTCATCATCTTCCGGGCGGTGCAGGGCGTGGGCGCGGGCGGCCTCATCGTGCTGGCCCAGGCGTTGATCGGCGACATCGTGAGCCCGCGGGAACGGGGACGCTACATGGGGTACTTCGGCGCCGTGTTCGGTGCCGCCAGCGTCGCCGGCCCCCTCCTCGGCGGCTTCCTGACCGACCACTTGTCGTGGCGCTGGGTGTTCTACATCAACCTGCCGCTCGGCATCCTGGCCCTGGTCGTGACCAGCGCCGTCCTGCCGGCGACGCGTTACCGCTACCAGGTGCACATCGACTGGGCGGGCATCGCCCTGTTGTCCGGCGCCATCTCGGCGTTGGTGCTCCTGACGACATGGGGGGGTACCGAGTTCGAGTGGGGTTCCGGCGTCATCATCGGCCTCGGCGTGGTCACCGCCGTCCTGCTCGCCGCATTCGTGGCCGTCGAACGGCGGGTCGCCGAACCGACGCTGCCCCTGCGGCTGTTCCGGCTCCCCACCTTCCGCATCGCTGCGGCCGTGAGCCTCATCGTGGGCGTCGCCATGTACGGCGCGATCACCTACCTGCCGACCTTCCTGCAGGTGGCGAACGGCGCATCGGCCAGCAACTCCGGCCTCCTGATCGTCCCGGTCATGGCGGGCCTGCTCAGTGCGTCGATCACCGCCGGTCAGATCATCACCCGGACCGGCCGCTACCGGGTTTTCCCGGTACTCGGGATGGCGGTGGCGAGCCTGGGCCTGTTCCTCATTTCCACCCTCGACGTGGGCAGCAGCCGCTGGGAGTCCGGCATCTACATGTTCGTGCTGGGCGCCGGCATAGGCCTGGTGATGCAGGTCATGGTGCTGGCGACTCAGAACGAGGCGCCGATCGCCGATCTGGGCGTGGCGACCTCGACCGTCACGTTCTTCCGGACCATCGGCGGCTCGATCGGCGTTTCCATCTTCGGTGCGGTGTTCACCAGCCGGCTCACTCATCTGCTCGGCAACGCCGTGCCCGAGAACCTGACGCCCGCGGCGATCAACCAGCTCCCGCTCGAGCAGCGGGCGCAGACCGCCAGCGCCTTCGCCGATGCCATCACCACCGTGTTCCTGTGGGCGGTACCGCTCGTGCTGGCGGGCTGGGTGCTCACCTGGTTCCTCAAGGAGAAGCAGCTGCGCACCTCGTCGGGACACGTCGCCCGCGAGGCCGAGATTGCGAGCAACGGTCGGGCCGACGTGGTGGACTTGATGCCGATCACCGTCGGTAGCAACGGGAACGGACATGCCTCCACGACCACGAACGGGGACGGTGACCGTGAGCCCGAGCGAGAGCATGCGTGAAGGCCTGCGCGAGCGAAAGAAGGCCGAGACCCATCAGGCCCTGGCCAGGGCCGCCCTCCGCCTCGCCGACGAGCTCGGCCCCGAGCGGGTGACCGTCGAGGCGATAGCCGAGGCGGCCGGCGTGTCGCCCCGGACGTTCTTCAACTACTTCTCGTCGAAGGAGGACGCCATCGTCGGGATCGCCCCGGCCCAGTCCTCAGCCCTGCTCGCAGACCTGCTCGACCGGCCAGAGGACGAGGCACCGCTCGACGCCCTCCGAGCCGTGGTGTTGGCGGCCGCCGAGCGGCTGCAGGCCGGGGGCGACGAGTGGGTGATCCGCCACCGGCTGATCCAGAGGCACCATTCGCTGGCCGTCACCCGCGCAGCGTGGTTCGCGGAGGTCGAGCGGCGCATGACCGAGGAGGTCGCCCGGCGGACCGACCTCGACCCGGGTCTCGACGCCTACCCGGCGCTGGTCGTGACTGCGACGCTGGGGGCCTTGCGGGTAGCCATCGACGTGTGGCAGGAGCGTGAGCGGGTCGGCGCCCTGGAAGCCCTGATAGACGACGCCTTCGATGTCCTGGCCCACGGGCTGCGCCTGCCCCACGGCGTTGGCACGCGTGTCGTCTGACCTGGCCCGGGAACTTTTCTCGGTGCGTGGCAAGAATCGCGCCTATCGTCGTGCTAGCGGCGCCCGCTTCTCCCCAACCCGGTGGCGTCCTGGGGACGTCAGGACAACAGAGGTACGTCATGCACCTCGAGTTCACTGACGAGCAGCTGGAGCTCCGCGACAGCGCTCGCGCAACCCTCACCCGTGAGTGCCCTCCCCGCCTGGTCCGCGAGGTGGCCGTCAGCGGCGCCGATGCCGAGGGGTTCCGCACCCAGCTCGCCTGGCTGGGTTGGCCGGCCCTCACCATCGACGTCGACCTGGGGGGCCTCGGCCGTAGCTTCGTCGAGTTGGCGGTGGTGCTCGAGGAGCTGGGCCGGGCGGCGGCGCCGGGGCCGTTCCTGGCCACGGCGACGCAGTTCGTGCCCGCGGTGCGGGAGGCCGGCTCCCCCGCCCAGGTGAACCGCTTCCTGTCGGCGGTGGCCGCCGGCCAGCTCAACGGCACGCTCGCCCTTTACGAAGGCGGCCGCTGGGATCCCTTCAGCATCGGTGCCACGGCCGCTCGCGATGGCGACGGCTGGGTCCTCGGTGGCCACAAGCGGCAGGTGCTCTGCTGTGAAGAGGTCGACGAGATAGTGGTCGCTGCCCGGCGTCCCTCCGGCACGCTGGGGCTGTTCGTGGTGCCAGCGGCGGAGGTCACCTTCGTCCGGGTCGAGAGCCTGGACGGCACGCGCTCCCTCGGCAACCTCGACCTCGACGGTGTGTGGGTCCCCGATGCCCGGATGCTGGGCGACCCGGAGGTCACGGTCGACGCGACGCCGGCCGTGGCGGCCACGGTCGCCATGGCGACGGTGGGCATGGCGCTCGACACGGTCGGCGTGTGCGGCGCGCTGTTCCAGTCATCGCTGGAGGCCGCGCTCGACCTTCCGGTGCGGTCGGTGGGAGGCGACCCCGAGGCCAGCGAGGCCAACGGTGACACGTCTGCCGGGCCGAACGGATCCAACGGGGCGGCCGGCGGGCCGGAGCGGGCCGTGGGCCGGCGCGCCGACCAACCCGCTCCCCCCGCTCCCCTGTCGGTGAGAACACCGCCGCAGGCCGTCAGGCACAGCCTGGCCGAGATGGCCGGAGCGCTCGAGCGAACCCGGGCCATCGTGTATCAGGCCACCGCGGCGGTCGCCGAGAGCCACGAGCGCGCGATGGTCATCGCCTCCCAGGCCAAGGCGGCCGCCGGCGCTTGTCAGCGGCTCATCGTCGCCAGCAGCCTGGAGATCCACCGGAGGGGCCCCCGACGGGCCGACGCCCAGCTCTGGGTGCGCCGCGCACAGTCGGGCGAGCTGCTGCTGGGGTCGTCGGCCGACCACCGTCGCGTCGTCGCGGACGAACTGTTCCGAGTGCCGAAGCGCCAGCCGGCCAGCGCCGGCCTGGCGGCGGTGCTCGGCCTTTGAGCCCCTCGTCCCTCGCCCTTGAGCGAGAGAGTGTTGCTATCTACCGGGCGGTAGCCCGAGCACCCGAGCGGCGACCCGTTCCTGCTCCGTGAGGGTGTTGACCGTGGCGGTCTCGGCCAACGCCGCCAGCCACTGCGACGGCCACGCGCCGCTCGGCCACGGGAAGGGCCCACCGAGCGCGAGATCGATGCCGTCGCTACCCAGCGCCTCGGTGCCGGCCAGGTAGACCCTCCGGCACAACTCCTGGGTCATCAGTGGGAGCATCGTCAGTTCCGGCGCCGGGCGGCCCGAGGCCTCCTTGGCGAACGCCCGGTACGCCAGCGCGCGCGCGCTTTCGCAGTCGACGCGCAGCGCCGCCACCGTGTCGCGGAAGACGGGGTCCTGGGCCAGGCCCCGCGCCTGGCTGGCGGCCACCAGTGCCTCGAGGGCTCGCTGGGCGTCGAGCAGGCGGGCCGTCCAGCGCGCCGTGCGTTCGTGCGCCCGCGCCGCCTCCACGACGCCCGCACCGCCGGAGGCGTTGACGACGGCGTCGATGCCCAGCACCACATCGTCGAAGATGATCTCGTCGGGATCGTGGGCGGCGTCGGTCGCCTCGGGCCGGAGTGGCCGCACCACGCCGGTGGCCCGTAGGTCCACCACCAGCACCGCCAGGTCCTCCGGTCCGCCCCGGATGCGGCCGACGACCTGCGCCGCACACAGGCACCAGTCGGCATGTTGGGCGCCCGGCGGCGCCGGCGCTCGGCCGCTCACTACCAGCTCGCGGTCGCGCTGGGCGAGCCGGAACCCGGGCGGCATCGTCTCGCCCGGGAGCACGCCTTCGTGACTGACCGCCAGGCACCACGTGATGTCGCCCCACAAGGTGGGCAGCGTCCAGCGCTCCCGCTGCTCATCGGTGCCGTGCTCGACCAGCACCGGCGCGCACACGTCGAGCCCCTGGGGATTGAGTGACCGGGGAACCTGGCGGCGCGACATCTCCTCCAGGTACGCAAGGTGCTCCACCGGTCCGGCGCCGCGGCCGCCGAGCCCCGCCGGCCAGCGGGGCATGAGCCATCCGGCGTCGAACAGCGTGCGCTGCCATTCCCGGGCCCAATCGGGCAGGTGACCGCTTGACAAGGGCGGATCGAGCGCACGCGTTCCGGGGGGCTGATGCTCGTCGAGCCAGGTCTCGAGGTCCGCCCGGAACCTCGCTGTGCCTCGATTGTCACCCAGACGCATCCGCGCTCCCGGCACTGGCCGCTTGGCGACCATTGGGCCTTGCTTGGGACGACGCTAGCCGGCCCCGTCCTCGTGGTCGGGTTGGAGGAGCCTCGTGAGCTCCTCGGCCACGGCCGGCAACAGCTCGGGACGGATGGTGGCAACGATCCTCTCGGCCACCGTGGCGGCGATCGCCTGCGCGATCTGCCGTTCGAGTCCATCGAACGCGTCCCGGGCGATGGCGGCGTCGATCGGGTCGAGGGTTTCGCTCTCGGCCGGCCCGATTGCGGCGGCCTGGCCAAGGGCCTGGGCGAGATCCACGACCACGGCGCCGCTCGGCTCGTCCTCGTCGACGACCGACAGGTTCACGACGACGCCGCTGGTCTCGTCGTCGCCTCTGGCGGCCAAGTCCACCACGACGCCATCCCGCTCGCTCTCTCCCTCGGTGGCCGCAGCCGGAGGCCCTGATTCGACCGGGGTCAACCCCAGCACCTCGGGCAGCGGCTCGGCGTGCACGATGGCGAGCCGGCTCGTGCAGCGGGTGAGGGCGACGAACAGGGACCGCAGGCCGTGCTCGGCCTCGGCGACGATCTGCGCCGGCTCGACGACCACGACGCAGTCGAACTCGAGGCCCTTGACCTCGTCGGCCGCCAGCACCACAACCGGCGATGTCGCCGCCCGGAGCTCGGGCGACCAGGCCAACCCGTCGGCGTCGAGGCTGCGGGCCAGCTCCGCCCGCACGGCCACCGGGCAGACGACGCCGATCAGCCCGGTGCCCAACAGGTCGCGGATCGTCGCCACCGACACGGTCGCCAGGTCGCTCGGGGCGGTGGTCGTCACCATCACGTCGTGGCCCGTCCGCCGTACCGCCCGAGGGCTCCGCAGGCTGGGTGCCACCTCCGGCAGGAGGCGCATGGCGACCTCGTGGACCTCGGCCGGCAGGCGGTAGCCGAGCTCGAGCTCGACGGTCTCGTGCGCCACCCCGTTCTGGCGGAGCTGCTCGACCACCTCGTCCCACGACTCGTGAGCCCAGGGGCTGGTCGCCTGAGCCAGGTCCCCGAGGACGGTCATCGAACCGGAGCGCGAACGGCGCCGGATCGATTCGAGCTGCAGCGGTGACAGGTCCTGCGCCTCGTCGACGACGATGTGCTCGTAGCTGGCTGGCCGCCCGTTGAGCAGGGCGTCGGCGGCATCGAGCAACGAGATGTCGTCCACCGACCATTGCCACGTGCCGACGCGGGTCCCCGAGGGAAGCGCCAGCAGCTCGATCTCCGTGTCGCGCAGCGTGCCGAGCGCCGCCGTGACGAGCTGCTGGCGGCTGGACAGCAGGTCGACGAGGAACGACTGCGGGGTGAGCTGTGGCCACACCCGCTCGAGGTAGTTGTCGATCTCGCGGCCCGACTCGCCCCGGCCACCGATCTCGAAGGCCCCGAGGTCGCGGACGCCGGCCCGGGTCAGCTGGCGGCGCGCCTCGTCGATCACGAACGCCCGTAGCTCGCGGTGGGCCTCGTTGTGCGGTCGCCCGAGAAGCTGCCGACCCCGTGTCGCGATCCGCCGGCCGTTGAGCGAGACCCGCCGGCCCCCCACGCGCAGATCGACGTCGTCGGTCGTGACGCGCTGGCGGTTGCGCAGGCCCCGCTCCAGCAACCGCAGCATCCGTCGGTCGCCCTTGAGGCGGCGCACGGCCGGCGGGTCGACGAGGCCGATGCGTACGCGCGGCCCGAGCGCCGACAGCGGCAGCTGCACCACGGCCTCGTCACCGAGCGACGGAAGCACCGACGAGATGTACCGGACGAACGCCGGATTCGGGCCCACGATGAGGACGTCGTTCGGCTCCAAGCGGTCGCGGAGGTTGAACAGCAGCCACGACACCCGATGGAGCCCGACCACCGTCTTGCCGGTGCCGGGCCCGCCCTGCACGACCAGCAACTTGTCGACGTCGCGGCTGATCACGTCGTACTGGGCGGCCTGGATCGTGGCGACGATCTCAGCCAACTCGCCCGAGCGGTCCCGCCCGAGCGAGTCGAGCAGGGCGTCGGACAGCACCGGCCCGGGCTCGCGGCCCTCGACGATCGCCTCGGCCAGGTCACGAAACACGAGTTCCTCGATGGCCTGGATCTGGTTGCCCTGGCAGCGAAACACACGTCGCGCGTCGAGGCCCTCGGGATCGCGGGGCGTCGCGGTGTAGAACGGCGCCGCGATCGGGGCCTGCCAGTTGACCACCACGAGATCGTTGTTGTCGTCCCAGATGGCGCCCTTGCCGATGTACCAGCGCTGGCCGCGGGCGTCGATCCGGCCGAAGGCGACCGCCTCGTCGGGATCCACAACGCCCAGCCCGCTGACCCGCCGGCGCAGCTCGAGCACGGCCTTGGGGTGAGCCGACAGGCTCGGCGCCCGCTCGAGCACCGCATGCTGGCGGTCGCGCAACGCCAGGGCGCGATCGAAATAGGCCTGCTCCTGCGGCAAGTCCGGATGCATGTAGATCTGTGCCCTTCTCCCGGCGGGGCGTCGCGCCCTTCCCAGGCCGGCGCGGTGGCCGCAGAGATTACCGAAGCTGAGCGCCTCGTGGTGGTAGCTGGCCCGTCACGTGGTGAAGTCGCCCGAGCACCACACCCGGCCCTCGCCGTCGAGCACCGAGACGGTGGCCACTTCGTCGGCGTCGCCACCCAATGGCACCTTCCACCAGGTGTGATCGGTGCCGATCGGGGTCATCGTCCGCGAACCGTCGTCCAGCTCGACGGCCAACCAGTAGGCGGCGCCCGCCGGCGCGGTCTCGTCCCAGCCCGGCACGTCGACGGCCAGCGTGGCCGGGTCGCCGGTGCGGACCGTGGCCGTGCCCACGACCTCGCCCACCCCGGTGATCATCTGGGCCCTGGCCGCCACGGACGTCGACTGGTCACGGTTCACGAGGACGGCCGCCGCCAGCACGACCGCGGCCGCCGCGGCGGCCAGCAGCACCCCGACCGCGAGCCGCCGCCGGTCGGGACGGCGATGGCGCCCGCGTCGATGGAGATGCGCGGGCCCGGCGCTGCGGGTCGGCGCCGGCGCCTCGGCGGCTCGCACCTCGGTGAGGCGGGCAAGCACGCGGCGATCGAACCCCTGCGGCGGTTGTTCCTCGGGTCCGGTGAGCAGCAGTTCGTCGGCGACGGCCGCCAGCGACGCCACGTCCGCCCGGCAGGCGGCGCAGCCCTCCAGGTGGGCCAACGCCAGCGCACGCTCCTCCCCGGTCAGGAGCCCGAGCGCCACGTCCGGCGCCATGTCGCGCAACTGGGAGCACCGCAGCGGCGTCATCGAGCGACCTCGACTCCGCGACGCGGCGATCCCTCATTGGCGCGCCGTAGGCACGCCGATGAGCGGAGGGGGGCGGGCGGGCGAAGCCGGCTCATGGGATCGGCGCCCCCATCTCGTCGCGCAGCTTGCGCAGCGCCAGGCGTACCCGGGTCTTGACGGTGCCCTGGGGGATGCCCGCCATCTCGCTGACCTCGCGGGTGGTCATCCCCCACAGCGTCACGGCCACCAGTGCCCGGCGCTGCGAGTCCGGCAGCGCTCGCATCAAGTCGGCCACCCGCCGGGCGTCGGCGCGGCGCTCGATGGCGTCGGCGATGTCCAGCGGGTCGGCGCCGACATCCGGGGCCGGATCGGCCACCGGTTCGGGACGGCGGCCGCGTCCCCGCACGCTGTCGAGCGCCACGTTGCGGGTGATGCCGAGCAGCCAGGCCGCCACGGATCCCCGGCGCTCGTCGAAGCTGGCTGCGAACCGCCACGCTCTGACGAAGGCCTCCTGGGCGACCTCCTCGGCTTCCACCGGGACGCGCACGATCGCGAGCGCCAACCCGTAGATGCGGCGCTGGAATCGGTCGACGAAGTGGGCCGCCGCCTCCGGGTCTCCCGAGGCGTACCCCGCGAAGAGCGCCTCGTCAGACACCTCCCACACGCCTTCTGTACTGCGCCGGAGCGCCAGAGGATCTCGCGCCACCCCGCAAGCACAGCCAATTCGCGTGCCTCGGGGCAACCCCGGGAGAGATCCGTTGCGGCTTCGGACAGGTAGTCGGAGTATGGCAATCATGTCCGGCCCTCCGCCGAGCTCACCCGCCGCGACGACCGCGAGCCGACGCCATCCCCGACGTCGGCTCGTCACCGTCGGAGCGGCCCTGGCCGCGCTGGCGCTGTTGGCGGCGGCCTGCAGCGACGACGACGACACGGTCGCGGGCGAGCCCGCCGCCGAGAACGGCGGCGACTCCGGCGGCGGAGGAGGCGGGGACGGCGACTTGACGGTCTCGATCGCCGATCCGGCGGACGGGGCCACCGTCGAACCGGGGTTCAAGGTGGAGATCGACCCCAGCGTCGACATCGGCGAACCCGACTCCGGCCTGCACCACGTGCACCTCTACTACGACGGCAACCGGTCCGACGGCGAGTACGACATCGTCTACAGCGCCGACGAGCCCTGGACCGTGGACCGCGACCTCGCCGCGGGGGACCACACCATCGAGGCGGTCATAGCCAATGCCGACCACAGCCTCACCGACGCCAGTGACCAGATCGCCGTGACCGTGGGTGAGGGTGCGGGAACCGGCGGCACCGACACCACCGATTCCGGCGGTGACTACGGCTACTGAGGCCCCCGGGGGTGGTGCGGTCGTCAGGAACAACCAGGCCACCCGCTGGCTGCACACACTGCTCTACCTCGTGACCTTCGTCCTTCTGGCCACCGGCTGGTGGCTGCGGACGGGGCACGAGGGGCAGCCAACCCTGCTCGCCGACCTCCTCGACACTCCCGATACCGAGCTTCACCGCCAGGCCGGCTGGGTGCTCCTGGGGCTCGCGATCGGCGGACCGATCCTCGGCATTCGCGCCACGTACAGCTTCCTGCGGGAGACCGTGCGCATCAACCGCGGTGACGGTGCGTGGTTCTGGCACTGGCCGCGGGGTGCGCTGACCGGTCGCTTCGGTCGGCACCGCGGGCACTTCGATCCCGGCCAGCGGCTGCTCAACATTGCGGTCGTCGGCGCGCTCGGCGCGGTGATCGTCAGTGGGGTGCTCCTCACCACGCTCTCGGGCGGGCCGACCTTCGCCACCATGGTGCGGGTGCACCGGGGCTCCACCTACGCGCTGACCGGCCTCGTCGTCGGGCACCTGCTCGTCACCCTCGGGTTCCTGCCCGGCTATCGCGGCGTCTGGCGGGCCATGCACTGGCGCGGGCGGGTCTCCGAGGCCACGGCTCGCCGGCTGTGGCCGGCCACCGTTCCGGAACCTGGCGATCGAGGGGGCCCCGACCACGCAGACCGCGGCGAGCCATCCGAAGCGGCCGTCCAGCCGGGTCCCATCACTCGGCTGTGATCGCTCGCGACTCCTGACGCAGGAATGTCTGGCCGGCAACCACCTCGGCGCCGGAAACCGCCGGGAGCACGCTCCAGCGGACGCAATCGTGTGACCCGCCGGACGGCACCGGCACACTGGGCGCATGCCCGCCACGCCGACTCCCGACATTGGTGTGTTCCTACCCAGCATGAGCGGACCAAAGGACCCCCCGGGCGACATGGCCGCCACGGCCCGGCACGCCGAGGACCTCGGGCTGGAATCGGTGTGGGTCGTCGATCAGCTGATCGCCGGCACCGGCGCCCCGTTCATCGAGAGCGTGGTGTCGCTCGCCGCGGCAGCCGGGGCCACAGGGCGGATCCGGCTCGCGCTCGGCGTCATGATCCTGCCGCTGCGCCCGGTGGTCTGGGTCGCCAAGCAGGTCGCGTCCCTGCAGCACGTGTCGAATGACCGGCTCATCCTCGGGGTGGGCGCGGGCGGTGACCGGCACAGCGAGTCCTGGGTCGCCGCGGGCGTGCCCCGGCGGGAGCGTGGTCGCCGGACCGACGCCGCACTTCGCGTGCTGCCGGGTCTCGTCTCGGGCGCGCCCACCCGCCTGGACGACGGGCCGGACTCACCGACGATCCGGCTGGCGCCGGCGGCGACCGTGCCACCCATCGTCGTCGGCGGGATGTCGGAGGTGGCGATGGTCCGCGCCGCGGAGCACGGCGACGGCTGGTTCCTGCTTCCGGTTCCCCCGGCGGCGGTGGTCGAGGGGCGGGCGCGCCTGGTCGAGCTCGCCGGCGCCCGGGGACGGCCCACCCCGTCGGTCACCGCCAGCATGGTCGCAGCCCTGACGGGCGATCCCGCCCTGCCCGACCACGACGGACTGGTCGGCACGATGACAGATCCCGATGGCGTCTTCGGGATGCCCGCCGACCAGGTCCCAAACGTGCTAACGCTCGGCGGCCCCGCCGAGGTCGCGGCCCGTTTCGCCGCCTACGTCGAGGCCGGTGCCGACCGGGTTGTCGTCACCCTCGCCGCCGGTGATTGGATGCGCCAGGCGGAGCTCCTCGCCGAGGCCGCCGCCCTGCTCGATTGAACGGGCGGCTGACCGGCATGGCGCTCCCCGATGTCGCGCCCAGCACGGCGGCTCCCGCAGCAAGCGACTGCTGCGCGGTCACTTCGCCCATTCTGACCGTCAGTGCAGCCCGTAGCGGTGGTGGACCTCGAACTCGTAGACGAGACGCCCCTCGTCGACCATGGCTTGGAGGAACTCGTCCTCGGCGAGCTCCCCGCCGTACCAGCTCAGCGGGCCGGTCGGTCGGTCCTGCATGACGCGAAACAGGCGCAGGCTGCGCTCCGGGGCGTCGGAGCCGTCGAGGATCGTCACGGAGGTCTCCAGCGCCAGCCAGGCGAAGCCGGTGTCGTAGACGAACAGGGTGCAGCGGGGGTCGCGACGCAGCCGGCGCGTCCGCACCCGGTCGGCCGTGCCGCTGCTCCAGAGCTTGCCGTCAACGAGCGCCACGCCGACGCGCGCCGCCTTGGGGGTGCCGTTGCGCCCGACGGTGATCATCGCCGCCGAGTGGTTGCGGGTCAGGAAGTCGACGTCCTGGTCGGAAAGGCTCATTCCCGCAGGCTAGGACGGCGGTGGCTCATGCGGCGGGTGCTCGAGGTGGCCCGGCGAGGATCTCCACGCCGATGATGGCGGCCAAGGCCAGCAGCGCGACGACGACGATCGCGAGCGCGCTCGTCCCGGGCAACAGGAGGAGCACGCCGGCGGCGACGGCAAGGATGCCGAGGCGCACGCCCGTGCGGTGCTCGGCCAGCGCCCGGCCGAGGCGGGAAGGCTCGGGGGCAGGCTCGCCTGCTCCCCCGCCGCGGATCGACTTGACGCGGGTGCGCAGCCCGACTGCGGGCCGCGAGGGCCCGGCAAGCCAGGCGCCCAGCGCAATCACCAGGCCGAGCGCCGCCAGGGCCGCGGTCTGCTGGAACAAGGTCTCGAACATGCGGCCCCAGAGAGACTCCACGGCCTGCCGCCGGACGTCGACCTCGACCCGGTCGGTGATGGCCCTTCGGGCGATCCGCAGGGCCAGGCCGGTCACCACCATGACGATGACGATCCCGACACCGGCACGGGCCAGCATCCTCCGCCGATCGGGTGCCAGTACGACGGCGGCGGCGATGAACAGGACGGCCGCGATGGGCAGCACGATCACCAGCCGCCGGACCAGGTCCGCGGTCTCGCGCACGTCGTCGATCTGTGCGCGGCGCAGCGCGACCACCTCGCTGACGTCGTCGAGCGCGGCGCCGTCGATCAGGTCGATGCCGCGTGCCTCGAGGCGCTGATCGACCTGTTCGACCGCCGGTCGGAGGTTGAGCGTCACGGGCTCGCGGTCGTCGTTCTCGACCAGCGCGACGAATCGCTCGTGGGCCCGAACCACGACGCCGCGCCACACGCCGCGGAACTGATCGCTCCGCATCACCGCGCGCACGGTGCTGTCGATCAGGTTTTCCGCGGCGTTGGCGACGGCGGCGGCCACGAGAGCGTTGTCGCGGGGGGTCAACTCCTGGATCCGGTCCTGCACGCGGGTCGACGTGGCGATCTTGTTTGACAGCGTGTCGGCCACGCCCGCGATCACGTGCTCGTCGGGCTTCTCCGGCGCCACCACGTCGGCGAACGTGTCGGTGTCGAAGATGAGGGTCCGGGCGAAGATCGCCAGGTTCGCGATCAGCAACAGAAGGCACCCAAGTAACAGCGCCAGGGCTGCGAGGCCGCGGCGCCAGGCCGGCCGACGCCGGGGGCTCGACGCGGCTGCCGTGTCGGCGGTCTCGCTGCTCACCATTTGCTCTCTTCCTCTGTCAGTGACGGCCCACCGCATCGCGGCGACGGCGAGGACGGGCAGCGGGACAGTACCGAGGTGGCGTCCACGTTGTGGGTATGCCTCCGCCTGCGTCCACGTCCAGTGCACGCAGGCTTCGTGCCGTCAGGTGGTGAGCGCCTGCGTCCTCCGGCGAACGTACTCCTCGTCGCTCAGGAGACCCCGGTCGTGAAGCTCGGCCAGCGTGACAACCTCGACGGCCGGGTTAGGGGCGCTCGTGGGGGCGACGTCCTCGGCGCCGCTGCGGCGCGCGTCGTCCTCCTGCTTGTCCACCCGTTGCCGTCGTCCGGCGAACAGGAAGACCCGCAGCACCGACCAGAACGTGTCGACGAGGCCACGAGCGGGGACAATCACGGGATGCTCCTGGTGGATGAGGTGGTCGAGCGGCGGTGGTTCGCGGCACGGCCGCTCGCATTTTCGGCCACTGGAGTCCCGATCCGGGTGAACGCACCTCACCTACCGGCAGGTGATTGGGCCGCCGAACGGCGCAACACGGACGGTCCCGGCGGTAGGCAACTGGAGCATCGGTCCCACGCGCGGGCCGCGACCGCCCGGCACCGTTCACCCAGTGACGGGTGATGTGCCGTCACCCGGGTGCGGCGTTTCGTTGCCACGTGCCGGGCTGTCGGCGAGCGTCCACGGCGGACGGGTCCTCCCCCCTGGATGGGACGTGCGCCACAGCCCGGCCACCAGCGCCGTTCCTCGCCGGAGGTCCCGAGCGATGCGACCGTGGGGTCGCATCGGTAGGTCAGGCAAGGCCGAGAGCGTGACCCCTCTTGACGGCGTCGGTACGCGCGTTGACACCGAGCTTGCGGTAGATCGCCTTCACGTGGGAGCGCACCGTGTTCACGGACAGGTAGAGCTCGCGGGCGATCTCGCTGCACGTGAGCCGGCTGGCGAGGAGGCGGAGGACGGTGAGCTCGCGATCGCTGAGCGGGTCGACGAGGCCCGACTGCCGTGCATTGGCGGGTGGTGGCCCCAGCGCGACCCGATGCGTGTTGTCGAGGATGCCGGTGATGTAGTCGGCGATGCGGCCGTGGGCCGGGTGCGCTTCGAGGAGCTTCCACAGAACCGGGCCCTCGGCCAGGAGCGTGCGGTGGAGGCCGACGGGCTCGGCCAGCGTGAGTGCGCCCTCGAGGGCCGCGTGCGCCCGCGGTGGGTTGGAATCAGCCATGGCGATTGCCGTGAGGAGCTGGCGTTCGACGTCGAGGCGCCGGGTGGAGACCCCTTCGGCGACGGTTTCGAGGACGCTGAGCGCGCCACCCGGGTCGTCGGCCAGCAGCCGCAGGCGGGCGGTGAGCAGCGCCGTCTCGGGAGACTTCGGCAGGCGCGGCTGGAGCCGCTCGGCGGTGGCCCTGTCGCTCCGCTGAAGGGCCAAACGCAACTCGGCGCGGTCGATCCAGGCGACGACCGGAGGCATGGCGTTGGGGATGGCGGCTCGGGCTCGTTCGATGCCCTCGGCAGCGGCGTCGTGATCCCCACGGACGGAGGCGATCTGCGCGCCCCGCAGGTGGCCGAGCAGCTCCATCGGTGGACGCCGTCCCTCCTCGACGATTCGCATGACCTGTTCTAGGCGGCGATCGGCGTCCTCGAGCCGGTTCTGCTCGAGCGCCAGCTGGGCGAGGGCGAACTCCGGCTCCGCCCGTCCATAGTTGCCGTCGTCCAGACCGAGCTCGTCGGCGGCGGCGATCGCCGCCATGGCCAACCGTTCAGCTTCGACGAGCTCGCCCCGCTGCAGCGCGATGAGTGAGGCGCATCCCGGCCGCCTGACCCGCCTGATCACGGGCGACCGATCCCGGCGGCCGGGATCCGGCTCCAGCGTCGCTTCGGCCCCCACGACGTCACCGAGCCACAGCTGTGCCTGCGCTTCCAGGAACGTCAGGGGCTCTGCCCACACGGTGTCGATGTCGTTCTCGCGCAGCACGGCGCGAGCCCGGCCCGCCCGCTCCAGGGCGGCTCCGGGGTCACCGGCCTGGACGAGGTGGTGGATCCACACCGCGTGCAACAGGAACCGCTCCAGGGGGTCGAGGTCGGCCTCGCGGGCTTCCACCCAGCGCAGCCACGATGCTGCCTCATCGCGATCGCCGACCATGCCGAAGACGACCGCGCAGACCAGGACGCCGGCGGGTGCCCGCTCGCCGTCAAGTGACTCGTGCTCGGTGAGCCAGGCTCGGATGGTGGCACTGGCGAGCGCCGCATCCTCGATCGACCAGGCGCTCGTCACATGTGCCTGGAGCTGCGCCATCGCCGCAGCGGCATCCCGCGCCCGCAGGCTGTGAGCCACCGCGCCCATGGGATCTCGACGTGCCAGGTTCGCCGCGGCGGCGGCCCGATGGATGGCGGGCAGGCGTTCGGGGGCTACGGCACGCAGGTGACTGCGGAGGAACTGCCCGAAAAGGTGGTGGTAGCGGTACTTCGCGCCCTCGCGGACGGGCTCGACCAGAAACAGGTTGGCGGCCCGCACCCTCGCCAACATCTCGGCGCTGTCGTGGCGTGAGCGAACCTCGTCGCACAGCGCGGCATCGAACCACTCGAGCTCGGCGCTGACCATGAGGAAGTCGACGATGTCCGGCGGCTGAAGCTCGATCACCTCGGTCATCAGGAAGTCGACGAGGCTGCGGTCGGTCGTCCCCATGCTGCGCAGGAGCGCGCCCGGGTCGTCGTGGGCTCGAGCCCAGAGGCCCGCGAGGTGAACACCGGCGGGCCAACCCTCGCTGAGCGCGACCAGGTCCTCGAGCTCGCCCTCGCCGAGAACGACCCCCAATTCACCCAGGAGCCGGCGTGCCTCGTCGGTCGTGAGCGCCAGGTCGGCCTGGCGAAGCTCCAGCAACTTGCCCTGTACCCGCAGGCGTCCCAGCGGGAAAGGGGGGTCCGAGCGAGTCGCCAGCACGAGCCGCACCGATCGTGGCAGGGCGGCAATGAACGCCGCCATCACCGCCGGTTCGGCGTGGGCCAGGTGGAAGTCGTCGATGACGATCACACACGGCTGGTTCAGGGCCGTGAGCTCGTTGGCCAGGCCGATCGCGAGCCGCTCGGTGCCGGGCTCCTCGACGAGCTCCGCGGCCGCTATTCCGAGGTCGTGGCAGGTCTGGGCGACGCTGGTGACGACGCTGCGCCAGAAGCAGAGCGGCTCGGCATCCGTAGTGTCACACGACATCCAGCTGATCGAACGGTCGGCCGCGCCGACCCACTCTGCTAGCAGCGCGGTCTTGCCCGACCCAGGGGCCGCCACGACGAGCGTCAGAGGACAGTCGGCGGCGGTGTCCAGCCGCTTGACCAGGGCATCGCGGCGGACGGTGGCGCTGGGGACGCGCGGCACCCCGAACTTCGCCCGAGCCACCACCATCTCCTCAACGCTCATCGAGCTCCCGCCTTCGGCCCGACACTGTGATTCCGATGCTTCGCCGCAGCGTAGCCAGCTCGAGCGCCACCGCCAGGCCGACGCGTCGTCTGCTCCCCGGTACCAGGCGACCGTGGGTTTCACCCACCAGTGGGTGGTGATCCCTCACCCCGGCCTCGGCCACTGTGGCCTCGTCCGGTCCACAATCCGGGGGCAGCACATGGCCGATCTGGTCTACGAGATCTCATTCAAGGGCGCCGCGAGTCACACGCTGGCCGCCGCCTTCCCGGGATGTGAGGTCGCAGTCGAACACGGGGTCACGACGGTCCGCAGCGGAGTGCCCGATCAGGCGCGACTACAGGGCTTGATCGCCCGGATCAACGCTCTCGGCCTCGAGCTGCTCGAGGTTCACCTCGTCGCAGAGCCCGCGGCCGCCGACGACGGATGGGCGCGCGACCTGGGATCGCCGTGATGCACATGAGGTGGCGACCACGGGGGTGGCAAGCTATCCGACATGACCGCGGACGACATGCTCGACCCGGCTGAGGGCGGGATCGTCGCGTCAACCGCCGCCGTGCTGGCCTTGCGGGACCTATTGATCGAGAAGGCCATCATCACGCCCGACGAGTTCGTCGAAGCGCTCGATCGGCACAGCGCCTACATCGTCGAGCAGCTCCGCCAGCGCCGCGAGGCGGAGAGCCAGGGCACCGAGGGTGGTTCCTGGTCGCAGTGGCGGCGATGACACACGAACCGGATTGCCAGGGTTGACTGGCCGGAGGGCCGCTCGGGTACCTATGCCCAGCGACAGTCCCTTTGGCCTGCCCACCGGGGGACCGTCGTGTGCCCGCCCCTCGGCCCATGGTCGGGGGGCGGCACCGCGTCGGTCGGAACCGCCCGGGTGGGCGGATTGCAGGCAGTTCACCCCGAGGATGGCGGGCTCACCTCGGCGATGAGCTCGGGTCCGTTGTTGCGCACGCTGTTCACGAGCGCGGACACCGGATGGGTGGTCAGCAGTTCCGCCGGGGCGGGCACGAGCAGGCGGGCGAGCGTAACCGTGTCCCAGTTGGCGGGATCGAGCCACGCATCCCAGGCCGAGGGCGGAAGGATGACCGGCATCCGGTTGTGGAGCGGTGCGACGGTCTCGTTTGCCCTGGTGGTGACGATGGAGCAGGTCCGCAGGCGCCCGTCGTCCGGCGTTCGCCAGATCGCTCCCAGGCCTGCGAACGCCATGGGGTCGCCGTCGGTGCGGCGGATGAAGTAGGGCTGCTTGGAGTTGCCGTCGTCGAGGAGGCGCCACTCGTAGAAACCGTCCGCCGGGATCAGGCAGCGGCGCTTCTCGAACGCCTCCCGGTACGCGGGCTTGGACGCCAGGGTCTCGGCGCGGGCGTTGATCATCCGCGCCGCGCTCCGCGTGTCCTTCGCCCACCACGGCACGAGGCCCCAACGCAGCACGTCGAGGCGCCGCTCGCTATCGGCCTCGAGCACGGCATGCACCCCGTCGGTCGGCGCCACGTTCCAGGACGGCTCGGTCAGCGTCTCCCCGATGGCCGCATCGAAGTAGGCGGCCACCACATCGGGCGGTGACGAGGAGGTGAACCGGCCACACACGGGCGCGCACGATATCGGCCCTTGAGGCCCGCGTCGTGCGAACGTACGTTCGTCAATGTGGGCCTGACGTGGAGCCGGAAGACGTTCCGGGACGGCTGGGAGGGCAGCGACGCCACCGGCTACTCGTTCGCCCACGTCGTCCCCGGCTGGGATGGCCGCTGGGGTGCGTTCATCCCCTTCGAGGCGTGCGGATCCCCCGACGGGCTGTGGCTTGGCGGCTACGAGACGCCCGATGAGGCGATGGACGCGGCGCATCGCGTCGTCATCGCCCATGTGGATGCGGTTGGCTTGAAGGCCGTTCGGGAGTCCCTGCGCAAGGCCCGGCTGCGCGGGCGTCGATGACGACGGGCCAAGACCCTGTTCCTGCTCAGTCGTCGAGGAGCTCGAGGTCGAGCTCCTCGAGGCTGTCGGGGGCCGCGAGCATCTCGATGTGCACGATCCTGCCGCCGCTGATCGTCAGGTCCCATGCCACCTTGGGTCGCCCGCCCACGGCCCATGCGACGCCCGCGACGCCGTCGATGAGCGCCGGCTGGGCCGCGAGGGCCCGGCCCGAGAACGTGCCCGCAACCGCCGTCGCGCCCCGGATCTCGGGGGGCGAGCCCATCCGCACGGCGGCGGCGTCGGCCTGGAGCACGACCTCGGGGTCGAGCAATGCGAGGAGTGCGTCGAAGTCGCCGCCGCGCGACGCCGCCAGGAAGGCGTCGACGACCTCCCGCTGGCGGGCGGGGTCGGCGTCGGGTGCGGGCTCCGTGCCCTGCACCTTGTGGCGGGCGCGGCTGGCGAGCTGCTTGGCGGCGTTCGAGGAACGGCCGAGGATCGGACCGATCTCGTCGAACGGCACGGCGAAGATGTCGTGCAGGACGAAGGCCAGCCTCTCGGAGGGACTGAGCGTGTCGAGGACCACGAGCAGCGCCGAGCCGACCGTATCGACCAGAAGGGCCTCGGCTTCGGGGTCGCCAACGGACGCAGCGCCGTCGATGGCGTCGGCCAGGTTCGCACGGCCGGAGTCCTCGCGCCGGGAAGCCCGCGAGCGCAACATGTCCAGCGACACCCGAGCGACAACGGTCGTCAGCCAGCCGCCCAGGTTCTCGATCTCACTCGGATCCGACCGGCCGAGGCGCAGCCACGCCTCCTGCACGGCATCGTCGGCCTCGGTCCGCGATCCCAGCATCCGGTACGCCACTGCCCGCAGGTGGGCACGATTGGCCTCGAAGCGGTCCACCAACCAGTCGTGCTCGGTCACCGTTACCTTCTTCCCTCGCGGTCCGTCATGCCACTGACGATCCACACCCGATCGGCGTAACACACCAACACGACACCAAGGAGCACCCGATGACGTCGGGCATGAAGACGATCACCTACCCGGTCAAGGACCTCGCCGCCGCCGGGCGTCTCTACGGCACGCTCTTCGGCCTAGAGCCCTACATGGACGAGGCGTACTACGTGGCGTTCAACGCCGCCGGTCACGACGTCGGTCTCGATCCCAACGGCCACGGCAAGGGCATGACCGGCCCCATCGGCTACTGGCACGTCGACGACATCAACAAGAGCCTCGAGGCACTCCTGGACGCCGGCGCGGAAGCCGACCAACCCGTCCAAGACGTTGGCGGCGGAACGCTGATCGCAACGGTCAAGGACGCGGACGGCAACGTCACCGGCCTCTATCAGGCACCCGCCGGCACCTAGCAGGTCAGGGTCGGCGGCTCGGTCCTCGCCTCGCGCGGTGACCGAGCCGCACGGGCTCTACCGGCGACGGATCGGGAGCCTGACGGTCAAGACCGTCTGGCCGGGCTCCGAGGCGATCAGGAGCTCGCCGCGATGGCGCTCCACCACGATTCGGCGCGAGATGTCGAGCCCGAGGCCGGTGCCCTTGCCGACGTCCTTGGTCGTGAAGAACGGTTCGAAGGCGCGGGCCTGCACGTCGGGCGGCATGCCGGGTCCGCTGTCGGCGAACTCGACGATGACGTGATCGCCCTCGGTCCGCGTCGACACCCGAAGCGTGCCCTTGCCCTCCATGGCGTCGATCGCGTTGTCGATCAGGTTCGTCCACACCTGGTTGAGCTCGCCGGGAATGGCCTCGATGCGTGGCATGTCGTCGGCGTAGTCGCGCACGACCGTGACGCCATCGTGGAGCTTCTCGCCGAGAACCACGAGCGTGCTCTCGATCCCCTCGGTGACGTCGATGTCCTGGAGCGAGGCCCGGTCGAGCTGCGAGTACGACCTCACCGTCGCCACGAGATTGGACACGCGCCCCGTCGCCTCCTTGATCTCGGACAGGACCGTCGTCGCCGACAGCGTGCTCGCCGCCCACTTCAGCCCGGCGCCGAGCGAGTCGGGATCGAGCAGCTGCGCGACCTCCTCGCACCACGCGACGTCGACCCCGGCCGACGCCAGCGGCGGGGCGAGCTGCCAGGATTGGGCGACGCCGTGCGCGTCGAGCCAGTCGATGAGCGCTTCCTCGCGGTCGGCGAGCTCCAGGGGATCGACGCGCGCCGCCGGCGAGCCGACCCCACGACGCAGCGAATCGAGGGCCACGAACTGTTCCGCGGACATCGACCCCTCGGCGAGGTCCACCAGCGAGGCGAGCAGCGTGTCGCACGTCGCCTGCAGCTCGTCGACCGCGCGCGTCGCCGCCGACGCCGGGTTGTTCAGCTCGTGAGCGAGGCCCGCGGCGAGCGTGCCGAGCGCGACGAGCGCCTCCCGCTGGCGCGACTGCGCATCGATTATGCGAACCGTCTGAAAGAAGCCCACGATCAGGTGGATGCTGAACGGGAACCAGGTCCGGACGAATTCCTCGAGCGCGGCGGCCGGCACGCGCAGCACTCGGCCCGCGTCCGTGGCACGGGCTGTGGCCAGGTAGCCGACCGAGTCGGTCCATGCCCGAAAGCCGCCCGCCCACAGCCCCGGGCGGTCCATCAGCGCGATCACCGGCTGCTCGTGTCCGGACCGGCGGAGGAGCTCGATCCGTCCGTTGAGCAAGACCCACCAGAAGTCGGAGGGCTCGCCCTCGTGGAAGAGCATGTCGCCTTCCTGGAAGGACACGACCGTGCTGGCCTCGTCCAACTGCTGCAACTGTTCGTCGCTCAGCCCGGCGAACAAGAACAGCGACCGAAGCTCGTCGATGGCCATCAGATCGGCGCCACGCAGCGGTGCACGGGATGCACGGACATCGCCCCCCCTCCAAAGGCGGGCGCAGCGGGATCGTCGTCAACCGTCATGATCGCCGGTTTCGCCACCTCACCGCCCTCCTCGAGCAGCCCCCCGGAGCGTATTCGCGAACCACCCGGCGACGCGACCGACTCGCGGTCCCGCCCGGACCGCGTGTACATCGGGTGCCCATGGCCGTAGTTTGGGTCCGGACCAGGGAGCTGTCGCATGCGGGTGCATGTCGATCCGGAGAAGTGCCAGGGCCACAACCGCTGCTATGCGCTGGCGCCCGAGCTCTTCGATGTCGACGAGCTCGGCAACGCTTTCGAGCTGAACGACGGCGTCGTGCCCGAGGGCCTCGAGGACAAGGCCCGCAGCGCGGTGGCCAACTGCCCCGAGTACGCGATTTCAGTATCGGAGTGAGCTGATGACGGCGGAACGTGCACAGGTGTCCGACTGGGCCACCGACTTCGATCACACCGACCCCCAGTGGGTCGCCGACCCCTACCCGATCTGGGCCGAGCTCCGGGCCAGCTGTCCCGTGGCCCATACCGACCGCTATGGCGGCACGTGGTTGCCGGTGCGCCACGAAGACGTCGCAGCCGTTGCCTACGACACCGAGCACTTCACGTCGCGATCGGTGGTCGTCAGCGAGGTGCGCCCCGGCCCCGACGACCTCCCGGCGCCGATCGGCCTGGCCCCACCCATCACCTCCGACCCGCCCTTCCACGCCCTGGCGAGGCGCCTCCTGCTGCCGGCGTTCGCACCCAAGCCCATCGAGGCGCTGGAGCCGTTCACGCGCGAGCTGTGCGTCGAGCTGCTGGACGCCACCGCCGGCAAGCCGCAGTTCGATGCCGCCGTCGACTATGCCCAGCACATCCCGCTGAGGGTGATCGTCAGGATGCTCGGCTTCCCCCAGGAGGACGCCGACGTCT
Source organism: Actinomycetota bacterium (assembly GCA_046726215.1). Taxonomy (GTDB): domain Bacteria; phylum Actinomycetota; class Acidimicrobiia; order Acidimicrobiales; family VFJN01; genus DASQUK01. Next base: position 31,736 of record JBKPAA010000008.1, on the reverse strand, counting down.
TCCGTCGCTTCATCCGGATGGTGCTCGAGGACGTCGACCAGTCCGCCGAGGAGCGCCAAGCGGTGGTCGACGAGGGCGAGCTCGACGTCTACATGGACGCCCGCATCGCCGAGCACCTCGCCAACCCGCAGGACGACCTCACCAGCTTCCTGCTCAACGCCGAGCTGGACGGCAACAAGCTCGATCCCGATCACGTACGGGGAACCATGGTGCTGCTGATGATCGCGGGGATCGACACGACGTGGTCCGCCATCGGCGCATCGCTCTGGCATCTCGCGCAAAACCCCGCCGACCGCCAGCGCCTGGCGGCCGAGCCTGAGCTGATGCCCACCGCGGTCGAGGAGTTCCTGCGCGCCTACGCACCGGTCACGATGGCGCGGCTCGTGGCGAAGGACTTCGAGTTTCACGGTCGCGCCATGAAGGAGGGCGACTGGTTGCTCCTGCCGTTCCCGGCCGCGAACCGGGACCCCGAGTTCTTTGCGGACGCCGACGAGGTCCTGGTCGACCGCGAGGAGAACCGTCACGCGGCGTTCGGCCTCGGCATCCATCGGTGCATCGGATCCAACCTCGCACGCATGGAGCTCCGAGTCGCCCTCGAGGAATGGATGAAGCGCTACCCCGACTTCGAGCTCGTCGACCCCGACGGGGTCACCTGGTCGGCGGGACAGGTGCGCGGCCCGCGCACGATCCCCGTGCGGATCCTTTAGGCGAGGGCCCCGACACCGACGCCGGGGTTGAGTCGGGCCAGGGCGGAGCCACGATGCTGGCTCTGGCGGAAGCGCGGGCCCGGACCTGCTGTGACAGGGCTCTCAAGGTGGGCCGTGAGGGACTCGAACCCCCGACCCCTTGCGCGTCATGCAAGTGCTCTAGCCAACTGAGCTAACGGCCCGGCGGAACGAGCAAGCTACCACACAGGCGCGCGGTCCCCACCGGCTGTGGGGCGGCCGGCGAACCCCGTGGGCAGGTCGCACCTCCGGCCGATAACCTCTATGAACCCGTGGACGCAGGAGACCCCCAGCTGGCCGAGACCCCTCCCGATCCCCTCCCCGCAGAGCTCGCGCCGTTCGTGGCCCAGGCCCGTGCCCGGCTCGAGCAGGCGACCGACGGTCTCGACCACGACGCCGCCGTCGAGCACCTCGAAGCGGCCGTCGAGCGTGCCGCCATCGAGGCATCCCGATTGGGCATCAGCTTCCCCACCGCGGAGCCTCCCGCCGAGCCGCTGGCGCTAGGCGACGGCGACGGGTCGATCGTGGTGGTCCAGCGGCTCCCCGGCGCCGACCAGCCCGACTGAGCCCGCGGAACCGCGGCGGCCCGATCGCGCGTCAGAGGTTGCCGCGGGCGGCCTGGGCCCGCTCGATGGCCTCGAACAGGGCCTTGAAGTTGCCGGCGCCGAACCCCGTTGCACCCTCGCGCTGGATGATCTCGAAGAACACCGTGGGCCGATCGCAGATCGTCTCGGTGAAGATCTGCAGCAGGTAGCCGTCCGCGTCGCGGTCGACCATGATCCCGAGCTCGGCCAGGTCGGCCCACGGCAGGTCGATCCCTGCCATCCGGGACCGGGCATCGTCGTAGTACTCGGCCGGGACGTCCAGGAAGCGAACACCGCTGTCCCGCATCGTGCGGACGGCGTGGACAATGTCGGGCGTGTGGAGCGCCAGGTGCTGGACTCCCGGCGACCGGTAATAGTCGAGGTACTCCTCGATCTGGCTCTTGCGGCGTCCCTCGGCGGGCTCGTTGATGGGCAGCACCACCTTGTCGTGGTTCCACACCACAGTCGACATGAGCGCCGAGTACTCGGTCGAGATCTGGTCGTCGCCAAAGTGCACCAGCTCGTCGAAGCCGAGCACGTCCCGGTAGTAGTCGACCCACCGGTCGAGGTGGCCGAGCTCGACGTTGCCGACAATGTGATCGAAGCGGGTGAGGCCCACGGGCTCGCCCGCGGGTGTGGGGAGCACGGGCGGGCCGAACTGCGGGGCGAACGGACCGGTGTAGGCCGAGCGATCGAGGAACGTGTGGACGGTCTCGCCGTAGGTGCGGATGGCGGCCTGGTGGATACCGCCCAGCTCGTCGGTGTCCACCCTCGGCTCCCGCTCCGGCACCGCGCCTCGCGCCACCGCCGCCGCGAACGCCGCCTCGGCGTCGTCCACCAGGAAGCAGATGTCCTTGACGCCGTCACCATGCGTGCGGACGTGCTCGGCGATCGGGGACTCCGGCCCGAGCGCGCCCGTGACGATGAACCGGATGCGACCCTGCTGGAGCAGGTGGGAAACGCGGTCGCGGCGCCCGGTCTCGGGCCCGGCGTACGCGACCTCCTCGAACCCGAATGACGACGTCAGCATGCCGGCGAAAGCGCGGGCGTTCCCCACCCACCACTCGACGTGATCGATCCCACCGATTACCGGTGGCGCCGTCTGGTTTCGCTGGCGATCATGGTGGAGCGAGGTCGTGGCCATCGTCACCCCTCCAGTGGGACAGCTGCGAGGCCGCCCCTCGTGGTCGAACTGCACGACCCAGGAAAGGCGTGGGGGATCAGGACGTCAACTCTGCGTACACTTGCTGGACAATTCAGCCAGTAAGCGAGCGAGTGTGGTAGACACATTGCTCATGTTGCCCACCGGCATGGACGGTCTCGATGCCCGCCTGATCCGGGCCATGTGCGACACGCCGCGCGCCGGGGTGATGGAGCTGGCCCGCCAGCTCGGTGTCGCCCGTGGGACCGTCCAGGCACGGCTCGACAAGCTGCAGCAGCGCGGCATCATCTCCGGGTTCGACCCCGACCTCGACCTGCGTGCCATGGGCTACGAGGTGCTGGCGTTCGTGAGCCTCGAGATCGCCCAGGGCCGCCTCGAGGATGTCACCAGGCACCTGCGAGAGATCCCCGAGGTCCTGGAGATCCATTCGGTCACCGGCCCCGGGGACCTCCATTGCCGGGTCGTTGCCCGCACCAACGACCACCTGCAGTACGTCATCAGCCGGATCCTCGAGGTGCAGGGCATCGATCGCAGCACCACGCAGATCGCCCTAACCGAGCAGCTTCGCCATCGCGTGCTACCCCTCGTCGACCTCGTCATCGGTGGCGAGGCCCACGCGCACCAGCACGCTGGCTGATCGGGGGTTATCGAGATTTCCCCGCGAGATCGGCCGCCCCCACGACCATTCCCGCGAACAAAACGCCGGACGGGGACGGCGTCGTCACGCCGTTTCGGGCGTGAAGCCCTGGCGAAGCGTGTTCTCGGTGAGCACCCGGGGATCCAGGAACTGGTGCAGGTAGTCGGGCCCACCGGCCTTGGAACCCACGCCCGACATGCCGAATCCCCCGAACGGCTGGCGGCCCACGACCGCTCCGGTGATGTGGCGGTTTATGTAGACGTTCCCGGCCCGCAGCTCGGCCGCCGCCCGGGTGATGTTGGCCGGTGAGCGCGAGAAGATCCCCGCGGTGAGGGCGTATTCGGATCGGTTGGCGATCTCGATGGCGCTGTCAAGGTCGGGGGCCCGCAGCACCGTGAGCACCGGGCCGAAGATCTCTTCCCGGGCGATCGGTGCGTCGGGGTCGCCGACCTCGACCACCGTGGGCGCAACGAAGTACCCCTCATCGGGCACGTCGTCGTGCTGGCCGAGGATGCGACCCTGCTGGGGGGCCTCCTCCACCCAGCGCAGGACGCGCTTGTGCGCCTCCTCGTCGATCACGGGTCCCACCTGCACCTCGGGGCGGGAGGGATGGCCGACCAACAGCTCCCGGGTGGCGCCGACCACCCGCTCGACCACGTGGTCGTAGACCGAGCCGACGACGATCAGCCGGCTGGCCGCCGAGCATTTCTGACCGGCGTAACCGAACGCCGACACCACCGCCGCCGGCACGGCCTGGTCGGGGTCGGCGTCGTCGTCGATGATCAGCGCGTTCTTGCCCCCCATCTCGGCGATGACCCGCTTCACTTGCCGCTGCCCGGGCGGCGTGACCGCGGCCTGCTGGTTGATGGCCAGGCCCACGGCGCGCGAGCCGGTGAATGCCACCACGGCCACCTCGGGGTGCTCGACCAATCGGGCGCCGACGACCTCCCCCAGGCCGGGGAGGAACTGCACCACCCCGGGGGGCGCGCCCCCGGCGACGAGGGCCTCGATCAGCCGCCAGGCCACGCCCGGCGATTGTTCGGCCGGCTTGAGGATCACCGGATTGCCCGCCACCAGCGCGGCCACGGTCATGCCAGTCGGGATGGCGAGGGGGAAGTTCCACGGCGCTATGACCGCCGTGACGCCCTTGCCCTGGTAGACCAGCCGGTTGGTCTCGCCCGGCGGGGACTGCACCAGGTCGGCGGCGGCGCCGTCGAGCCGCAGCATCTCCCGCCCGTAGTACTCGCAGAAGTCGATCGCCTCGCACACGTCGGCGTCGGCCTGGTCCCAAGGCTTGCCGGCCTCGAAGCACTCCAGCGCGGCGATCTCGTAGCGGCGACGCCGCATCCAGTCGGCGGCCCGGAACAGCACGCCGACCCGCTCCGCCGCCGGCGTGCGGCGCCAGGCGGGGGCGACCCGCGCGGCGATGGCGACGGCCGCGTCGACGTCGGACGCAGTGCATGCGGCGGCCATGGCGACGACCGTGGCAGGCACGGCCGGATCTACCGACACCAGCTCATTGGCGGTGGTCACCCGCTCGCCCCCGACGAGGGCGGGCACGCGCTCGCCCACGCCCCCGGCCACCGAGCGCACGGCGGCCGCCATGGCATCCCGCGCCGGCGGGCGGCGCCACTCGGACACGGGCTCGGGCTCGTAGGGGGTGGGGTCTGCCGGATCCGTCATGGGCCGGGGCTCGGCCCACGCGGGCACCGGAAGGTCCCGGGGTCCGGGGGTAGCCAGCAGATCATCGAGGTCTCGACCCTCGGCGAAGCGGTGCCGCACGAACGACTCGTTCGACGTGTTCTCCAGCAGCCGCCGGACCAGGTAGGCCATGCCCGGGACGAGCTCCCCCACCGGGGCGTAGACGCGCAAGCGGAAGCCGAGCCGGCGGATCGCTTCGTGCATGGGCTCGGCCATGCCGTACAGCATCTGGATCTCGTAGCCGGTGTCGGGGATGCCCTTGCGGCGGGCGTATGTGATGGCGTAGGCGAGCGACCGCAGATTGTGGGAGCCAAAGGCCGCCCGCACCTCGCCGTGGTGGTCGTGCAGCAACCGCACGCAGCGCTCGTAGTTGGCGTCGGTGTCGGCCTTGTCCTCGAACACGGGAACCGGCCAGCCCTCGGCCCGGGCGTGGACGGTCTCCGCGTCCCAGTAGGCGCCCTTGACCAAGCGGACCGTGATCGGCTGCGTGCGCCGCGCCGACCAGGCGATCAGATCGGCCAGATCGTCCCGGCTGTCACGCAGATAGGCCTGGATGACCGTTCCGGCGGGTATGTCGGCGAACTCGTCCTCCGACAGCAGGTCGCGGAAGAGCTGGAGCGTCATGTCCTTGGCGTCGTAGTGCTCCATGTCGACGTTGACGAAAGCGCCGCGCTCCCGCGCCAGCCGCAGGATGGGCCGCAGGCGCTGCTTGGCCGACTCCAGCCCCGCGTCATGCGACAGCGGCTCGTAGTGCGTGGCCAGTGCCGTGGGCTTCACGCTCACGTTGACGCGGTGCAGCGGGCCAAGGTCGTCGCGCTCGAGGTGGTCGTCGGGCGCCCAGTGGCGGCTGGCATCGTCGAGCGCCACCACCAGCTCCTCCACGCGGGTGGCGTAGCGGTCGGCCTCGGTGCCGACGACGGTCTTCTCCCCCAGCACGTCGACCGTGAAGGCGCTGCCCGCCCGCCACAACTGGTGCAGGCCGGCGACCGCCTCGCGAGCCGAAGCCCCGACGATGAACTGGCGGGCCATGCGCATGATGTTGCGACGGGCGATGCGGGCCTCCACGCGGGCACCGAGCGGCACCCGGTCGGCGAGGTCGATCCCCACGTCCAGGGCCTTCGGGGCGTCGACGCCTTCGAAGTACTCGGACAGGTGGCGGGCCACGTCGGGCGCGTCGGCCAGGGCCGGGAAGACGTCGACGAAACGGAACAGCTGGGTCTTGAAGCCGGGCCGCTCCATCGCCCAGTCCATCACCCTCTCGCTCCACCACGCGCCGCGGAAGACCCCGGTGCGCCGACCGGTACCGAGGTCTGCGATCCTGCGGGCGAGGGTGACGGTGTCGCGCTCGATCTCGGCGACCACGGAGTCAACGTAGCCGGGAGTCGGTTCGAAAAAGCGCGACCCGACCCCTACACGGCGTAGCCTCGTCTCTGCAGTACCGGGCCTCGAGTCGGCACGGGCAGAGACAGAGATAGGCAGAGACACCATGGCAGTAGGCACCGTCAAGTTCTTCAACGCCGAGAAGGGCTACGGCTTCATCTCGCGTGAGGACGGGAGCGATGTGTTCGTCCACTTCTCAAATATCCAAGGCACCGGTTACCGCTCCCTCGAGGCGGGGCAACAGGTCGAGTTCGAGATCGGGCCAGGCCGCAAGGGCGACGAGGCCCAGAACGTCCGGGTGCTCTGACTAGACGTGTCACGGCGGCGAACGACCTTCGGCAAGCTCCAACGGGACCGCGACAAGCAGGCCAAAGCCCAGGCCAAGCTCGAGCGGCGGGCCCAGCGCGCCGAGCAGAGCGAAGAGGAGGGGGCCGAGGCACCCGCTCCCGAGGTCGACCAGGCCAAGGTCCTGGCGCAGCTTGCCGAACTGCACGCCGCCTTCGACGACGGGAAGATGGGGCTCGAGGACTTCGAGGCCCGGCGCGACCAGTTGACGAGCCAGCTCAGGGTCGACTGACCTTCGAGTGGGAGGGCGTCCGCCCTACATCAATCCGGTGTAGGCGCCGCCGTCTATCGACAGCGCGGTCCCGGTGATGAATCGTGCCTGCTCCGAGCACAGGAATGCCACGGCGGCGCCGAAGTCGTCGGGGTCGCCGACCCGGCGCGCAGGGACCGTCGTCGCCGCCGCCGAGAGGTCGCCGCCGTAGAGCTGGGCCAAGCGGTCGGTGGCGTGTAGTCCGGGCTGCACCGAGTTGACGGTCACTCCCTGCGGCGCGACCTCGGTGGCGAGGGTCTTGAGGAAGGCCGTGGCGCCGGCGCGGGCGGTGTTCGACAGGATCAACGTCGGCGACGGCTGGCGGACCGTCATGGACGTGATGGCGACCACGCGACCCCAACCACGCTCGGCCATTGCCGGTACCGCCGCGTTGCACATGCCGACGGTCGACAGCAGGTTCAGCGCGAGCGCCGGCGCGTAGGCCGACAGGTCGGTGGACGCGAACGTTCCGGGTGGCGGCCCACCCGCATTGGTCACCAGGATGTCCACGCCCCCCAGGGCCTCGGCGGCGCGGTTCACGAATGCGCCGCCTCCTTCCGCACCCGAGACGTCCACCACGAGGCCGACGGCGTCGCCCCCCGCAGCCCGCAGCGACGCCACGGCCGCCTCCACCCGGTCCGGTCGGCGACCGCAGAGCGCGACCCGCACACCCTCCGTGGCCAGGGCGCGCGCACAAGCCAGGCCCAGCCCGGCCGACGCCGCTGCCACCGCCGCCCGGCGCCCGCTGATCCCGAGATCCATTGGTTGGACGCTACTTGTGTAGGGGTCGGCGAATGAGGGAAGCAACGGCCAACAACGCCACGCAAAGCGAGGCCGTCGTGACGACCACAGCATCTGCCACCACCAAGCATGCGACGGACTACGAGCTCTTCCAGCAGTTCCGGGCCAGCGGCGACCGGGCGGTCCGCAACCGTCTCATCGAGGACCACCGCTGGCTGGCCGTCCACTGCGCCCGTCGGTTCGTTGGCAAAGGCGAGCCAACCGACGATCTGATCCAGGTCGCCATGCTCGGGGTGCTCAAGGCCGTCGAGCGCTTCGATCCGGATTACGGCGCCACCTTCGCCACCTTCGCCGTCCCCACCATTACCGGCGAGCTGCGCCGCCACTTTCGCGACACCACCTGGGCGGTGCACGTCCCCCGGCGGGCCCGCGACCTGCAGCACACCGTCAAGGTCGCCGCGAACGATCTGAGCCAGGTCCTCGGTCGCTCACCCACGGCTGAAGAGGTGGCCGAGCACACCGGAGTCGCGGTCGAGGACGTGCTCGATGCGCTGGAGGCCGCTCGCTGCTACCGCAAGACGCAACTCGCATCGACAGGTGAGGACGACGAGGACGATCTAGAAAACGTGGGAGGGCACGATCCCGCGCTCGACGCCATCGATGCGCGCATGACCGTCGAACGCCTACTGCGCGAGCTGCCGGCCCGAGAGCGCCGCATCGTCGAGCTCCGCTACCTGAGCGGGCTCAGCCAGGCGCAGATCGGTGAGGTCGTGGGCGTGAGCCAGGTACAGGTCTCGCGCCTGTTGCGGGCCAGCCTGGCCCGCATGAATCAGTCGCTGTTCGACGGGACCGGCCACCGCGAGCTGGTGTCATGACGACCTGCCAGCTGGTCTACGTCGAAGACATGCCGGAGCGCGTCCTTCTCGACGTGCTCCCCCTCGACCCACTGCCGATCGACGGTTCGGTCGTGCCGGGTGGAACGCCCGTCACCCTGAGCTTCCAGCCCAGCGGCAACGTAGGCGAGCACGTCCAGATGGTCGAGTTGCTCGACCGCTGGCGGAGCGACGACGGGGTCATGGACCTGGCCGTCATCGCTGCCTCCGAGTTCGGCAGCATGCGCTACATCTTCACCCGCGACGACGAGCAGCTCGTGCTCGACGTGGCCGGCTAACGTCGGGACAACGGGCCACCTGGCCCGTCAACCGACGCCCCTGCCCCGCAGGCGCTTGCGAGCGGTGAACGCGAGCAGGTCACCCGAGCGTTCCAGCCCATGGCCGTCGGTCACCACGTCCAGGATCTGCCTGCTGAGGCTCAGGCGGTCGTCGTCGATCACCTGGCGGCGAGACGCGACGGTCGTGCCCACGACAACGAGGGCGTCGCCGGTGAGCTGGAACTCCAGCCGTACCGGGTCGCCATCGCCCATCTCGATGAGCGTGGCGCACAGCTCGTCTACCGCGATGCGGAAGTCCTCGACTTCCTCGAGTGGTAGCCCGCACGATGTGGCCACCCCGCTGGCCATCAATCGGGCCAGCCGCATGTAGCGGCTGTCGGGCGGCAGCGCTAGCTCGATGTGGCCGGCCGCACCGTCGTACTTGGGCACTGCGTCGTCCATGAGGATCACCCCGTTCCGAACACGACCACGGCCCCGCCCCCCGGGAGCGCCTGCACGTCCAGGTGCAACGACTCCGGCCCGGCGACGTCCACGTCCCGTTCGGCCGAGCCTTTCCCCAGCGCCGCCAGCCGCGCTTCCAGCGCGGCGAAGACCTCGTCGGTGACCACCGACGACAGCGGCTTGCCGACGACGCCATCGCCCGTGAGGCGCTCGCTGGCTCCCCGGCTCAGCGCTCGGATCCGCCGGTCGTCCCCAATCACCACCACCGGCACATCTAGCAGCCCCAGGGCCAGGTCCACGATGCCCTCCAGCTCGTCGACCCACTGGTCCCGGGCCGTCAGCTCCGACGACAGGCGATCGATCTCGGCGGCCGCGGCCTCGACGCGGGCGCGCATGTCGGCGAGCAGCTTCTTCTGGTCATCGGTGGCATCTCGTGGCATGACCATCCCGAGCGGATCGTCCGCATACGTTCCATACAGCCCATACCCGTCGGGCCCTCTACCTGATGCATGAATGATCGATCGACAACGTGTATCCAGCTCCGCAGGGGGGAACGGGGGGAGCGTGCCCTCCAGTGTGGTCGCCCGCGAAGCCCGCCGTTGCCGGCAGGCGATCGATGACCTGTGCCGGGCGTCCGACCGGGCCCACGCCAGGCTCACCATCCCCTCCGACGCCGTGGACCGGCGCTGGGTGGAGAGCCGCACCGACCGCCCCGCCGTCGAACGGGACCTGTGGGCACTCCACATCCGCTACGCCCGCCGAGGGGACCCCGAAGCCCTCCAGGCGCTGGTCGAGAAGTATCGCGGCCACGCCGAGGCGCAGGCGCGGCGCCATTATCGCCGCGGCGAGCCGGTCGACGACCTGACCCAGGTGGCGTACGAGGCGCTGCTGCTGGCCCTCAAGCGCTTCGACCCCGACCGGCGCACCCCGTTCCTCGCCTTCGCCAAGCCCACGATCGTGGGATCGCTCCGCCGCCACTTCCGCGATGCCGGCTGGGCGATCCGGGTCCCCCGCCGCGTCCACGAACTGTCGACCCCGGTGCGCGACGCGCACGAGCTGCTGACTCATGACCTGGGGCGCCCCCCGTCGCCGGGCGAGATCGCCGACTTCATCGGCGTCGACGAGCGCGAGGTGCTCGAGGCGTTCACCGCCGAGGATGCCCGCATCACCACTTCGCTCGACGCCACCGATCCCGCCAGCGGGCTGCAGACGGAGCAGGTGATCGGCCAGGCCGACCGGGGCTTCCTCGGCATCGAGAACCGCACGGCGCTGACGCAGAGCCTGGAGCTCATGTCCGACGAGGACCGGGACCTGCTCCGGCAGTACTTCCTCGAGGAGCGCACCCAGTCGCAGATCGCCAAAGGCCTCCAGTGCAGCCAGATGCAGGTGTCGCGGTTGCTGCGGAAGGCCATCCACCGCCTCCGCCGCCACATGCTGGGCACCTGACGGCGTTGAGAGCTCCGAGCGCCGCGGTTTCGTGGCCGCTTGCGGGGGTAGGCGCGTGTGAACGCAAGCGACCAATGGGAGACCAGCGATGGCGACCATCGTGCGAGACGTGATGATGACCAATCCCTTGAGCGTGGACGCCGGGGCCTCGATTCGGAAGGCGGCCGAGGTCATGCGTGACAACGACATCGGTGATGTCCTGGTCGTGGACGATGGCACCCTGCGCGGCATCGTTACCGACCGCGACATCGTGGTGCGGGCACTGGCAGAGGGACGCCAGCCCGATGCCACCCCCGTGGGCGACGTGACCAGCCCCAAGCTGGCGGTGGTCGAAGCGGAGGCCGAGCTGGATCAGGCCGCCGAGCTGATGCGCCGCCACGCGATCCGCCGGCTCCCGGTCGTCGACGGCGAGGAGGTCGTGGGCATCGTGACGCTCGGCGACCTGGCCCGCCGGGAGGATCCGCAATCGGCGCTGAGCGACATCTCGGCCGCTCCTCCCAACGCGTGAGGCAGGGGTGCGACCCTGGCGGGCAGGCGGCGCAGTGAGCCGGACGCCCGCGTCCAGTGCCGACGCCCGCCAGCTCGCCGAGATCGCCGCCAGGGCCGCACAATGCGATCGCTGCGAGCTCTACCGGCGCGCGACCCAGACGGTCTTCGGCGAGGGGCCCGTGCCCGCGGTCGTCATGCTGGTGGGTGAGCAGCCCGGCGACCAGGAGGACAAGCAGGGCGCGCCGTTCGTGGGCCCCGCGGGACGCGTCCTCGAGGAGGCGTTGGAGGCGGCGGGGATCGACCGGGGCGCTGCCTACATCACCAACGCGGTCAAGCACTTCAAGTGGGAGGCGCGCGGCAAGCGCCGCATCCACAAGCGCCCCAACGCCACCGAGATAGAGGCGTGCTCGCTGTGGCTCGGCGAGGAGATCACCCACGTACGCCCGGCGGTGATCGTCGCCATGGGCGCCACGGCGCTGCGGGCGGTGTTGGGCAAGACCCGCGCCGTGGCCCCCCTACGCAGGCAGGTTCTGCAGTCCGTCTTCGGGCCACCCATGGTGGTGACGGTCCATCCGTCGGCCATCGTGCGCGTCCCGGACCGCGATGACCGGCAGGCGGCGCTCCAGGGCATGGTGGACGACCTGCGCTTGGCGCTCGAGGTGGCCGATTCCCCGGGCCCGGGAACCCGTCGGCGTCCGGCGTGATCAGCCGACGTAGGGAGCGCCCGTAGCGGTCCCCTCGGAGTTCAAGCGCCGAACCGGCCCAGCTCCTGGAGCGGTTCGGCGATGATGCGCAGCAGCAGCCACGCCGACAGGCCAATCATCGCCAGCGTCACCAGTACCTGACCCGCGACTAGTGCGATGCGCTGGTAGCGGGGGCGCTCGAGCCCGAGGACGAGCGCCTCCCAGGCGGCGTCCCAGTCGATGGGCTCCGGGTCCCCGCTGACCTCCATGGCCGGTTCCCTCCCCTCACGCCCGTGTGTCGGTCGTCACACTACCCTCGATCGCCGTGGAGGAACTGCAGCGATCGAGCCGGGACCTCGACGCGTTGCGCCCGCGCTTGGAGGGTTGGCTGGCCACCAAGCTCGCCCCTGGCGCCAAGCCGGTCATCCGATCGCTCGAGGGCACCTCGGCCAACGGGATGTCGAGCGAGACGCTGCTGTTCGACGCCGAGTGGACCGACGACGGTGCCCGACGGACGGAGAGGCTCGTGGCGCGGGTGGCGCCCGATCCCGCGGACGTTCCCGTCTTTCCCAGCTACGACCTCGACCGGCAGTACCGGGCTATCCGCCTCGTCGATCAGCTGACCACCGTGCCGGTGCCGCGGGTGTGGTGGTCGGAGCCCGAGGCCGGTCCGCTGGGCGCTCCCTTCTTCGTGATGGCGCGCGTCGACGGGGAGGTGCCGCCGGATGTCATGCCCTACAACTTCGGCGACAGCTGGCTGTTCGATGCCGACACCTCCGACCAGCGCCGGCTCCAGGACGCCACGGTTGCGGTCCTGGCCGAGCTGCACGCCGTCGAGCGGGCCGGGGAGCGCTTCGACTTCCTGACTCCCGACGCCCCCGGCGACACGCCGCTGCGCCGGCGAGTGGGGCACACGCGGGCGTGGTACGACTTCGCCGCTGCGGGACTGGGACGGCGCTCGCCGTTGATCGAGCGCGGCTTCGCGTGGCTGGGCGCGCACTGGCCCGCGGACGAGGGCGCGACGGTGGCGTGCTGGGGTGATTCCCGGATCGGCAATGTGATGTACCGGGACTTCACCCCGGTAGCGGTCCTCGACTGGGAAATGGCGGCGCTGGGTCCCCGCGAGCTCGATGTCGCCTGGCTGGTCTACGGCCACCGGATATTCGAGGACATCGCCGGCGCTATGGCGCTGCCCGGCATGCCGCATTTTCTGCGGCCCGACGACGTGGCCGGCACGTACGAGTCGCTCACGGGTCACACGCTCCGCGACCTCGAGTTCTACGCCACCTACGCGGCCATCCAGTACGGCATCGTCTTCCTGCGCACCGGACACCGGCAGGTCCACTTCGGCGAGATCGACGAGCCCGACGACGTCGACGACCTGATCATGAACCGCGAGCCGCTCGAGCGGATGCTCGCGGGCAGGTACTGGAACTGGTAGCACGGTCCGATGCTCCCCGTGCCCCTGGACGAGTACCCGATCCATCAGGCCCCGGTATCGCTCCGCCACGTGGCATCGAGTGACCGGAACTTCTACGACCGCTCGTACTTCAACGCCCACGATCGGACAGGCGACCTGTTCTTCGTCACCGGGCTCGGCGTCTACCCCAACCTCGGTGTCATCGACGCCTACGCGACGATCCGGCGAGGTGACCGCCAGTGGACCATCCGTTGCTCCGACGCCCTCGGCGACGAACGGCTGGCGCCCCGCGTCGGCCCCTACCGGGTCGAGGTCGTCGAGCCGCTGCGGCGCATACGGCTGGTGTGCGACGGCGACGATCACGGCCTTGGCTTCGACCTGCACTGGGAAGGCTCGTTCCCGGCCGTCATGGAGCAGCCGCACGTCATGCGGGCGGGGGCGCGGGCGATCTTGGACGCCTCACGCTTCGCGCAGGTGGGCACCTGGGAGGGCGCGCTCCGCATCGACGGCGACGAGCTGGAGGTGTCGCCCGACGCATGGGTCGGCACCCGGGACCGGTCGTGGGGCATCCGGCCCGTGGGCGAGGGCGAGCCGGCGGGCCGTCCCGCCGACGACCCCACCACCGGCCTCTGGTGGCTGTACGTGCCCGTGCGGTTCGACGACTTCGCCGTCGTCGTCATCGTGCAGGAGAACCCCGACGGCTACCGCACCCTCAACGACGCCATCCGCGTGTGGGCCAACGGCCGGGTCGAGCAGCTGGGGTGGCCGGAGGTCGAGATCACCTACAGGTCCGGCACCCGGTTGCCCGAGCGGGCCGCCATCCGGCTGTCCGAGCGGGGTGGCAAGCCGCTCGACCTGGAGGTCGCCTCGCTCGGCTACATCGCGCTGCACGTGGGCGCCGGCTATGGAGGCGACCCCGACTGGGGCCACGGGCACTGGCGGGGTCCCGGCTGGGTCGAGGGCGCCGTGTACGACCTGAGCGATCCCGCCATCGTGGCCCGCATGGCCTACGGCGTGATCGACCACGTGGCCCGGGCCACCTGTGACGGCGCCGAGGGCTGGGGGCTGTTCGAGCACGGCACGATGGGCCGCCACGAACCATCGGGATTCACGGGCTGGGACTCGGTCGCACCCTGAAGCGTCGCCGGCTCGCCGCCTTGTGTCGAGCGGTTGCGCCCGCGAGCGCGGTGGAAATCACGGGGTGACCCCGGTAATCCCGCCGTTACGGTGGCGCCATGGGTGACCCCGCTGAACCACCGTTGGCTGCGGGCCAGGTCGTGACCGTGTTCCGCTCGAGGCTGCGGGCCGATGCGATCGACGAGTACGAGCCCCGGGCGGCCGAGATGTTCGCGCTGGCGCGGACGATGCCGGGATTGGTCGACGTGAAGTCGTTCACGGCCGACGACGGTGAGAGGGTGACCCTGGTGACGTTCGCCGACACCGAGTCACAGCGCGCCTGGCGGGAGCACCCCGAGCACCGACACGCCCAGCGGGCCGGCCGCGACCGCTTCTACGCCGAGTACAGCATCCAGGTTTGCGACTGCACCAGGGTGACCACGTTTGCCGTGCCGCCCGCGGAACCGGTCGCCGGCAGGTCACGCCCAGATGGCGGCGAGCCGCCCATCGGCTAGGCGCTGCGGGGGATCGGGGAAGCTGCGGGCCTGACCGGCGGCGATGCGCCGGGCGGTCCAGGCCACGACGGCCGCGTCGAGGGCGTCGTCGACCGCCACACCCTTGGCGCCGAGCAGATCGCTGGGCACGACGACGCCCGCGCCCTCCAGGGCGAGCCTGCGGGCCGCCCGCCCGGCCTCGGTCTGCTTGCTGGCGATGATGGGTGCTCCCGTCAGCAGCGAGAACGACACCTCGGGGTGGACCTCGTAGACCGGACAGGGCGCCGACGGCAGCCACCCAGCGACCTCCAGGATCTTTGTGCGTAGCGCCCAGGCCTGCCGGCTGATGGCCCGGCCGCCCAGGGCCCGGGCCACGACGCAGGCTTCCGGGTACGACGGAGCCTCGAGCACCGGGCGGGCCGGCGTGGGGAAGACGCTGCTTGCCTTCCGCCCCAGGTGGTCCCGGGCGGCGAGGTCGGCGGGCCGGGACCCGGTCTCGGGCGGATGGATGGGCATGTCGATGCCGACGGTCTCGAGGGGCCCGGCGGCGGTCGCCGCCTCGACCAGCGCGGGGACGGTGGCGCCGAGCACACCGACGGCCGGACGCTCGGGCGCCAGCACGACGCCCACCCAACCGGCCCGGCAACCGTCGACGCCGAGGACCACGTGGGTTTGCAGACCGCCAGCCGGGAAGCTCACACGCGACCACTCCTCCAACGGGAAGGATCGACCATGGCCAGTTCCGGCGCCAAGTCGGGCCTCCGGGGCTTCCTCGAAGGCATCAAGGGCAAGTTCACGGAAGCCACCGGTGCGGTTGCCGACGACGAAAGCCTCCGCCGGGACGGACGCGCCCAGCAGGACAAGGCTGACGCGGAACGTGAGGCCGCCAAGCGTGAGACCCAGGCCGCACGGGCCCGGGCAGAAGCGCAGGTTCACGAGGCCCGCCAGGAGGCGCACGAGGACCGCTAGCCGATGGCTCCCGGACCGGCCTGGGAACAGGCACCGGGGCGGTGCGGGAGCCTAGCTCCCATCGGGGCGAACGGCGCGCCGCGGTGCCTGTCGGGGGACCGGGCCGTCGGTTAGCGTCCGGAGCGACTGAGGCCCCAGGAGGTTGCCCAGATGGCTGACGTGATCCGCGGCTTGTCCGACCATGACATTGCCACCGAGTGGCGTCACGAACGGGCGAGCGAGGTGACCGACGACGATGACGCCACCGACCCCACGGACGACGTCGACGGCTCCGACGATGCCGACGGGGTCGATCCCGACACCGGGCCGGCTGACAGCGACTCCGACGAGAGCGACTCGTAGCGGGGGGGACGCGTCGGGCGGTGGTGAATCCGCAGCCGCCCGCACCGGGCGTGACGCGCTCGCCCGCTGCGTCGACGACCCCGCCGCGTTCCTGAAGACCACCTTCGGCGTCGCGCCGCACCTGCGCCGTGGCGCCGGGTCCTTCGGCGACCTGCTGTCGCTCGACGACGTCGACCGGGCGCTCAGCGGATCCGGGCTCCGCCGGCCGGCCTTCCGCCTCGTTCGCGACGGCGAGCCGGTGGACCCGCGCCGCTACACGCGCACCGGCCGCACCGGCCGACACCAATTCTCCGACCTGATCGATACCGGCCGGGTCTTCGACCTGTTCGCGGGCGGCGCCACCGTGGTGCTGCAGTCCCTCCATCGCTGGTGGCCGCCACTGGCACGCTTCTGTGGTGACCTCGAACTGGCGCTCGGCCATCCGTTGCAGGCCAACGCCTACCTCACCCCGCCGGGAGCCGCCGGGCTCGGGGCTCACCATGACACCCACGACGTGTTCGTCCTCCAGGTGGCCGGCGTCAAGCACTGGGTGGTGCGCACGCCCGTGGTGGCCGCGCCGCTCGCCCACCACTCGTCCGTCCACGAGCTGGCCGCCGCCCAGGCGGTCCTCTTCGAGACCGACCTCGGCGCGGGAGACGCGCTCTACCTGCCGCGCGGCTTCGTCCATTCCGCGGCCACCCAGGAGGGAACCTCGCTGCACCTCACACTGGGCGTGCTGGCCACGACGGTGCACGACGTCCTGCGCAGGGTCATCGACCGGGCCGGCGACGATGCCAGGTTCCGCGCCAGCCTGCCGGCCGGCTACCCGTTCGACCGCGACGTGGCCGTGCGCGCCGTCAAGGCGGCGCTGTCCGACCTCATCGGATGGGTCGAGCGGCTCGACGCCGGCGACGTTGCCGACGAGGTGAGCGAGCAGTTCTTCGCCCACCGCACGCCGCTGCTGGACGGCCAGCTCGCCGAGATCATCGCGCTCGATCGGATCGGCGACACGACCGTGGTGCGGCGCCGGGCCCGCGGCGCAGTCGCGGTCGGCCACGACAACCACGGGCGGTTGCGCCTCACCCTCGGCGACCGCCGCCTGGTCCTGCCGGCCGCGCTGGAGCCGGCCGTGCGGCGGTTGCTCCAGGACGGGCCCATGCGGGTCGCCGACCTGGCCGACCTGCTCGACACCGAGAGTCGCCGGGTCCTGGTGCGGCGGCTGGTCCGCGAGGGTGTCCTGCGAACCGCCACCGGCGCAGGCACCGGTAGTGGCTGAGCGGCTCGGACTGCGCTGCGCAGCGGAGTCGCTGGGGCGGCGGGAGCCGCTGATCGCCACCGCCTCCCGCGTCCAGCGCTGGATGATCGTCGAGCAACCGGGTTCGTGGGGCGTCGACGCCCTGGCCGAGAGCAAGCTCGACACCGACACGGCCGCCGCGTTGGCGGAGGCCACCCGGGCCCACGGGGCGCGGGTGCTCCTGGCCCGGCGCCGGGTCGACCAGCGACGGCTGGGGCCCGTCCGGACGGTGTTCCTCGCCCACTCGGGTGCCGAACGCTGGTGGCTCGAACAGATCGACCTCGACCCCGACGATCCCAAGGCACTGCTGGGGCTCGACATCGGCGCCCTGGCGTTCCCGGAGCCGCCCGGTATCGGTGTTCCGGGGCCACCCTCGCTCAACCTCGTCTGCACCAACGGTCGTCACGACCCGTGCTGCGCCGACCTCGGCCGCCCCGTGGTGCGGGCCCTGGCGGATGCCACCGCCCTCGACGTGTGGGAGTGCTCCCACGTCGGCGGCGATCGCTTCGCGGCCAACATCGTGTGCCTGCCCGAGGGGATCTACTACGGCCGCGTCGCACCGGAGCTGGCGGCCGCTCTGGTGGCCGACCACCGTGATCGCATGATCGACCTCGACCACTACCGGGGCCGCAGCTGCTACGCGCCGCTGGTGCAGGCGGCCGAGGCGTTCGGGCGCACGCACCTCGCCGAGCGACGAATCGACGGCATGTCGGTCCTCAGCGCCGAGCAGCGCCCCGACCGGGCGGTGACTGTGCGCCTGCAGCAGCGCGGCGGCGCCACGCTCGAGGTGGTGGTCGCCCGCGATCGTGGCGGCGCGCCCGTGCAGATGACCTGCCACGGCGGCCCGGGCGTGCCCTGGCGCTACCGGCTGGTGGAGATCGGCTCGCTCTGACCGTTGCCCGACGGGACCTCGGTCAATCGCTGGTGCAGCCGTGCCCGCAGCTCCTCGGGCGTGTACGGGCGCTGGGCACGTCCCCGGCGAATCACGACGACGCCAGTGGCCGCCACACCGGCCAGCCCGGCCAGGCCGATGAGCTTCCAGGGGATGCGCATTGCGGTTCCGTAACCTACTCGGGTGCCCCCACAGGTGAACGCTGGCGTGAGCTTCGACGAGGCCGTCGACACCGCGGCCACCGGTGACATCTGGCTGTTCCGCGGCGGCTCCATTGCCGACAGGGCGATCCGTACCTTCACCAACGCCCCGGTCAACCACGTTGGCATGGCCGTCGCGCTCGACGACCTGCCGCCGCTGCTGTGGCACGCCGAACTGGGTCGCTCGCTACCCGACGTGTGGACCGGGGAGCACCACCGGGGCGTGCAGCTCCACCGCCTCGCCGACGCGATCACCGTCTGGCGGCGGAAGTACGGCCAGCGAGCCTGGGTCCGCCAGCTCCACGGGTCCATCGAGCGCCACCACGAGGACCGCCTGATGGAGGTCATCGCTCGCTTCGACGGGCGGCCGTTCCCCCGGATGGGCGGCCTCGTGCGGCAGTGGATCAGTGCGCGCGTACGACGGCGGCCGTCGTCGCTGGAGACGATCTACTGCGCCGAGCTGGTGGCCGCCACGTACCAGCACATGGGCCTGCTGCCGCTCGGCCGCCCGGCGACCTGGTACGACCCCGGCAAGTTCTGGAGCGGGGACGACATCGAGCTGGTGCCGCCGTTCCAGCTCCGCGGTGAGGTGACCGTCCAATAGTTGTCCGGCGGGCGACGCGCGTCGCTCACGGTCACGTTTTCGGCCGCTTCAACAACAGCACCGGGTTCTCGGATGCGCCTCCCTGGGCGAACACGGTGATGTCGTCCGTGACCTCCCAGCCCTCGTCGCCCAGACGGTTGAGCCCATCGAGCCACGACTCGCCGCCCATCTCCACGAAGACCGAGTAGGTGCGGTATTCCCAACGCGTAATCGCCATGCTGCGGAGGGTAGGCACCCGGCCGGGGCGGCGCGCCTCGCCACCCGAACCGCGTCCGCGTCAGCCGCGGGCCAGGCGGGCGGTGAGGTCGGCATCGACCAGGTCCCCGTACTCGGGCTGTCGCTCGATGTACGTCCTGATGAACGCGCACTGGGGCACCAGCGACCGGCCGCCCGCCCGCACGTCGTCGAGCGCCCCGCGGGCCAGCGCGCTGCCCACGCCGCGGCCCTCGAACTCGGGGAAGACCTCCGCGTGCGTAAACACGCGTGCGCCCCGGTGGTCGCGATACACCACGAACCCGGCCAACGTCCCGTCGACCACCGCTTCGTAGCGCTGCCGGGCGGGGACGTCATGGACCTCGACGCTCATGATCGCCAACGCTATCGGGGACCCTCGTCGGCCTCGTGGCCCGTCGACCCGGGTCGCGCACGTCGGCGAAGCGCCCACCAGGCGCCCGCGTCGCCCGCGGCGGCGGTGGCCGCCGGCCGGCCACCCGGTACAGGGGCGCCCCCGCCGCCAGGACGGCTGCCGCAACGGCCAGCGCCGCCGGGATACCGGCACCGCCGGCGAGCGTGCCCAGGCCAATGCCACCGGCGGTGCCGCCGAGCCGCGTCGCCAGGCTGTTGGCAGAGATCACGGTGCTGCGATGGTCGGCGTCGACCAGGCGATGAACCATCGCGTAGTGCACCACGTTGGCCGGTCCGTGCACCAGGTAGAAGCAGAGGTAGCCGGTCAACAGACCCAACGGGCCGCCGCCCAGCGCCATCAGCATCACTGCCGCCCCTTGGGCCACACGCAGCACGGCACCCACCCGGGCGGGTCCGCCACCCAGCCAGGCGGTCAACCGGCCGGTAGCCGCGGACCCCAGCGCGGAGATCGACCACGCGGCCGCGGCCGCAAGCCCGAACACCGCCACACCCCGCTCGGGGTCGCCGAACAGCTCGACCATCCGCGGTCCGGAGAACAGCTCCACCGCCACCAACCCGGCGCCCCACAGCAGCTCGACGGCCACCAGCGCCAGCAGCGCCCGGTTGCGCGACACCAGGCGGACCGTCGATCGCACCACGGCCGGTGCCGCCGCGATCCCGAGCGACACGGCACCGTCGTCCGGTCGCGAGCGGTCGTCGTGGATGAGGACCGCCAGCGCGACGATGTCGACCAGCCGCAACAGCAGGGCTGCGGCAACGGGGACCGCCAGCGGATCGGCACCCCCGACGGCGGGCAGCGCGGTCAGGCCCGCCGCCCCCAGGGCGCCCACTGAGATCGCGAGCCCTATGGCGCTGGCACCGCGGGCCAGGCCCCGCTCGATGGGTGCACCGGGATCGAGCGCCAGGCTGGTGTCGACGTACCACGCCTCCAGGGGCCCCGACTCGAGCGCGCGGAACACCCCCTGCACCGCGCCGGCCACTACGAACGCGCCCAGGCTGTGGGCGCCGAGGAGCAGCGTCAGCGACCCGACGTCGAGCGCCGACGCCAGAAGGAGCACCGGCCGACGACCGACCGCATCGGCCAGTCCGCCGGTGGGCAGCTCGAGGACGATGACCGCCGCGCCCTGCACCGACACGACCAGGCCGATGTCCGCCAGCGACAGCCCCCGCGACTGCATGAGCACGACCGTCACCGGCAACAACAGCCCCGTCGGCAGCCACCGCAGGGCGCTGAGGACGACGAACCGGCGCACCACCTGAGCCAGGCGGGCATCGCTCGGGATCCCCCCCGACCCGGAAGGCGTCATGCGCCGTCGCCCGCCGGGAACGCGTACATCAGCAGCCAGACAGGCCTGGCCCCGCGTGCCTCGGCGGCGGTCCCGCCGTCCTCGGCGCGCGCGTCCTCCGCGAGCTCGCGGTGGCGCAGCACGACCTCGTGCAGCTCCTCCATGAGACTCCGCAGCTGCGGCGCCGTCATGGTCAGCCGGTAGTCGCTCTCCTCCGACGCCGCCACCCAGTCGAGATCCGCGGAGGGCCGCCGGGCGATCCATCGGTCGAGCCGCTCCATCCCGTTGCGCACCGCATCCCCGGCAAGCCACTGCTCGGCGGCCTGGGCGTCGGGGTCGTCGCGGAACCGGTCGGGGCGCCACGAGGTCGCGTCGTGCGCGGACCGCCACCAGCGCTCGCGGCCCCGGCCGCGGGTCCGGTCCTCCTCGACGAATCCGTGCTGCGCCAGCACCCGCAGGTGGTAGCTGGTGGCCCCGGAGCTCTCCCCCAGGCGCTCCCCCAGCGTGCTGGCGGTGCCGGGGCCGTCGACACGCAGCGACGCCAGGAGCCTCGATCTCAGCGGATGCGCCAGCGCCTGCACAGATCGGGCGTCGAGGTGCTTGATCCTCAACGGTCGTGCCATAGTGCAAAGAATATTTGCATAACTTCTTTGCACGCAATCGAGCCATCAATGTCTTTGAAGATCTTTCGGGCCATGGCCCTATTTTTCCTTCAAAGACGCTGCCCTAGAGCTCCTCGTTGCGCTGCATCTGGTGGAACGTGATCCACCCCGGGATCATGGGCACCCAGTACGTGGCCAGGCGGAACGTGAGGACCGCCGACACCGCGGCGCTGTCGGCCATGCCGTAGCCGGACAGGGCCGCCACCAACGCCGCTTCCACCGCCCCGAGCCCGCCGGGCGTGGGCGTCGCCGACCCGATGGCGGCGGCGACGAGGTAGGCGGCGCCGATTTCGGGGAAGCTGACGCCGCCCCCGAACGCCGCCACCGAGGCCGTAAGCGTGAGGATGAAGGCGAACGTGATGCCGATGGCGCCACCCAGCAGCGCCAGCACCCGCCACGGGTCGGTCACGACATCGGCCAGCGACGATCCTGCAGTCCGCAAGTAGCCGACTAGGGGTGGAAGGATCCGGCGGCGGAGGGCCGGAACCAGGCCCACCACAAGGCCGCTGACGACTCCCCCGATGGCGATCACCAGCAACAAGGCGTTGGCGTCGGGTAGCGAGAAGCCAGGGCCACGGGCACCGGCCCAGGCGATGAAGGCCGCCATGAGCGAGAGGTGCACGATCAGCCCAACCAGGGCGTTGAGACCCACGGCCGCCCCGGCCGCCGCCGTGTCGATCCCCGAGCGCTGCAGGAAGCGGACGCCGACCGCCACCGTGCCCGTGTTGGCGGGTGCGATCCGCCCGACGAAGGCGGATGCCACCTGCATACGCACCGTGGCCAGATAGGAAATGGGCTGCGGCACCGAGCCCAGCAGCGACAACGCCGCGGCGAAGAACGTCGCCGCCGCCCCCGCGAAGATCGGCAGCAGCCACCACCAGTTCGCCTGGGTGGCCGCCTCGGCGGTCTCGCCCACGTCGGCCAGTTGGGGCAGCAGGAAGTAGAAGCCGCCCGCCAGCGCCAGGATCGACACCGCCGTCCGCGGCCGAACCCGCTCGAGCCGGGCCAGCGGGGCGGGCTCGACGCCAGTGGCATTCTGGACCGCGTCCTGGAGGGCATCGAGCACCTCCCGGTTGCCACGCAGGCTTCGCCGGGTCGGCGCCGGTAGCGCCAGTGGCTGCAGGTACGGCACTGCGGCCACGACCGCCCTGGAACCTAGGGTCTCGACGGCCACGGCCACGGCCTCGTCAGCGCCCACCCGCAGCGCGGTGTCGACCAGGAGTTGGGCACGGTCCAGGGCCAGGTCGCGGTCCGAGGCGGCGAGCCGGGCAGCATCGAAGTCGGACATGGCCACGTCGCCGGTGTCAGTCACCGTCAGCACGGCGAGCCCGAGCGCGCGGTGGGCGATGCGTTGGCGATGCAGCGACGCCACCTGGCGCCAGATGCTCCGCAGCAGCCGGCGGTCCAGCATCGCAGTGGGCAACGCCGACACCGCCGTCCCGTCGTCGACGCGTTCCTCCAGCAGGCCGACCGAGCCCGCCGACGAGGCGACGATCCCCCGCACCGCTGGTACGCGCACCCCGGCGGCCCCCGCCGTCGTCTGGGCGAGCGCCTCGTGCTCCACGCGCCGCTGGACGGTGGCGTACGGCTCGTCGACCTGCGACGTTCGTAGCCGGACGGTACGCCAGGCCTGCTCCAGCCGGTCGGACGAGCGGTCGGTCCTCGTCCGGACCCGGAGCTGCAGCTTCTCGCCATCGGCCAACTCGACCGCGTACCGGAGCGGCGTGTCTCCCGCCAGCTGCTCGATGCGCTTGGGATCCGCTAGCGGTCGGAGCATTGCGACCAGCTCGTCGGCGTCGGGATCTGCGCTTTCGGTGCCGAACGCGAGCAGCGCCAGGTAGCCGACCGCCATGCCGAGTGCCACCGCGATGACGATGTCGAGGGGTGGCTCGCTGGACGAGACGACCCGGAAAAGGATGAGCAGGCCCACCCCGAACCAGAGGACCCGGCGCCATTGCCGCGACAGCCGGGGCGAGGCGATCACGACGACCGCGACCACGGCGGCGATGAGCGGCGACGTCGCGAACTCGGGGTCGGTGAGCTCGATGACCTGGTCGGTGTTGGGATCGACCGCAGCGACGACGCCCCGGTCGGCCAGCACGTCGCTCAGCCAGTTCATGGCCAGGACGGCGGCCAGGCCGCCGAGCATGAGCGCCGCGGCCTGGCGGTAGCGACGCAGGAGCGTCAGGAAGACAACCGTGATGACCGGCACGATTGTGGCGGAGACCACCGCCACCGCCGCCAGCACGTCGGCGAACCGCTCGGGCACGCGTTCGTACACGTCCACGATGTCCGCTTCGGCGCCCCCGATCGTCTTGCGGGCGTGAATGGCAATGAGCACGCCTGCGCCCAGCAGCGCCAAGGACGCCAGCAGGCGCACGATGTCGGCCTGGTAGCGCACGCGCTGGCGGGGGGCGACGGACACGGCAACGCCCGGCGAATCGCCCGCGCGGTCAGTCGCTACCGCCTCCGACGTGCGCTGCACGCTGGTCATCCTGGCACGGCGGGTGGCGATACCGTCGACGCCCCGCGCGGCGTGCCGCCGGGCCCGCACCGCTCCGGGGGCACTGAACGATCAGAGCTTGGCCAGGACCGACTCGGCGGAGCTGACGTCGAGGCCCGGGCTGGGCTCGACCATCAGCTCGGTGATGACGCCGTCCTCGATGATGGCGGCGTAGCGCTGTGAACGGGTACCGAGCCCGAAGCCGGAACCGTCCATCGTCAGGCCGACCTCGGCGGCGAACTCGCCGTTGCCGTCCGCCAGCATCGTCACCTTGTCATCTGTGCCTTGCGCGTCGCCCCAGGCACCCATGACGAAGACATCGTTGACCGCGATGCAGGCGATGGTGTCGACGCCCTTGGCCTTCATGTCGTCGGCGCGCAGCACGAAGCCGGGGAGGTGGTGGTCGGAACAGGTGGGCGTGAAGGCGCCGGGCACCCCGAACAACACCACCTTGCCCTTGCCGAGCACCTCGCCGCTCTGCACCGGCGCGATGCCCTCGCTCGTCATGGTCATCAGCTTGACGTCGGGAATGCGGTCACCGACCGAGATCGCCATCGATCCTCCTGAGGTGCGTCTTGCACACGAACGTCCCGCATCATGCCCCACTCGACCTATCCGGGTTCGAACGCGACGCCGCCACCGGCGACCGGGATTCCGATCGGCCGGTGGCGGTGTCTGGGGATCAGAACATGCGCCGGCGCAACGGGCGACGCCTCATCCGGCGGCTACCGGTGGCGTTGTAGATGAGCAGAGCGATCACGGCGCCGATGATCGACCCGATCACGCCCGACACCTGCAGCGCTCCTTCATCTATGTCCTTATCGAAGAGGAGGTAGCCGAGGAACCCACCGATGAACGACCCGACGATGCCGAGCACGATGGTGCCGACCACGCCCAGCGGGTCACGCCCGGGCACGAGCAAGCGGGCCAAGTAGCCGGCGATCGCACCGACGACGAGCATCCAGATGATGAATCCGAGCATCTTCCTGCTCTCCCTTTCGGCCGCGATCCCCGACCGCGGTGTCGAGTGGCTTCTTCCCTATGTGTGCCCCGATCGGTGCGCAGTGATTCGTTCACGCTGGGTGGTGGTCCAACGGTCACGGCCGTTCGGCACCGCCTCCGGGCAGACTCGTCACCGATGCCCCCTGACACCACCCACCTCCGGCCGCCGGCCGCGGAGATGCCGGCGCTCCCCTCTCGTTCGGACATCGAGGCTGCCGCGGACCGCCTGGGTCCGTGGGTTCGGCAGACGCCGCTGATCGGAGTCGACCCCGTCGACCTCGAGCTTCCGGACCGACGCTCGCCGCTGGTCCTCAAGCTGGAGATGCTGCAACACGCCGGCTCGTTCAAGGGGCGGGGGGCGCACAACCAGCTCCTCGGCGACCTGCCGGCCGCCGGCGTGGTGGCTGCCTCTGGCGGCAACTACGGCGTCGCGGTCGCCTACGCCGCCCGCCGGTTGGGGGTGCGGGCGACGGTGTTCGTGCCCGATACCACGGCACCGGTCAAGCTCGACAGACTCCGGTCGCTGGGTGCCTCGGTGGAGGTCGTCCCCGGCTACTACGACGAGGCGCTGGCCGCCAGCCACGAGCACGCCGCCGCCACGGGCGCGCGGTTCCTTCACGCCTTCGACCAGCCCGAGATGCTGGAGGGCGCCGGCACGCTGGCGGCCGAGCTGGAACGCCAGGCCGCGGCGTCGGGTCTCGGGATCGACCGGGTCGTCGTCGCCGTCGGGGGAGCCGGGCTCATCGGGGGCGTGGGGTGCTGGTACCGGGGGGCGGTCGGGATCACGGGGGTCGAAACCCGGGGATGCCGGTCCCTCGACGCCGCCTGGCAGGCGGGCCGTCCCGTCGACACCGGTGTGTCCGGACTCGCGGCGGATGGGCTGGGTGCCCGTCGGGTCGGCAGGTTAGGCTACGCGGCCGCCCGGTCCTGGGCTGATGGGGTCGTGGTCGTCGAGGACAGCGACGTCGTCGATGCCCAACGGCGCCTGTGGCGCGCGCTGCGCCTGGCGACCGAGCCGGCGGGAGCCGCCGCGCTCGCGGCGCTGACGACCGGTGCCCTGGCGGCCAACCCCGAGGAACGCATCGCCGTGGTGCTGTGCGGCGGCAACGTCGATCCGGGGACGCTCGTCTGACGCCCCCAGCCGAAACTTGGGGTGCCTAGCGGCGTCAAGGCCTCTACAAGCGCCGCATGTTCGGCTCGGGCGCGAGCGGCACCTGGGCGCCGACGGCGCGCGCGAGCCGCGGCTCGCTGGCGGCGAGTTCTCGGGGTGTCCAGTACGACGGCCCGTTCTCGAGGATCGATGCCATCTCCCAGTACGGGTGCAATACCTCACCGGTGAGCGACTCGTATGCGGCCTGGAAGGCGTCGGCCGCCCCGTCGCCGGCAAGATCGACCAGGTTCGCGTGGCAGGTGGCCAGGTCGCAGCCCCGGGGTCCGGCGCAGGCGTTGGCCCAGTCGACGACGCCCGCGGCACGTCCCCGCCACCACAGGACGTTGCCGGGGTGGAAGTCCCGGTGGATGCGCGTCGGCGTGTACGCGGGCATCGCCTCGTGCCACAGCCCGATCGCGGTCTCCCACAGCCGTGGCCGACGTGAAGCCGGCGGGGGTGACACGGTCACATCGGCGTACCAGGGGAAGTAGTCGTGGCCGAAGCCTGCCGGGTCGCTGGCGTGGATGACGGCGGCAACCTCGGCAAGTCGCCCGGTGTCGGGATCGGCCACGGCTCGTCCCGGCACGAAGCTCATGAGCAAGACCGGCACCCCGTCCCCGATGTCGACGCCGGCGAGGTCGGCCGCCACCAGCTCCGGCACCGGGAGCCAGTGGGCCGCAGCGAACCGCAACGCCTCGGCCTCCCGCCGGGGCGCAGCGGGCTCGTCGTCGAGAAACCCCGGCCACACGTAGCGGCGCAGCACGAGCCGGGTCCCGTCGGCCGTGTACAGCCCATGCACCGCCGTCGACGACGCCCCCGCCAGCCGCCGCACCCGCACGAGGCGCACGCCGGCGCGGCGCTCCACCCAGGCCCGGACGGCTGGCGGCACGGTGGTCCGCCGCAGTTCGCGCGGCAGCGACGCGAGGTCGCGCTGGTTGGGGTGGCGGGGGGGCATGGGCGCGCCGTGGGACATCCTCCGCGAGGGTTGCACGGATCGGCTCAGGCCAGGCGCATGCGCAACTCGTCGCGGGCCGCCGCCAGCCAGTCCCGCCCGGCATCCCTCGACGCCCGCGCTGCCCCCAGGTCGATGCGGTAGACGGCGGCAGCGTTGAGGCCCAGGATCTTCTCCTTGACCGCTGGTGTCAGCGGCGGGTAACCGTGCTCCTCCTGCAGCCGCTCGGGGATGGTGAACGCGCGGAAGGCGTCGATGAGCGGCTGTGGGGCGCCGTACCACACCGAGTCCGTGCCCCAGACGATGCGGTCTTCGCCCACGGCGAGCAGCAGCTTGCCGAGCACGTGGGCGGCTTCGCGGGGGCGGCGGAGCATGAGGAACCATGTGCTCCCGAGCTCGGCGTACACGTTGGCACCGGGACGGATCCCGGCGGCGGCGAGGCTCGCGACGAGGCGGCTGACGCCGCGGCCGGGGGCCGCCTCGTGCGGTCCCTCCTCCCCGTCGGGATCGGGCTCGTATCCGGAGTGGTACACGAGGAACGTGATGTCCGGGAACAGGCCGGCGGCCGGCCCGACATCGCGGGGATCCGACCCTGCCGGCGCGGCGCCGGGAACGGGACCGCCGATCCCCTTGTGAGCACAGACGATCCTCGGCCCCAGCGCCCGGACCTGCTCCAGGAACGGAATGCCGACCGCCTCGTCGTCCAGGAACCAGCCTGTCGGCATGCCGCCCGGCGGCACGGTCTCGGGCGGGTCCCACAGGGTGTACACCTTCCAACCCGACGGCCGCAGCTCGTCGCGCCAAGCCTGCATGGCCTCGATCTCCCCCGGGCCGTAGTTCGGGTGGACGATCGTGTGGGTGAGCACCCGGCCGCCGCCTGCGTAGCGATCGACCACCTCGCGGCAGGCGGCGATCTCGGCGTTGGACAGGACGTTCTCGTGCGACTGCCCGGGCAGCGACGTGAGCAGGGCCACGGCCGTCTCGCTCGCGCCGAAGACCAGTGCCGCCCACTCGGCGGCCGAGATGCGAGCCGGATCGACGCCCTCGGACCAGCGGTCGGGGTCGGCCATTCTGAGGAAGCCAATGAGTGCGTCTGCCCCGGGGCCGTGGAACTTGGTCGGGTTCACGAGGTGGGTCTGCACGTCGACCACGACCGATGCCTGGCCGCCGTCGAAGCACGCGTCCGCAGTGGCGGGGTCGATCTCCGCCTCCGCGGGCACTGTGTAAAAGCCCCCGCCGGCGGCGGCGTCGATGGCGCGCAACGCCGCAGCCGTGCCCCGGCGGTCCTCGACGTAGGCCGGCGGCCCGAGCCCCGCGCGCCGCGCTCGCGCCGCGGCGACGTCGCCGAAACGGGCGAGGGCCTCCCGATCGGGGCGTCGCCACGGCAGGGGCCGGTACTCGTCGGTCGACAGCCGGCGGAGCAGGGGCGGAACCGGCAGGCGCACGGTCACCGCGTCATCGGTGTCACCGCGTCATTGCGGCATCGGGGGTTGGTCCGGGGTCAGCGTGAATCCCCGGTAACCCGCGGCCGCTACGTCGTCGCAGATGGCGCGATAAGCCGGAAAGCCGCCGACGTATGGCATGAAGACCCGCGGCTTCCCGGGAACGTTGGCACCCATGTACCACGAGTTCGCCCGGGGGAACAGGGTGGCCTTCGCCAAGTCGTTAACATGGGCGACCCACGCATCCTCGGCCTCGACCGTCGGCTCGATGCTGTCGACGCGATTAGCGGTCATGTGGGTTATGCAGCCCGCCATCCAGTCCACGTGCTGCTCGATGGCGACGATCATGTTGCTGAGGACCGACGGACTCCCCGGCCCGGTGACGAGGAACAGGTTGGGGAACCCTGCGGTCGCCATCCCGAGATAAGTGCGCGGGCCGGCCGCCCACTTGGCCTTGAGGGCCTGGCCACCCCGCCCGTGGATGTCGATCCGCAACACGGGCCCGGTCATGGCGTCGAAGCCGGTGGCGAAGACGATGCTGTCCAGCTCGTATAAGGCGTCGGCGGTGCGGATGCCGGCCGGGATGATCTCGGCGATCGGCGACCGCCGCAGGTCGACGAGCGTGACGTTGGCTCTGTTGAAGGTCTCGAAGTACCCGGTGTCGAGGCAGGGCCGCTTGGTGGCGAAGGGATGGTCGGTCGGTGTGAGCACCCGTGCGACGTCGGGGTCGCGCACGATCTCCCGGATCTTGACGCGGATGAACTCCGCCGCGGTGTCGTTGGCCACCTCGTCGACGATGAGGTCGCGGAAGGTCGCTGTCATCGACAGGAGGCCGCCCTCGTCCCAGGCCTCCTCGTAGCGCCGCTGCCGCTCGAACGGCTCGACCTGGAGCGCCGACTCCGTCGGTGCCGGGTGGGCGATGGCGGCGTACGAGTTGCGGGCGTAGTCGCGCAGCGCCGGATAGCCGGACTTCACGGCCGCCTGCGTCTCGGAGTCCAGCCGCCGGTTCCGGGCCGGCAGGGTGAAATTCGGCGTGCGCTGGAACACGACCAGGTGCGCCGCCTGCTCGGCGATGACCGGGATGGCCTGGATCCCCGAAGAGCCCGTGCCGACGATGCCGACCCGCCGCCCGGTGAAGTCCACACCCTCGGGTGGCCACCGCCCCGTGTGGTACCAGTCGCCGCCGAAGCTTCCCAGCCCCTCGATGTCCGGGATTGCCGCCGCCGACAGGCAGCCGGTCGCCATGACGCAGAAGCGCGCCGAGACCTCGTCGCCCCGGTCGGTGGTGACGCTCCACCGACCGGTGGCCTCGTCGAAGGCGGCGACGGTGACACGCGTGCCGAACTGGACGTCCCGGCGGAGGTCGAAGCGGTCGGCCACGTGGTTGATGTAGCGCAGGATCTCGGGCTGCGGGGCATAGCGCTCGCTCCAGTCCCACTCCTGCTCGAGCTCCCGGGAGAAGGAGTACGAGTACTCGAGGCTCTCGACGTCGCAGCGGGCGCCCGGATAGCGGTTCCAGAACCAGGTGCCGCCCAAGCCCGAACCGGCCTCGTACACCTGTACCGAGAGCCCGAGCCCCCGCAGGCGGTGCAGGGCGTAGAGGCCGGCGAAACCGGCGCCGACCACCACGACGTCGAGGTTGCGTGTCGGTCGACCGGCTGTCGTGCTCATCGGCGGCCTCCTGCCGTGGTTCCGCGTGTGTCGGACCCGGTGGGGGCGATGAAGTCGGCGATGTCGATCGGGCTGCATAGCGACACGCCGCCGTCGGCCACCAGCACCTGGCCGGTCACCCAGCGCAGCTGAGCCAGGGCCACCGCGGCGGCCGCCACGTCGTCGGCGCTGCCGATGCCGCCGAGCGGGGTGCGGGCGCTCACGGCCTCGCGGTAGCCCGGCGCGGCGTCGGTCCGGGCGAACAGGGGCGTGTCGGTGGTGCCCGGGGCGATGACGTTGACTCGGATCCCCCGGTGCCCGAGCTCGGCGGCGGCGACCCGGGCGAGCTGGACCACGCCGGCCTTGGAGCTGTTGTAGTGCGCCGTCTTGCGGTCGGCGAGGAAACCGGACACCGAACCGGTGAGGACTATGGATCCGCCCGACCCCGACGCCACCATCGCCCGGGCGCACTCCCGGAGGCAAAGGAACGCGCCCCGGAGGTTCACGTCGTGGTTGCGGTCCCATTCCTCGGCGGTCATCCCCAGCAGCGGGGCGAGACCTGCGACGCCGGCGTTGAGGAAGGCGAGGTCGAGGCCGCCGAGCCGCTCGGCGGCGGCGGCGACGCCCTCGACCACCGCCTTCTCGTCTGCCACGTCGCAGACCAGCGCCACGTCGCCGTCGCCCTCCTGTGCCTCGAGGTCGAGCACGGCCACGCGGGCGCCCCCGTCGCGCAACTGCCGGACGATCGCCTTGCCGATCCCCCTCGAACCCCCGGTCACCAGCGCCGCAGCGCCGCGGATCGTCATGGCGGATCGCGGTCAACCGCCCGGGTTGACGTCGAGGACCGCCGTGCGCCGCTTGAAGCGCCACCCGTCGGGCGTGCGGACCAGCTCGTCCTCGTAGCGGCCCGTCATGGCGATGGCCACGCGGTCGCGCGCCTTGCTCCGGTTGGCGATGATCACCGTGCAGCGTTGCGTGGCTCGGTCGCCGTCGACCTCGATGATGGGGTCGGTGGTGATGTGCACGAAGCCGTAGCCGGTGGCCTGCGACATCTTGACCAGGGCGTTGCGGCCAGCGATCGGTGCACCTCCCCCATACTCCATGACGCCGTCCGCGGTGAACGTGTCGGCCCACGCCTCGGAGTCGACGTCGTCGAACGCCCGGTTGTAGCGCGCCGTCAACTCCCTGATGGCGAGGTGGTCGAGCACCCGTTCGACTGCGTCTGACATCGCTCCCCCGTGTGGCCGGCTGCCCTGCAACAGTACTCTGTATCATTATGCTGATGGCCGGTCGGCCCCGAGGCCCAGGGCCAGGGCATCGGACACGGACATGGTGGCGGCCAGGGCGTGGCTCCCCGGTGTGGACCCGTCGCCGCTGTC
>JBKPAA010000007.1:0-46207 GCA_046726215.1 Actinomycetota bacterium | reverse complement strand
GTGACCGCGTCTCCCCGGGGGCTGCGCCCCCGCACCCCACCGCCGCCCGGCTCCCTAGCGGTCGCACGGTCGCCCGGTCACGAGGACTCCTCGTGACCGTCACCGTTCCTGCGGGTCTCACCGACGTCACGGCCAGCAACGACACGCTGCGACGCTTCCTCCGCGGGCTGCCCGGTGTCGACCAGGTCGGCGTCGAGGCCCGTGCTGCGACGCTCGCCACGCGCTCCATCAAGACCACGGCCAAGGCCTTCGCCCTCGACCTGGCGATCCGGATGGTCGACCTCACCACGCTCGAGGGTCAGGACACGCCCGGCAAGGTGCGCGCCCTGTGTGCCAAGGGGCGCCGGCCCGACCCCACCGATCCCTCATGCCCAGCGGTGGCCGCCATCTGCGTGTACGGCGACCTCGTGCCGACGGCCGCGGAGGCGCTCGCGGGCACGAGCATCCAGATCGCCGCAGTGGCCACCGCGTTTCCCTCCGGCCGGGCGCCGCTCGATGTCAAGCTCGCGGACACCAAGGCCGCAGTCGCCGCCGGCGCCGACGAGATCGACATGGTCATCGACCGGGGCGCCTTCCTCGCCGGGCGCTACCTCGACGTGTACGACGACATCGTCGCCACCAAGCAGGCCTGCGGCGACGCGCACTTGAAGGTGATCCTGGAGACCGGCGAGCTGGCGACCTACGACAACGTCCGCCGGGCGTCGTGGCTCGCCATGCTGGCCGGCGCGGACTTCATCAAGACCTCCACGGGGAAGGTGTCACCGGCCGCCACGCTCCCGGTGACGCTGGTGATGCTGGAGGCGGTGCGCGACTTCCGCCGCCAGACCGACCGGCAGGTCGGGGTCAAGGCCGCAGGCGGCATCCGGGTCGCAAAGGACGCCGTGCGCTACCTGGTCATGGTCAACGAGGTGGCCGGCGACGACTGGCTCAGCCCCGACTGGTTCCGCTTCGGTGCCTCCAGCCTGCTCAACGACCTCCTCATGCAACGCCAGAAGCTCACGACCGGCCACTACGCCGGCCCCGACTACTTCACCCTCGACTGACGATGACCGTCGCCGGCCGAGGCAAGAGGTTCCGCTCGAACGAGGACGAGGCGACGGGTTCCGATTCCGGAACCCATGACCTCGAGCTTGGCCCGGTGGAACCCATCGCCTCGGCTCTGGGCCGGTCGAGCCCCTGCACCGGAACGTGACCATGCCAACCTTCGAGTACGCGCCCGCACCCGAGTCCCCTTCGATCGTCGACATCCAGCCCTCCTACGGGCTGTACATCGGCGGCGAGATGGTCGATCCCATCGACGGAAGCCGCTTCAAGACGGTCAATCCGGCCACCGAAGAGGTGCTCTCCGAGGTCGTGGCCGCGGGCCCGCAGGACATCGACCGGGCGGTCGGCGCCGCCCGTGCCGCCTACGAGGGCACCTGGTCGCGACTCAGCGGCCGCGACCGCGGCAAGTACCTCTACCGGCTGGCACGCCTCGTGCAGGAGCGGTCGCGGGAGCTGGCCGTGCTCGAGAGCATCGACAACGGCAAGCCCATCCGAGAAAGCCGCGACGTAGACATCCCCCTGGTGGCGGCCCATTTCTTCTACTACGCCGGCTGGGCCGACAAGCTGGGCTACGCCGGCTTCGGTCCCGATCCCCGGCCGCTGGGCGTGGCCGCCCAGGTGATCCCCTGGAACTTCCCCCTGCTGATGCTGGCCTGGAAGATCGCGCCGGCGCTGGCCTGCGGCAACACGGTGGTGCTCAAGCCGGCCGAGACGACGCCGCTGACCGCGCTGGCTTTTGCCGACGTCTGCCAGCAGGCCGACCTGCCGCCCGGTGTTGTGAACATCGTGACCGGCGCTGGCGACACCGGCCGGGCCCTGGTCGAGCACCCGTCGGTCGACAAGGTGGCGTTCACGGGCTCGACCGAGGTCGGGCGCCAGATCGCCCGCTCGGTGGCCGGCACCCGAAAGAGGGTCACCCTCGAGCTGGGCGGCAAGGCCGCCAACGTCGTCTTCGACGACGCCCCGCTCGACCAGGCGGTCGAGGGCATCGTCAACGGCATTTTCTTCAACCAGGGCCACGTGTGTTGCGCGGGCAGCCGCCTGCTCGTGCAGGAGTCGGTGGCCGACGAGCTGCTGGCGCTGCTCAAGCGGCGCCTCACGACCCTGCGCCTGGGCGACCCGCTCGACAAGAACACCGACATCGGCGCCATCAACAGCGCCGAGCAGCTCGACAAGATCCGCATGCTGTCGGAGGTCGGCGAGACGGAGGGTGCAGAGCGCTGGTCGCCGCCCTGCGAGCTGCCGGAGCGGGGCTTCTGGTTCCCCCCGACGGTGTTCACCGGCGTGTCGCAGTCACACCGCATCGCCCGCGAGGAGATCTTCGGGCCAGTCCTTTCTGTCCTCACCTTCCGCACCCCGACCGAAGCCGTCGACAAGGCCAACAACACGCCCTACGGGCTCTCAGCCGGCGTCTGGACCGAGAAGGGCAGCCGCATCCTGTGGATGGCGCAGAAGTTGCGGGCGGGGGTGGTATGGGCCAACACGTTCAACCGGTTCGATCCCACCAGCCCGTTCGGCGGCTACAAGGAATCCGGCTACGGGCGTGAGGGTGGCCGCCACGGCCTGGGGGCCTACCTCGATGCCTGACGGCCACGGCGGCCGCCTAGAGGTCCGCAAGACCTACAAGCTCTACATCGGCGGCGCCTTCCCCAGGTCGGAATCGGGGCGCAGCTACGAGGTCCGCTCGGCCGACGGTGGGCGCTTCCTGGCCAACGCCGCGCTGGCGTCACGCAAGGACGCCCGCGACGCCGTCGTTGCGGCCCGCAAGGCGTTCACCGCCTGGTCGGCCGCCTCCGCCTACAACCGGGGTCAGGTGCTGTACCGGACAGCCGAGATGCTCGAGGGCCGGCGCTCCCAGTTCGTCGACGAAGTCGCCACCGGCGAAGGCATCGGCCGGGAAGACGCCGAGGCGACGGTCGACGCCGCCATCGACCGATGGGTCTGGTACGCGGGCTGGAGCGACAAGGTGCACCAGGTCCACG
Organism: Actinomycetota bacterium; assembly: GCA_046726215.1. Classification (GTDB taxonomy): domain Bacteria; phylum Actinomycetota; class Acidimicrobiia; order Acidimicrobiales; family VFJN01; genus DASQUK01. The sequence goes on along the minus strand of JBKPAA010000007.1, from coordinate 43,181 downwards.
GCTCGTCCAACCCGGTCGCCGGGCCGTACTTCGACTTCTCCGTTCCCGAGCCCACCGGGGTGGTGGCACTGGTCGCTCCCGCTGCCTCGTCGCTGCTCGGCCTCGTGTCGGTCGTGGCGCCGGTGATCGTCACCGGCAACACGGCGGTGGTCGTGGCGGCGGAGCGGGCGCCGCTCCCGGCGAACACCCTCGCCGAGGCGCTGGCCACGTCCGACCTGCCCGGAGGCGTCGTCAACCTGCTCACCGGCCGCCCGGTCGAGATCGCCCCGTGGCTGGCCTCCCACATGGACGTCAATGCCATCGACCTGACCGGCATCGGTGACGCGGGGCTGGCGGCCGAGCTCGAGACGGCGGCCGCCGAGAACCTCAAGCGGGTCATGCGGCCGCCCGGCGCCGGCGACCCCGACTGGGCCGCCGAGCCCGGCCTGGACCGCCTGCTTGCCTTCCTGGAGACCAAGACCGTCTGGCACCCGGTCGGCATCTGATCGGCCGCGGGCGTCGGGGTCACGCCGATTCGAACACGAACAGGCTCAGCTCCATCCGACCGATCTTGCTGGGCCGGGATCGAAGGTTCCGCAGACCCTCGGCAATCTCATCGTCGCTCAGCGCCGTCAGGATCGAGTCGGTGTCCCTCATTCGCTCCACCCAGGCCGCTGACTCGGCATACGTCTCTGTCCACTCCAGGACCTCGCGGGCGTCGCCGAGCTGGAAGCCGTGTCGGCGAAACATGCCGGTGAGCTGCTGTTCGGAGTGGCACCGGGCTTCCCACTTGGCTTGTCCGGGGAACTCGCCCACCCAGCCGATCTCGGTCCGGCCCGGGACGTACGTCCGCACCAGCACACGTCCCCCGCGCCGCAGGACCCGACCGAACTCGCTCACCGCCCGATGCACGTCAGCAAAGTGGTGCAACGCCGTCGAAACCCACACGATGTCCACGCAGTCGTCCCTCAGGGGCAGGGCCTCGGCGACGCCACGCACGAAGCTGACGTCAGGGTCGTCCACGCCCCCGGCGCCAGCCATCGCCGCCGACGGTTCCACCGCCACGACGGTCGCCGCCGTCCACCGGGGCCAGGCCGCGGCGAAGATGCCGGTGCCTGCGCCCACGTCGGCAACTCGTATCCGCGCCCGGGGTAGGTAGGGGCCGATCACCCGCGCCCAACGATCGAGCACCCCGCCGGGCAACGATCGACCTTGCTGGTACCGGGCGGCCACCCGGTCGTAGTCGACGAACCCCTGTGACCGGCGTGAGGCATCCCTGGCCATTCCGCTCAGCGTTTGTCGTAGGGAACGGGTGGCGGCAGCTCGTGGACGACGTGGCGGTTGGCGGGACGCATGCGGCGCAGGTACCAGGCCAGCCATTCGATCCCCTGGTAGACCTTGTACGCCAGGAACGCGGGCAGCGACCCGGCTACCACCAGCCAGAAGGCGTATCCCGCCGTCAGCCCCGCCGCGTACTGGCGTCCCCACAGCGCCGCCCCGGGGATCGGCGCGAGCGCGGCCACCGCCACCAGCCACCACGTCTGCGTCACGAGCGCGTAGATCACCAGTGCGGTGCCCGTCAGCGCCGCCGCGAACCAGGCGAGTAGCCCGATGCGCCCCCACGGCCGGCTGGCCATCCGGGTTCGGACGGTGACGCCCGTCCACATGACATGGCTGCGCACCAGCGGGACACCGCAGGCGATCAGCAGCTCGCGGAACAGCAGGTCGGCCTGATCGGGCGGCAGGCGCCAGTCCTCGGGGAAGTCGTCGGGCCAGCCCGACCGGTCGGGGATGAGCACGTCGTGGAGCAACGCCGCCGGCGTGTGTCGGCCGTGGCGTCGGGCGAACCAGCCGAGGTAGCCAGGGATCGACGCCAGGTCGGTCCGTTGCAGCAACTTGGGCTCGAGCACGATCGCGGGCCCGACACCGCCCAGCATCCCCTCGGGCCGCGTGAACCAGATCGGCTCGTCCAAGGCGAACGTGTCGTCGTCGATCTGGCGCAACACGAAGCGGCCGGGCTGGGCGTTGTCAACCGCCGAGAATGGCCGCGTGTCCCGGTCCCATGTGAACGGCATGCCCGCCTCCTGGCGCCCACCACGCCAACGGGTCGGCGCAGGGCCGGACCCTACTATGGGGTCGTCGAGGAGCAGGCCCATGGAGATCAAGGAACTCGGACACATCGTGCTGTACGTGCGGGACATCGAGAGGTCCGCGCGCTTCTACCGCGACGTGCTGGGCTGGCGCCAGATCGTGCCCGACACCGACGGGTCGTCCCCGCTCCGGGCTCCGGTGGCCGCATTCTCGTCCCCGTCGGGCCGCACCCATCACGAGTTGCTGCTCATCGAGGTCGGGCCGGACGCAGCCGGGCAGCCGGAGGGGCGCCGCGTGGGCCTCTACCACTTCGGGCTCAAGATCGGCGACTCGGACGACGAGCTGCGGGAGGCGCTCGACCGGCTGGGGGAGGCAGGGACGCCCGTCCTCGGTGCCAGCGACCACACCGTCACCCACAGCCTGTACATCGCCGATCCCGACGGCAACGAGATCGAGCTCTACGTCGACGTCCCGGGCGTCGACTGGCACTCCGACCCGGCGCTCATCGCCGCGCCGATCAAGCCCCTGCGCCTGTGACCGGCGCCCGCCTCGGGACTCAGCCGGCGTAGGTCCGCAGGGCCCGGAGGGCGGCCTCGCCGTCGGGCCCCGTGGCGACCAGGCCCGAACCCTCGGGCGCCAGGCGTCGTGCCCCGACGCGACAGAAGGCCCCGGCCGCACCGGTGATGGTCGAGTCGGCGCCCGCGGGGCCGTAGCGCCACGTGTCGCCCCCGGGCCCGATCAACTCGCAGTACACGGGGTGGGGCTCCTCGCCGGCCAGCGCAAAGGCATACGGCAGCGTGCCGTGGGCCAGCCACGCGATGTGCCGCAGCCGGTCGGTGTCGGGAAACGGCGCCCCGAGCGGGCCCGTGATGTCGAGCCCATGCGCCCAGTGCTCGGCCAGCCGGGTCGTGGCCAGCGTGGCGGGCTTTATGCGGCCGGTCACCCACGGGACCGGTTCGTCGGGATCGGCCCCGCGCAGCGCCGCCACCGCCGCGCGCCGCCCCGCCTTCCAGCGCCCGAACACGAGCGCGGGTTCGGCCCGCTCGGCCTGGACCATCCATTCGGCCGCGTCGTCGACGCCGGAAATCTCTCCCGCCTCCGCGGCCGCCCGGGCCGGGGCCCACAACCGATCGAAGCCATCGCCTCCGGTTGCGGACACGACCACCGCTTCCTCGGTCTGTGCAAGGTGCAGGACGACATCGGCCACGCTCCAACCCTCGGCAGCCGACGGTGATCGCCAGGTGGCGTCGTCGAGCTCCTCGAGGATCCCCTCGAGCCGTTCCTGCTCGGCCTCGAGGTCGGCGATGATGCCGTTGGCGCCGGTCGTACCCGCCGTCATGGTCAGCTCCCCTCGCTGTCGGCGAACGCCTCCCGGGCTGCCGTGAGCCCCAGGCGGGTCCGCTCGCGGAACGTGCAGGTTCCCTGTTCGCGCAGCTCACGAGCCGCCTCGACCACGCTGCCGAGTGCGGCGAAGGCGAACGCCCCGCCTACCGAGATGCGCCGGACCCCGGCATCGCCGAGTTCCGCGACCGTTGGACCACCCTGCCAAAGGAGCACGTTGACGGGCCGGTCGACCGCCGCCACCACCCGGCGCACGTCCTCGAGGTCGGTGAGTCCGGGCGCGAACAGCACATCGGCGCCGGCTTCCTGGTAGGCCTGCAGCCGGGCGATCGTGTCGGCCAGGTCCGGGCGGCCGTGGACGTAGTTCTCGGCACGCGCGGTGACCACGAAATGGACGGGTCCGGCGTGGCCGACCTCGGCGGCCGCCGCCACCCGCTCGGCGGCCTGGCCTGCGTCGTAGATCGGCGCCTTGGGGCGCCGGGTGAAATCCTCGACCGAGCACCCGGCGAGGCCCGTGTCGAGCGCCAGGCGAAGGGTGGTGGCGACGTCCGCTGGGTCGTCGGCGAAGCAGTTCTCGAGGTCGGCGGACACCGGTCGGTCGGTGGCGTCGACGATGGAGGCAGCATGGGTCAGGGCCTCGTCGCGGCTGACCGACCCATCGAGGCGGCCCAGCGTAGCGGCGAACCCACTGCTCGTGGTGGCCAGTGCTTCGAAGCCGAGGGAATCGAGCAGCGTGGCCGACCCCCGGTCCCAGGGGTTGGGCATCAGGAGGGGCGCCGGACCCCCGTGCAGCGAGAGGAACCGTGCTGCCTTGTCGGCCTGCGTGGGCGCTGTCCCCGTGCGCTCGGCCCGGGTGCCGCCCGTTTCGGTGGTCACCCCGTGAACGTAGCCCGCCGGTCCAGTGCCGCCTCGACGCGTCGTAGGTCGAGCACCTGCACATCGCCCAATCCCGGCAATGTCTGGGCGGCCCACCGGTAGGCAGGCCCGTTCAACACGAGGACCTCCAACCCCTCCCCGGCCACCAGCGTGCAGTCGTGGGCACGGTCCTCGATCAGTTCATCGGCCCCGATCCAAGTTCCCGGGCCCAGCGCCCCGATCGGACGCCCGTCCCGGCTGGCCAGCAGCACACCGGCGGTCACGATCACGAGCTGCCGGGCGCGGTGGCCCTCCGTGGCGACCACGGTGCCGTCGGCGACCCGCAACCGGTCGGCATGGGGAATGAGCGGCGCCAAGGAGCTGCGCGCGTACCGGTCGAAGGGGGGAACGGCGGCCAGGACCGACACATCCGGTCGGCGCCTCGCCCTCACGCCGCCTCCCGGGACAGGATCGGCGATCCGGACCCGCCGGTCGCGCCTGGCACGGCGGCTGGCATGGGCATCCACACGTCGAGCTCGGCACCGCCGACGAAGCGGATGCTGGCCTGGGGAGCCACCGCCCGGATGAACCGCACGGCCCGTTCGTTGTCGGCCTGGACCCGGGCCGTGACGGCATCCAGCCCGACCTGCTCGGCGTGAGCGATCATCGCCTTGACCAGGGCCCGACCGATCCCGTGGCGGAACCACCGGTCCTCCACCACGAACGCCATCTCGGTCTCCCCGGAGCGGGACCGGGCCAGCGTCCCGGTGCCTCGCACCTCGCCACCGGCGACCACCACCCACGAACGGTGGTCGTCCGCCGGCGAGCCGATCCTGATGAGCTCCCGGTCGATCGCCTGGGGCCCGGAGCCGTGGAACCGGCGGTACAGCGTTTCCGGGGAGCAACGCCGGATGAAAGCCCGCAAGGCCCCGAGATCCTCGGCCCTCGACGCTCGCAACAGCATGGGTCGAACGTAACTAGACCAGTCGTCATAGTCAATAGACCGGTCGTCATAGTTGTATGCTGGTGGTGTGGCATCTGACACACGCGATCGTCTCGTCCGCACGACCAGCCGCCTCCTGCGCAAGCAGGGCTACGGCGCCACCGGCCTCAACCAGGTCATGGCCGAGGCCCAGGCGCCGAAGGGTTCGATGTACTTCCACTTCCCGGGCGGCAAGGAGGAGCTGGCGGCGGCCGCCGTCGAATACTTCTCCGAGCGGGTGATTCGGGCCCTCGACGAGGGGCTCGACCGGGCCGACACCGTCGCCGAGGCCGTCGCCGCGTTCTTCGACAACTACATCGAGCACATCGAGCGCACCGACTTCGCCGAGGGTTGTGCCGTCGCCACCGTCGCGCTCGATGCCGCTGCCGCCCACGACGCCCTGGCGACCGCCACCGGGCGGGCACTGCGCCGCTGGATCGACCGCTTCGCCGAGGCCCTCGAGGCCGAGGGACGCTCGGCCGCCGAGGCCCACGGCCTGGCAACGCTGATCATCGCCGCCATCGAGGGCACGATCGTCATCGGCAAGGGCGAACGCTCCACCGAGCCGCTGGTGGTGGTCCAGGCGGTGTTGGGGGACCTGCTGGCGCCGGCGGCCGCGCTCGCGCCGACCTGACGCCGGGCGGACGGCGTCCACCCGTCGGGGGGGCAGCCGACCTCTGACCGCGGTGAACGCGCGAGCGACCGCGGCCCCCTCATGTCATGCCCTACGCCCTTGACGGTGGCCGGCGCGCCGACTGATCGGACACGAGCAATTCGCTCTAGCAGGCGTACATATGTTCGCTATAGTGGGATCCGTGACGGAATTGCGGTGGCGCCAGGCCGACGGCCCCCAGGCCCAGGGGGCACTGTTCGCCGAGCCGGTGTTCGAGCGTGAGCCGGGCCGCGGCGAGTTCCGGGGCATGGAGTTCCTGCACGTGCGGGCCCACCGCATCATCAACGAGGTGCCGGCCGCACCGTTCGGCTTTCGCTACACCATCAACGCCTATCGGGGCTGCAGCCATGCGTGCACCTACTGCCTGGCGGGCGAGACGCCCATTCTCATGGCCGATGGCAGCGCCAAGCCGCTGGCAGAGCTGCGTCCCGGCGACGACGTCTACGGGACCGTCCGTGACGGTGCGAGCCGCCGCTGCGTCCCAACCACCATCATCGACCATTGGTCCACCGTGAAGCCCGCCTACCGGGTGACGCTGGCCGACGACACCCGCCTGGTCGCCAGCGGCGACCACCGGTTCCTCACCGACCGCGGTTGGAAGCACGTCACGCGCACCGGCCTGGGCTCGGGCCCACGGCCCCACCTCACCCGTCACCACTCGCTGCTCGGCGTCGACGATGCCCATGAACGCCCGATCGATGCGGTCCGCGGCGGCGCCGGGCGGCGCGTGGTCGCCATCGAGCCGCTCGGTGCCGACCTCCCCCTGTTCGACATCGCCACCGGGACCGGCGACTTCATCGCCAACGGCGTCGTCAGCCACAACTGCTTCGCCCGCCCCACGCACACCTATCTCGACCTGGACGCCGACCGCGACTTCGAGCGCCGCATCGTGGTGAAGGTCAACAGCGTGTCGCGGCTCCGCCACGAGCTCGATCCCCGGCGGTGGGCAGGTGACCTCATCGCCATGGGCACCAACACCGATCCCTACCAGCGCGCCGAAGGCAAGTACCGGCTCACACGGGGCATCGTCGAGGCGCTCATCGAGCGAGCCAATCCGTTCTCGATCCTGACCAAGTCGACCCTGGTGCTTCGCGACGTCGACCTGCTGGCCGAGGCGTCCCGGTGCAGCGACGTGCGCGTCAACCTGTCGATCGGCACGCTCGACGAGGCGGTGTGGCGCACCACCGAGCCGGGCACCCCTCACCCGGCGCAGAGGGTGCGCGCCGTCGAGCAGCTGAACGCCGCCGGGGTGCCGACCGGCGTGCTCGTCGCTCCCGTGCTGCCCGACCTGTCCGACGGTCCCGAACAGCTCGAGGCCGTGGTACGGGCCTGTGTCGAAGCCGGCGCTCGCTCGATCTCGTCGGTGCTGCTCCACCTGCGACCGGGCGTGAAGGAGGTGTTCCTCGGCCGCCTGTCCGAGACCCATCCCCAGCTCGTGGCGAGCTATCGCCGCCGCTACCGCGACCGGGCGTACGCACCGAGGACCGAGCAGCGCGCGCTGGAAACCCGCATCCGCGAGCTGGTGCGTCGCTACGGCGGGCTGCCGGCGGGGCGCACCGACCCTCGGCACGACACCGGGCGCGATCCCGCGCCTCCAGAGGCACGCGAGGCGCCGAGCCCGGACCAGCTCCGGCTGATCTGACTCGGTCCGGCGCCGAGCCGCCGCCGGGGGCTGGCGAGGCAATAGGGCCCGCCGGGACACTGTCGAGGCAATACGGTCCGGGGTCCGGTGCGGATTGCCTCGAGAGCTCCGGGGCGGCCGCTATTGCCTCGGACCGCCAATGTGGGTTGGCTGCGGGCTCAACCCTCTTCGACGTCGGCGTCGGCGGCCACCAGCCCGTTGGCCGCGGCCAGGGCGACGGCCGCCCGCACCGCCTCCTCGTACACCGCGTCCAGATGGTGTTGCGACACCGCCGGGGCCAGCGGCGGGTCGCCCAGCGAGCGCGGCAGGGAGCCGGGATCCGATGTGGGCGTGATCTGCGGGCTCGGCGACGGCTCGTAGCGATTGCTGGCCCAGAAGGCCTGCGCCTTGGAGGGCGGGCTCTGGGAGCGGCGCCGGCGTCGCGCACTCACGCGGCAGCCTCCTTGTCGGCCTTGGTGTCCTTGTCGGCGTGGTCGTGGGCGAGGGTGTCGGCATTTGTCTCGTCCACCAGCGCGTCGGGCCGCAGCCCCAGGGCCTGGCGCAGCTGGTCGGGCGTGAGGTCCCCGACCGAGCTGGTGGCCGGGAGCACCAGGTCGGCGATGCGGCGCTTGCCCGCCACCACCTCCTCCACCTGCTCGTCCACGGTGCCCGGGCACACGAGCCGGTGGCTGATGACCGTGTTCGCCTGGCCGATGCGCCAGGCACGGTCGCGTGCCTGGTCCTCGACCGCAGGGTTCCACCAGCGGTCGTACAGGACGACGTGGTTGGCGGCCGTGAGGTTGAGGCCCGACCCGCCGGCCTTGATCGACAACACCAGGGCTCCGCGTCCCGTACCCTCCTGGAATTCGCGGATGAGGCGGTCGCGGGTGCCCCGCGTGAGGCCGCCGTGGTAGCAGGCGACCGGGACGCCGGTCCGGTTGCTCAGATGCTCGGCCAGCCGCTCGCCCCAGCGCGCGAAGTGCGTGAACACCAGGACGCGTTCCTCGGCGGCGAACACGTTGTCGACCAGCTCGTCGAGCCGGGCCAGCTTGCCCGACCGGCCCTCGAGCGGGCCCCTGTCGTCGTCGAGATACGCGGCCGGGTGGTCACAGATCTGCTTCAGGGCGGTGATGGCGGCCAGGACGTGGCCGGTGCGGGCCCGACGGTCCTCGTTGTCGAGGTTGACGCCCAGCAGATTGTCGAGCACCGCCTGGTAGAGGCCGATCTGCTCGGCGGTCATGCCGCAGTGATCGAGCTCGTCGATCTTGTCCGGCAGCTCAGCCGCGATCTCGGGTTCGGCCTTGGTCCGCCGGAAGACGAGCAGGCCGTTGAGGGCACGCAGCGCCGCCTCGCCGGGGGCGCTGGCGCCGTTGCGGGGCGTCGAAAGCTGCTGGATGAAGGCCGGGCGGGGGCCCACCAGGCCGGGATTCGTGTAGTCGAGGATCGACCACAAGTCGCCCAGCCCGTTCTCGATGGGGGTACCGGTCAGCGCCAGCCGCGAGCGGGCGGGAATGCGCCGCAGCTCGCGGGCGACCTCGCTGGCGGGGTTCTTGATGGCCTGTGCCTCGTCGAGCACCACCCGGTGCCAGTCGACGGCAGCCAGGGCCTCGACGTCACGCACGGCCGTGCCATAGGTCGTGAGCACGACGTCGGCGTCCGTGGCCACCTCGGCGACCTCGTGGGCCTCGGCGCGCGCGGCGCCGTGATGGACCTGCACGCGCAGGTCGGGCGTGAACCGCTTGGACTCGGCGGCCCAGTTGCCCAGCACCGCCGGGGGGGCGATCACCAGCACCGGGCCCTGCCTGCCGGTGTCCAGCAGGTGCGCCAGCATCGTGGGGGTCTTGCCGAGGCCCATGTCCATGGCCAGGCAGCCGCCGAGGCCCACGCGGTCGAGAAAGGCCAGCCAGCCCCGGGCCTCGGCCTGGTAGCTGCGCAGCTTGCCGACGAACCCGTCGGGAGGACCGAGCGGCGCCGGCGGCTCGTCGCTGGCACCCCGGACCAGCTCCACGGCCCAACCGCTGCCCGAGACGATCGCCGGGCCGGCCAGGGTGCCCTCCTCCAGGCCGACGGCATGGCGCAGGATGGCCGCACCCGTCAGCTCGGTGGAGCCGCTGCGCTCGGCCAGCGCCTCGGCGGCGGCCTCGAGGTCCGCGTGGTCGAGCTCGACCCAGCGACCCTTGGCGCGGACCAGGGGCCGTGCCTGCGCGGTGAGCCGGGCGATGGCGGCGGCGTCCAGCTCCAGGTCGTCGAACAACACCGACCAGCGCACCTTGGACAGCTGGTTCGGCCCCACCCGGGCCGGTCCGGCCGGCCCCGCCGCCTCGAGCCGCAGGCGCGGGGACGGCCGGGTCCAGGACGCGGCGGGTACCCGCACCTCGAAGCCGGCGGACTGCAGGACGCGACCGGTACGGGTCATGAGCTCCCAGGCTTCGTCGACCCCGAGGACGACGTGGCCGCGCCGACCGGTGCGGCCGAGGGCCGGCAGCAATCGTTCCAGGCGCCGCAGCTGGGCCTCGACCCGTTGTGCCTTGGCGCCGGACGCCGTGACCGCCCGCTCAACCGGAAGTGGATGGCGCTCGAGCCCGGTGGCGTCCACGGTCAGGAGCCAGCCCCCGTCGGCCTCCGGGGGGTCGAGCCGCACGATCAGCCCGACGTCGCCGTCCCCCACCACCGGCGCCGCCCAGCGCCGCAGGTCGTCGGCGACCTCGGTGGCGGGCCCGTGGGCGGCGGCGAAGGCCTCGCCGGCGAGGCCCGCGAGCACGGCCTCGGCCACGTCGCGGCGGCTGCGCGCCACGGGCGGCGTGGCCGCCGTCACCAGTCGTGCCGCACCCGCCCGGCACACGGCGTCGACCGCGGCGTTGAGCACGGTGCGGCACAGGCGCTCGGGCCCGGTGGTCGGGTCGAACGCCCGCACCGGGCCGGGCATGCGGGCCGACAGCTCGCGGATGCGCTCCCGCTCGACGACGGCGGCTATCCACTGGACGACGTAGGAGCCAGTCCGCTGCCGGCCGCGGGCGGTGGCCGAGCCTCCCCGTCGAAGGGTGGGCACCATCCGTCCCTGCGCCACCAGGTCGGTGGCCCAGGCGGCGACCTCGCCGAGCCAACGCACGCTGGGGCCGGCGTCGAGGGCCAGCTGGCCGGCCCCGACGCCCACGAGCCAGCCGAGCGCCGCGGTGAGCGGGGCCGAGACGGCCGGCGCCCGGTCGCCGGACGGCAGGGGGGCGCCCCTGTGCTTCTCCCACTCGATCGCCGACCCGCCGGCCTCGTCGATCAGCCGCTGCAGGTCCCCGAGGCCCGCAGGCGTGGCCGACGGATTGCCGGCCCACAGCACCACCTCGCCCGGGGCCCACGACGCCTGCAGCGCCGGGGCCTGCACGAGCTCGGCCGCCGCCTCACCCGACACGTCCAGCGCCGCGTCGCCGTCGCCCAGGGTCTCGGGGTCGGAAAGGTCCAGGTCCTCGCCCGTGAGCCGCAGTAGGGCAGCCGCGACGGCGGCCCGCTCGTCGGACAGGTCGGCGAGGGCCTGGTCACGCTCGTAGCGGTCGGACCGGGCCAGCGCGTCCAGCGTGTCCTCGATCTCCTCGAGCATGTGGTGCAGGGTCGCGGCCCACCGTTGCGGCTGGGCCGCGAGCATCTCCACGTCGGCTGCCGCGATCTGCCCGTCGACCTCGGACGCGACAAGCGCCTCGAAGCTGGTTTGGTCCAGTTGGGTCTCCATCGTCTGCTGGCCCACGGCGGCACGGCACCGCCCGGCCAGGTGTCCGCCATCAACCCCTGGGGGATGGCTGTCGTTAGTCTACGGCCTCCGGGCCGCGAATCGGTGACACCTCCCCCCTGCAGGCTAGGTTGCCGATAACGGCCGTTACCACGTGCCAGGCGCCACAGGGGGAGGTCGGCAGGCAGTGATCCGTTCCGATGTCCGTTCCCGGGGACGGTGAAGGCCGTGCCCGCTCCCTGGCCGTTGCGCTTCGGCGTGTTCTTCGCCCCGTTCCATCCGGTCGGTCAGAACCCGACCCTGGCGCTGGAGTACGACCTGGACCGGGTGGTCGCCCTCGATCGCCTCGGCTACGACGAGGTCTGGTTCGGCGAACATCACTCGGGCGGATACGAGATCATTGCCTCGCCCGAGGTGTTCATCGCCGCCGCCGCCGAGCGGACCCGCCACGTCAAGCTCGGGACCGGCGTGGTGTCGCTCCCCTACCACCATCCCTGGCTGGTGGCGGACCGGTTGGTGCTGCTGGACCACATCACCAGGGGGCGCGTGATCTTCGGCGCCGGACCGGGCGCGCTGCCCAGCGACGCCTTCATGCTCGGCATCGAGCCGGTCGACCAGCGACGGATGATGGAGGAGTCGCTCGAGGCGATCCTGGCCCTGCTGCGCAGCGACGAGCCGGTCACGCGCCAGACCGACTGGTTCACGATGCGCGACTGCCGGCTCCAGGTGCGCCCCTACACGCACCCCCACTTCGAGGTGGCCGTGGCGGCCATGGTGTCGCCCTCGGGGCCGCGGTTGGCCGGCACCCACGGCGTCTCGCTGCTCTCACTCTCGATGACCCTGCTGGAGGGATTCGCCGCCATCGGCCAGGCGTGGGGCGTCGTGCAGGAACAGGCCCGCGCCGCGGGTCGCCCCGAGCCCGATCGCCGGAGCTGGCGGGTCCTGGGAGCGGTGCACCTTGCCGAGAGCCGCGACCAGGCCATCGAGGACTGCATCCACGGCCTGCAGGCCTTCGCCGACTACTTCGGCGGCGGCGCGGGCTTCGTGCCGCTGGCCAACCAGGTCGACGGCGGGCCCCGAACGCCGCGGGAGTTCGTCGAGACCTACGCCGAGTCGGGCAACGTCGTCATCGGCACGCCCGACGACGCCATCGCCTACATCGAGGGGTTGCTGGAGCAGTCCGGCGGGTTCGGCACGTTCCTGCTGCTGGGCCACGACTGGGCCGACCCCGAGGCGACGATGCGCTCCTACCACCTGTTCGCACGCGAGGTCGTCCCCCACTTCACCGGCCAGCTCGCCGCGCCCCGGGCGTCGCACGAGTGGGCGGTGGAGAAGCGGGGCCACCTGTTCGGTGCCGCCGGCCAGGCCATCCTCAACGCCATCACCTCCCACGTGGAGGAGGTGCACGCCAGGGACGCGGCCGGCGGCGACGGTGAGGCGAAGGGCGGCTGATGCGAGCGCTGGTGCTCCGCCGGGCGTGCGAGCTGGTCGTCCGCGACGACGTCCCCGATCCACGGCCCGGCTTCGGCCAGGTGTTGGCGCAGGTCAAGGCGTGCGGCATCTGTGGGTCAGACCTGCACTTCGTCCAGCATGCGGCCACCATGCTGGGCCTCCTGGCGGACGTGGAGGGCCTGCCGGACTTCGGGGCGCCGCCGCTCGACCTCGGCCGCGACGTGTTCATGGGCCACGAGCTCGCCGCCGAGGTCCTCGAGGCCGGGCCTGACACCGTCGCGCCGCCCGCGGGGACGGTCGTCACGTCGGCCCCGATCATGCTCACGCCCACGGGCCTGCGCGACATCGTCTATACCAACGACCTACCGGCCGGCTACGGCGAGCGCATCCTCCTGTCGGCGCCGCTCGTGCAGGTGGTGCCGAACGGGTTGGACCCACGCCACGCCGCCCTGGCCGAGCCGATGGCCGTCGGTCGCCACGCCGTCGACCGCTCGGGGATCGACGCCGGCGAGGGGGCCCTCGTCCTTGGCTGTGGGCCCGTGGGCCTGGCTGTGATCGCCGCGCTCGGGCTGCGCCGGGCGGAGCCGATCGTGGCCGCCGACCCGTCACCGACCCGCCGGGCGCTGGCGACGGTCATGGGGGCACACGAGGCCGTCGATCCGTCGGTCGAGCCGGCGTTCGACGCCTGGAAGCGGGCGGGGCGCGGTGGGCCGCCCGTCGTCTTCGAGGCGATCGGCGTGCCCGGCATCATCGACGGCGCGCTGCGGTCGGCGCCGGCGCAGAGCCGCATCGTCGTGGTGGGCGTCTGCATGCAGCCGGACACGGTCACGCCCTTCTTCGGCATCTCCAAGGAGCTGAGCCTGCAGTTCGTGCTGGGTTATGACCCCATGGAGTTCGCGGCCAGCCTGCGCTCGATCGCCGAGGGCGAGATCGACGTGGCCCCGCTGATCACCGGCGAGGTGGGGCTCGACGGCGTCCCCGGCGCCTTTCGCGAGCTGGCCGATCCGGACAGACACTGCAAGGTCCTGGTGGTTCCGTGAGTGAGCAGATGGAGGCGCCCCCGGTGATCGACGACGAGACGCTGTCCCGCCGGGCGCGGCGGCTGGCGGCGACGATCGAACCGTTCGTCGGCCAGGTGTACTTCTCGCCCGAGTGCCACCGGGAGTATGTGGCTCTGGGGTTCGGCCCCAGCCCGGGCAGCATCGCCAACGGCGTGCAACTCCCCGACGGGCCGGCCTACTTCTGCAGCCGCGGCTCGGCGCTCGGCCAGGTTCCCGGCGAGCTGGTCGCCGCAGCGTTCGCCGTGTTCAACCCGGCCGTGGTGGTGCCGGCGGTGGCGACGGGCTGGTCGCTGACCGACGCCGCCACGATCGCCACGGCCCGGGCGCGGGGCGCCACCGGGCAGTTGGTGCGCATCCTCGGCGAGTCTCCCCCGGGGCTGGCGCGTGCGGGGGCGCTGCTGGCCCGCGCCACCGATCCGCTACGGGTGGAGGGCCGGCCCCTGTACGCCGGCCTGCGGTCGCTCGGGCTCCCCGGCGACCCCCTGGGAGACGCCTGGCGGCTCGCCGATCTGCTGCGCGAGTTCCGTGGCGATTCGCACACCGCCGCCTGGACCACCGCCGGCTTCGACGCCGTGGAGATCGGCCTGCTCACCGAGCTGTACTGGGGCCTGCCTCTTCGCAGCTACATCCGTAGCCGGGCCTGGTCATCGCAAGAGCTCGACGAGGGCGAGGAGCGGCTGCGCCGCCGCGGGCTGCTGGACGGCCGCGGGCTCTCCGAACGCGGGCTTGTCGAGCGCGAGGCGGTCGAGGTGGCCACCGACCGCCACATGCGGCCCGCGATCGAGGCCTTGCGTGGCGACCTCGACGAGCTCGTCGGGATCATCGAACCCTGGAGCGAGGCGGTGCGCCAGGCCGGCGGCTACCTGCCCCGGGGCCCGCACGATCTCGGTGGCCGCCGTTCCTAGCCACGTGGCTCGGCCACGCTCGTTTTGTTCGCGAGAGTGGTCGCTCCGGTAGCCGATCCCGCGAACAAAACGCGGGCAGACTCGCCGCCGTGACCGCGGAAGTCCTCGACCGGCGCACGCTCAACCGCACCACCCTCGAACGCCAATTGCTGCTGGAGCGGAGCCCGATGCCGGCCGTCGACGCGGTCGCGCACCTGGTGGGCCTCCAGGCGCAGGTGCCGCTCAACCCGTACCACGCCCTGTGGTCCCGGCTCGACCGGTTCCGGCCCGACGACCTGTCGCAAGCGATGCTCGATCGCCGAGCGGTCCGCATCGTCGTCATGCGCGCCACGATCCACCTCGTCACCGCCGACGATTGCCCGACGCTACGGTCCCTCGCCCAGCCGGTGTTGGACGCCGAGCTGTCCAGGCACCACGACTACGGGCCGCCGCTGCGGGGGGTCGACCTCGCTCCGGTCCTGAAGTTCGCGCGCCGGCTGCTCGCGGAGCGGCCGTTGAGCAACACCGAGCTGCGTGCGGCGATGGCCGACGCGTTTCCCGACCTCGATGCCGCCGCCCTGGCCTATGCCTGCCGCTGCAAGCTCGGCCTGGTCCAGGCGCCGCCCCGCGGCCTCTGGGGCCGGAGCGGCCCGGTAAAGGTGACCACCGTCGAGTCGTGGCTGGGCCGCCCGTTGGTGAGCGACCCGCCGATCGACGAAGTGGTCATGCGCTACTTCACCGCCTTCGGCCCGGCGGCCGTGGCCGACGTGGCGACGTGGTCGCGCCTGACGGGGCTGCGCGCGGTGGTGGACCGGTTGCGACCGCGGCTACGACCGTTCCGCGACGAGCGGGGTCGGGAGCTGTTCGACGTGCCGGACGCAGCCCCGGTGGACCCCGACACCCCGGCGCCGCCGCGCTTCCTGCCCGAGTACGACAACCTGCTGCTCTCGCACGACGACCGCAGCCGCTTCTTCCGTGACGATGACAAGGTTCGTGCCCGCCTGTTCGGTGCCGACCGCAAGGTCAGCGGGTCGGTACTCCACGACGGGTTCGTGTGCGGCACCTGGCGGATCGAGCACGGCCACGACGGCGGCAACGACGGCACCGTCGCCATCGTCGTCGACCACGCAGGCCGGCTGACGCAGCGGGCACGGTCGGCGGTCGGCGCCGAGGGGCGCCGGCTGCTGCGATTCCTCGCCCCCGAGGCGGGTGGCCGCGACGTCCGGTTCGCCGCGCTGACGTGACGGGCCGAGGCCATTCGACCCACTCGCCGCGATGAATCGGACGTGCCCGGGCGGTCCTACCCGCCGAGGACATTGGCGTGTCCCACCCCACCCGAGACCGTCCCCACAGGAGGCGAACACATGACCACCGCGTTCCCGGGAGAGTCCGCCGATTACCGAGCGGCACGTGACCGGCTGCTCGACGAGGAGATCGAGTTGCGTCGCGCCATGGAACGGGTGGCGGCGGCCCGTCGGGAGCTGCCGCCCGGCGGCGCCGTCCCCGAGGACTACGTCTTCCAGGGCGCGGGACCGGACGGAGCGCCCACCGACGTGCGCCTGTCCGAGCTGTTCGCGCCGGGCAGGGACTCGCTCGTGATCTACAGCGCCATGTTCCCCCGCCACCCGGGCGACGACCGGCCGGGGCCCAGCGGTGGCCGGACGGCGCTCCTGCCGCTACTCGAGGGGCCTTGCCCGTCGTGCACCGCCCTGCTCGACCAGCTCGACGGCGCCGCCGAGCATGCGGCCCAGCGGGTCAATCTGGCGGTGGTGGCCAAGACCCCGCTGCCGCGGCTCCTCACGTTCGCCGAGGAGCGGGGCTGGCGACGACTGCGGCTGCTGTCCTCGGCCGGCAACACCTACAACCGCGACTACCAGGCGGAGACGCCGGCGGGCGAGCAGCAGCCAATGCTGAACGTGTTCCACCGCGACGGCGACGCCATCCGCCATTTCTGGGGGTCGGAACTCCTCTACGCCCGCACCGAGCCCGGCCAGGAGCCCCGCCACGTCGGCACCCTCGAGCCGCTGTGGAACCTGTTCGACCTCACCCCGGAGGGCCGGCCGAGCGACTGGGAGGAGCAGTTGAACTACGCCTGAGTCGCAGGGTGCCGGACGCGCCCGCTCACGACAGCCGCTTCTCGAACCAGTGGTGCGCGTAGCGCTCGTCGTTGAAGGCTTCGACCTCCCGATAGCCAGAGGAGCGATAGAGGCCGATGGCCTCGGCGAGAAACCGGTTCGTGTCGAGCCGGACCGCGCGGCTGCCGGTGGTCGCGGCCCGGGCCTCGAGCTCGGCCAGCAGCCGCCGCCCTATCCCCAGGCCACGCGCCAACGGTGCGACCCACATGCGCTTGATCTCGGCCGGTGCGTCGCGGTGGAACCGGAGGCCTCCGCAACCGACGGGCTCGCCGCGCAGCGTTGCGACGAGGAACAGCCCCGCCGGCGCCCGCATCGAGTCGAGGTCGGGGGCGCTGCTCAGCGCCGGGTCGAACCCGGCGTCGAACCGGCGATCGAGCTCCGCGAAGTACTGGTGGAGGCAGTGCTGGGCCACGGGCCGCGCCGGATCGACGGCGTGGATGTCGACCAGGCCGGCGGTGAGGAGCCGCTCGACGTCCGCCATGGCCGAGACGAGCCTTGCCCGCTGGGCCTCGCCGAGGGGCTCGAGGAACGTTCGGGCCAGCTCGTCGCTGCGCCGGTCGAGCACGGCCCGCTCCGCTGCGCCGGCGGGCGTGAGGCGGGCGGTGCGGACCCGCCCGTCACCCGCGTGCGGCTCGACGCTCACAAGCCCCGCTGCCTCCAGCGCACGCAGGAGGCGGCTGAGGTAGCCGCTGTCGAGGTCGAGCCGCGACCGCAACGCCCGCACGTCGCAGCCGTCGTCACCGATCTCCCAGAGCACCCGCGCCTCGCCGAGGGCCCGGTCGCGGGCGAGGTAGTGGTCTTCGAGGGCCCCGACCCGCTGGGTGACAACCCGGTTGAACCGCCGGACCTCGCTCACGATGGCGTCATCCATTACCTGACTTTAGTCAGACAAATGCCCAAATCCGACGGTCCTAGACTTGTGGTCCAACACATGCTCGACATGGAGGTGTGTCGTGGCCGAGATCGGTGATCGCGTCGTGGTCGCCGCCGCCAAGGGGGCGCCGAGCAAGAGGGGAACCGTCGTCGCCAAGACCGGGTCGATGCTGACCCTCGAGTGGCAGGACGGGCACACATCGTCGTTCACCCCGGCGCCCGGCTCCGTGTGGGTCGAGGAGGCGGGCCCGCCGACCGGCGCCGCCCGGGACACCTAGCCGACCCGGGCGACCGGCAGGCCGGGTCATCGCGTCTCCGGGGCCGCCGCCCCGCGGATGCCCCAGCGCGCCCGAAGCCTCCGGAGGGGCGCCGGGGCCCACCAGTTCGCCTCGCCCGCCAGCCGCATGACCGCCGGCACCAGGAGGGCCCGCACGATGGTGGCGTCCATGACGATGGCCAGCGCGAGGCCGAGACCCATGAGCTTCATGAAGCTCATGCCGCCGGTCGCGAAGGCCGCGAAGGTGATGGCCAGCACCACCGCCGCTGCGGTGACGAGCCGCCCCGTCCTGGCCAGGCCGGCGGCGACCGCCTGCGTGTTGTCCCCCGTCCGGTCGTGCTCCTCCTTGATGCGGGAGAGCAGGAACACCTCGTAGTCCATGGACAGGCCGAAGGCGATGCAGAACATGAGGATCGGCATCGCCACGTCGAGCTGCCCGGTGGCGGTGAAGTCGAGCGCGCCGGACAGGTGACCCTCCTGGAAGATCCAGACCATGGCGCCGAACGTGGCGGTCAGCGACAGGAGGTTCACCACGATGGCCTTCAGGGGCACGAGGAGGCTGCCGAACACGGCAAACAGGAGCACGAACGTGGTGACGCCGATGATGGCCAGGGCCAGCGGCAGCCGGTCGTAGATGGCGTCCTTGGTGTCGACGAGCTCGGCGGCATCGCCCTCGACCCCGAATTCGAAGGGCGCCTCGATGTCACGGATGCCCTCGACGAGGTCCTCGCCCTCGGGCGAGACCAGGGCCACCGAGGGAACGACGGTGAGCCAGGAGCCCGCATCGGCCGAGTCCACGGTCACGTCGGCCACGCCATCGAGCGCGCTGACCCGGTCCGCGAACGTGGCCACGGCCTCGGAGTCGGCACCCGCGGCATCGGTTCCGGCCAGGACGATGGCGAACTGCTCGCTCTGGTTGCCGTCGAACTCGGTGGCGAGGGCCTCGGCCACCTGGCGGGCGTCGTTGGACTCGGGCAGGGACTCGTAGGAGGGCAGCCCGGGGTTGACACGCAGGAACGGGGAGCCCAGCACGAGGAGCAGCACGATGACGCCGGTGGCGACCGGCACCGGCCGGCGCATCACCGTGTTGGCCAGGCGGTGCCAGAACCCGCGCTCGTCGGCGGCGCCCCCGGGAGCGCCGCTGTGCCGCCGGAATGACCAGGCGTTGACGCGCCGCCCCAGCACCGCCAGCAGGGCTGGCAGGGTGAGGAGGGCGCCGGCGGCGGCGCTGACGACCACCGCGGTGCCGGCATAGGCGAACGACCGCAGGAAGTACAGGGGGAACACGAGCAGCGCCGACAGCGAGGCGGCGACGATGAGGGCCGAGAAGGCGACGGTGCGACCTGCGGTCTCGACCGCGCGGACGACCGCGTCGTCGCTCGATCGGCCGGCGGCCAGCTCCTCCCGGAAGCGGCTCACGATGAACAGCGAATAGTCGATGGCGAGTCCGAGGCCGAGGGCGGTGGTCAGGTTGATCGAGTAGATAGAGACGTCGGTCACCTGCGCCACGGCGAAGAGGGCGAGCAGGGTGCCGGTGACCGACACCAGCGCCATCGCCAGCGGCAGGGACGCAGCCACCACCCCGCCGAACACGAGCACGAGGAGGACGAGCGTGGCCGGGATGGCCAAACTCTCGGCCCGGGCCAGGTCCGAACCGAGCTGCTCCTCGATGGCGGCGTCGATGGCGTCCTCACCTCCGATGCCGACTCTGACGGGACCGTGGGCGCCGGCATAGCGGTCGCTGAGGTCCCCGACGGTCTCATCGTCGCCGTCGACGTCGACCACCACGAGCGCCGCCGTTCCCTCGTTGGACCGTAGTTCGGGTGCGCCACCCAGCGACCAGTAAGAGATGGCGGACGCGACCTCCGGCTCGCTGGCCAGCGACTCGGTGAGCTCGGTCCCTGCGGTTGCGACCGCCGGGTCGTCGACGTCGGAGCCACTTGCGGCCTCGACGACGAGGACCATCTCGGGGTCGTCGGTGCCTATCTCCTCTTGCAGGAATCGACTGGCGCGGTGGGACTCGGAGCCCGGATCCTCGAAGCCCTCGTCCTCGAACGCGCCGAACGCCCCCGCACCTCCGGCCCCGGCGGCGAGCACGAACAGGACGGTCAGAGCGAGCACCAAGCGGCGTCGGCGGACGGTGAAGCGACCGATGCGGGTGAACATGACGAGCCTCCGACGATGTGGATGAACGACCTCATCGTCCGGTCGGAGGCGGTTCGCCCACATCGGCCCACCGGCCGTTTTCCGCGGGACCGCCGGGCGGTTCTGGCCCGTACCGGAGGACGGGTCCCCCCGTACCAGGGGACGATGCCTCCGGCGCAGCCCGTCGTTACGCTCGGTCCATGAGCGAGGACGGGTTGCGATCGTGGGGCGGAACCTTCGCCATGAGCCTCGCCTTCCCCGTGGCCGCGCTGGTGGCGGCGCTCCTGGTCTTCGCTACGTCGCCACTCGAGGTGGGGCTGGTCATCGGCGTCATCGCCGCGCTGGTTCCCTGGGCGTTGCTGGCCGGCGACGTGCGGGTCGGGCCCTGGACGATGCTCGTTGCCGGGGTCGGCATCCCGGGCGTGCTGGTCGGCGTCTACGACGCCCCCGGAGCGAACTTCCTGGCGCTGCTGGCGGTGGCATGGTTGGCCGCCAGTGGTGAGTCGCTCGCGGCCGAGATCACGGCCGCCATGGCCGCCTCGATCGTCATCCCTCTCGCCTACGCCGTGGGCGATTGGGACGAGGACGGGGAGGCGTTCGTGTACTTCGCCACGGGCGGCCTGATCGTCTGGTGCATCGGGCGGATCCTGCGCCGGGAACGCAGGCTCGTGGCGGCATTGACCGAGGCGCAGGGCCGCCTGGAGGCGGCGGCCAGCGCGGCCGAGCGCCAGCGCATCGCCGGCGACGTCCACGACGTGGTCGGTCACAGCCTCACCGTCATGCTGCTGAACGTGAGCGGCGCCCGGCGGGTGCTCACCAGGGACCCCGCGGCGGCGGCCGAGGCGCTCGACCGGGCGGAGCAGGCCGGCCGCGGCAGCCTCCAGAGCGTGCGGGCGATCGTCGGCCTGCTGCGCACGCCAGACGAGGCCGGTGCGGACCCGCAGCCGGGCGCCGCCGACATCGTTGGGCTCGTGGATACGGCGGCCGCGGCGGGACAGCCGGTGCGCGCCGAGCTTCTCGGTGATCTGCGAGCGGTGGATCCGTACGCGGGCCTGGCCGCGTACCGGATGGTGCAGGAGGCGCTCTCCAACGTCGAGCACCATGCGCCCGGGTCGGACGTGGTCGTGCGGGTCGCCGTGGATGGCGTCCGCCTGGCCGTGTCGGTGCGCAACGGCCCGGCCCGCCACGCTCCGCCGGCCCCGGCGGGCCGAGGCGGCACCGGCCTCGAGGGCATGCAGCAGCGCGTCGGCGCGGTCGGCGGCGCGGTCTCGGCCGGACCCGAGGGCGACGGCTGGGCGGTCGAGGGGTCGATCCCCCTCGAGCGGACGGGCGCCACGACCCAGCGGGAGGGGCAACCATGATCCGGCTGCTGCTGGTCGACGATCAGGAGCTGGTGCGGGCGGGGTTGCGGCTGATCCTGTCGGCCGAGGACGATTTCGAGGTCGTGGGCGAGGCGCCCGACGGGCGTGCCGGCGTCGACGCCGCCCGGGCCCTCGATCCGGACGTCGTGCTGATGGACGTTCGCATGCCGGTCCTGGATGGGATCGAAGCGACCCGCCAGCTCGCCACCGACGGCGACCGCCGGGTCCTGGCCCTGACGACCTTCGAGGACGACGAGGTGCTGTGGGGCGTCATCGAGGCGGGGGCCGCCGGCTTCGTCCTGAAGGACGCCCCCGCCGCCGACCTCGTCGGCGCCATCCGGGTGACGGCTAAGGGCGGCTCCTGGCTCGACCCGAGGGTCGCCGACCGGGTCCTCACCGTGCTGCGGCAACGACCGGGCGCCGTCGCCTCGGCGGCCGATCGCCCGGTCGACCCGCTCACCGAGCGGGAGCGGGAGGTGCTGCGCCTGGTCGCTTCGGGGGCCAACAACGCGGAGATCGCGGAGTCGCTCTACGTCAGCGAACGGACGGTCAAGGGCCACATCTCCGCGATCTTCGCCAAGCTCGGCGTCCGTGACCGGCCGGCAGCGATCATCCGCGCCTATGACGCCGGCATTGTCACACCGCGGGCGTAGGGCTCTTCATTCCCCCGCGTAGGTGCCGAAGCTCCAGAGGTTCCCCTCCGGGTCCCGAACGGTGAACCCCCGGGAGCCGTAGTCCTCGTCGACGAGCCCGCGCACCACCTCGGCGCCGGCGGCCACCGCCCGATCGAACAGCCCGTCGGGGTCCTCGCACACCACGTACACCGAGTCGTTGCCCGGAATGCGTCGACCGAACGGCGAGTCGTCCTTCCCGGCGGTGCCGAACATGACGCCGCCGCCGAGGGGCCACCGCATCTCGGCGTGTTCGATGATCGACGGGTCGTCCTGGCGCGCGTACGCGGAGCGCTCCTCGAACCCGAACGCCTTGGCGAGGAAGTCGATGGCGGCCCGCGCATCGCGATACGACAGGACGGGCCACACGGTCGCATGCCTGGTTGTCGTTGCCATGGCCGCAACGATCACACGGCGTCGGCGGCGGCGTCTTGGAAAGATGGAAGCTCCTCCGCCAGCCAGGCCGTGGGCGTGCATCCGGCCAGGTCGGCGAAGTCCCGATCCAGGTGCGCCTGGTCGTAGTACCCACATGCGGCCGCCACCTGCGCGATCGTGACGAACGATGGACTGGCCTGCAGCATGTGCCTCGCCCGCTCGAAACGCACGACGCGGGCGGCCAGCTTGGGACCGATCCCGAACTCGTCGCGGAACCGACGCGCCAGGTGCTGACGGCTCCACCCCACCGTCTCTGCGAGCCGGCCGATCGGATGGCTCCCGCCGGATCGCACCAGTGCGTGCCAGGCACCCCGGAGCTCCGGCGCCACGACGAGGTCGGGATCGGCGAGCCGGGTGAGGACGCCGTCGCAGGCCGCGAAACGGTCCGCCCAGCTCGTCAGGCCCTGGAGCCGTTCCCACAGCTCGCGACCCGCGGAGCCGGCGACGTCGGCGCACTCCACCGATGTGTTCCACAGCGCCCGGGCGGGCATCCCCAACAGCGCCCGGCTCCCCAGGGGCGTAAGGCTGATACCCACACCCTCCTGGTACCCGGTGTGGGAGATCACCGCTGCACTGGCCTGGAGCCCGCCCAGCACGCAGGAGTAGCTCTCCCCCGCCTGACAGGAGTCGGTCTGGGTGACGACGTCGATGCTCGGGCCGATGCTCACGATGAACGTCATGTGGCGGGACGGCAAGCCCCGGTGCAACCCGGGCGGGAACCCGCCGAGGCGATAGCCGAGGTAACCATCGATGAAGGGCGCCAGCTGGGGTGATGGCGCCGCCGTCACGTACTCGACCCGCTCATCCACGCACGACCACGCTACGCCCGCCCCCGGAAAAATTCGCGGCCCCGTCATCTGGCGTGCCGGACGGCACCGAATCGTGGCTCGACGTGGGCACCCCACGATCGATGACCCAGGCAAAAGGGGCAAGCATGGATCCCGTTACCCGACGTTCCTTCCTGATCAAGGGGTCGGCCGGTGCCGTGGGCGCCGCCGGTCTCGCCGCCGCCGGCGGCTTTGCGCTGTCGTCGGCCGCGGCCGCCGACACCGACGAGCCGTTGCGACCCGATGAGGCCGCGGACGTGCCCGGCCCCGTCCTGGTCGAGATCAAGGATGCCGCCACCGGCGACGTCGAGATCCTCGTCGGCGAGCGCGAGGTCAGCTTCACCGACAAGGCGCTCGTGGCCAAGGTGCTGCGGGCTGCTCGCTGAGAGGAGACGCCGTCATGTCATCCCATCGCGAGGCACCGGCGATCTCCAAGGATCCCGTTGCCGACAACACCGACACGTACGCCTGGCGGACGCCGGGCAACACGGTCACCATCCTCACGAACTACCTGCCGGTCGAAGCGCCCGCAGGTGGCCCCAACTTCTACGAGTTCGACGACGACGTCGCCTACAACGTCAACATCGACAACGATGGCGACGGCAAGCCGAACATCACGTACCAGTTCCGCTTCAAGACCGTCATCACCAACCCCAACACCTTCCTCTACAACACCGGCCCGATCGCCTCGCTCGACAGCGCCAACTGGAACCGCCGTCAGAGCTACAAGGTGACCAAGATCGAGTACCGCAGGGGACGATCGCCGCGGACGACGGTGCT
This sequence comes from Actinomycetota bacterium, assembly GCA_046726215.1. Taxonomy (GTDB): domain Bacteria; phylum Actinomycetota; class Acidimicrobiia; order Acidimicrobiales; family VFJN01; genus DASQUK01. The sequence goes on along the minus strand of JBKPAA010000007.1, from coordinate 19,023 downwards.
CGGCAGGGGCCTGGCCTCGCCGCCCTGCAACATCGGGCCCCGTTCCACGCCCAACTACGTGTCGCTGGCCTCCGCGGCAGTGGCGACGCTGGGCTCCGTGAAGGTGTTCGCCGGCCAGCGGGCCGACGCGTTCTTCGTCGACCTCGGCGCGGTGTTCGACCTCGGCACCCTGCGGCCGTTCCAGAACCTGCACCTGATCCCCACGGCCGCCGACGATGGCCGCGATTCGCTGGCGCAGGCCAACGTGCACACCATCGCCATCCAGGTGCCCATCGCCGACCTCACGCGGGATGGGCAGGTGCCGAGCGACCCGTTGTCTCCCAACGCCGTCATCGGCGTGTGGGGGGCGGCGTACCGCCAGAAGGCCAAGATCCGCAAGCCTGACCGCGGCTGGCTCGGCGCCGGCCCCTGGATGCAGGTGTCTCGCCTAGGCAACCCGCTGTTCAACGAGGTCATCGTGCCGATGGCCCGCAAGGACGAGTGGAACTCGGTTGGCCCGGACGACGACTCGAGCTTCGCCAAGTACGTGGCACGGCCCGAGCTGGCGGCGCTGCTGCCGGTCCTGTACCCGGGCGTGTTCCCCAACCTGGCGGCCCTGAACAAGGACCGCGCCGACCTCCTGGCCATCCTCCTGACCGGCATACCGTCCGGCCTGATCCCCGGGTTCCAGAACTTCACCGGGACCACCCAGGCCGACGAGCTGCGGCTCAACGTCGCCATCCCGCCCGCCGCCACGCCGAACCGCCTTGGCCTGCTGGGCGGCGACCTCGCCGGGTTCCCCAACGGCCGGCGCCTGACCGACGACATCGTCACGGTCGAGCTGCGGGCCGTCGCCGGCGCGACGTACCCACTCGTCGACCCGACGTTCACCCCCGACGGCGCCGTCAACGTGATCGAGGACGGCACCTTCAACAACCCGGGGCGGACGTTCCTCGACGTCTTCCCCTACATCGGCCTGCCCTACGCCGGCTACGACGTACCGGCTGCGGCGTGATGTCGGCCGACCACAACCACCACCGGCCCGGGGCGCACAGCGCCCCGGTGCTGGACATCGGCGGCGACGTGGGTGCCCTGGTGGTCTACCTCGCCGACCGGACCCCCGCGGGCGAGCTCGAGGCCTGCCCGGCCGGTGAGCCCGGGGCCCGGTTCCACACCGGCGTCCACCACCGGTCGATCCCGACGGCCCCGAGCGGCCGTGCGACCGAAGGTGATGGTTGGGCGTGGACGGCCGTGTTCCCGGAGATCACTGAGGGTCGCTACGAGGTGCTGGACGAGGGCGGCACGCCGATGGCCGACGTGACCATCGTCGGCGGCAGCGTGCACCAACTCGACCTGCGCTGAGCCCAGAGCGGAGACATGCCATGAAGGTTCCCGAGTCGTTGTGGCGTGGGGCATCCCGGCGGTGGCGGCAAGCCGTCCTGATCGCAATGGCCGTCGCCCTGTCGGGCAGCGTCGGCGTCGGCACCATGGCCATGACGCCGACCGAGGCCGGCCCGTCGTCGGTCCCCGGGCTCAACGGCAGCCTGCCGTTCCAGGACGACACCGCGCTCGAGCCTTTCCTCGACGGCGAGATGCTGGCGGCGGTTCCCGTGGGCGCCGACCCCGTGTCCGAGCCCGTGCGAGCGGTGCTGTCGAGCGCCCGGGTCATCGACAGTCTCGGGGAGAGCGGCATGCCCTCGGTGGCGGTGGACGCCTACGTCATGGCGGCGGCGCGGCTGGCCGCCGAGGATCCCGGGTGCGGCATTCGCTGGACGCTCCTGGCGGCGATAGGCCGGGTGGAGTCCAACCACGGCCGCTTCGGCGGCGCGCTGCTGCGCGACGACGGCTACAGCACCAAGCCGATCCGTGGCATCCCGCTGGACGGGCGACCCAACGTTGCCCTCATCCGCGACACCGACGATGGCGCCCTGGACGGCGACACGGCCTACGACCGGCCGGTGGGGCCGATGCAATTCATCCCGTCGACCTGGCGATCGGTCGGCGTAGACGGCAACGGCGACGGGCGCCGTGACCCCGACAACATCATCGACGCCGCCTATGGCGCGGCCCGGTACCTCTGCGCAGGCGACACCGACCTCCGCAGCCCCGACGCCCGTGCCCAGGCGGTCCGCCGCTACAACAACGCCGACGAGTACGTACGCGTCGTTCTGAGCCTGGCGGACATGTACGAGACCGGCGCCGTCGAGCGCCTCCCGTCGATCGGCATGCCGCCACGCGAGCCGACTCCGCCACCACGGCCGTCACCCGGACCACCGCCGATCCCGCCAGCCCCCGACGCGGCGCCGCCGGCGCCGAGCCCGACTCCGCCGGCGTCCGCTCGCCCGCTCCCGAGCCCGGTGCCTCCGTCCACCCCGAGCGCCGGCGCGCCGCCCGCTGCACCGCCGACCACGACGGCGTCGTCCACGCCCCCGTCGCCCCCGGCAACAGCCCCCGCTCCGACAACGCCCCCTACCACGCCGACAACCACGCCGTCGACAACCACCCCGTCGACCACCGCCCCCTCGACGAATGCGCCCGAGCCCCCGCCCTCGACGACGACGTCAACGACCACGACGTCCGCGACGACGACCGTCCCCACGGGCCCGCCCGCCGAGCCACCGGGGGCGCCCGACGAGGACACCGCGGCGATCGGATGGGCGCCGGCCATGCGTGAGGTGGTCGTCGAGATCCTCGAGGAGCCCGCCGAGCCACCGGCACCGCCGGCATCAGAATCGCCGCGACCCGCAACCGTGCCGGAACCGGCCACACCACCCGAGCCGTCAACGCCCACCGAGCCGCCGGCACCGCCGGAGGCGCCCGGTCAGCGCCGGGGTTCGGCGCCGTAGGTCCGACCCTCCTCCCCGGCTCCCGAGCCGCCAGGCCCGCCGCCGGGGATGGGGGGCGCACCGGGCGACCCCGCGATGAAGCTCATGTGGATGCCGGCCAGGCGCCAGCCGTCGGGCTCGCTGACGAGCGTGAGGGTGGCCCGGACGGCTTCCGGCGTGGGGTGGCCTTGGTACGCGCCCTTCGCGTCCTGGCGGGCGGTGATCAGCGCGGTGTCGCCGTGGACCCGCGTCTGCACCTCGTCGAGCTGGAAGGTCTCGTACGTGAGCTCCCCCGGCCCGTGCCGCGCCAGCCACGCAGCCTTCGGGAGCGTGAACCCGAGGGGCCCGACCCCCACGAAGTCGTCGGTGAGGAGGCGGTCGAGCGCCGTCGCATCCCCGCTGCGCTCGGCGTCAGTCCACGCCGAAAGGAACGAAGTGATCTGGTCGGTCATCTGGCTCTCCCTTCAATTGCATGAGCACTCCAAATGATAGAGATCGAATCATTTGATGCCTATGAGTTTCTCTCCCATGGACCGCCTTGACATATTCCTATATCGACATATGATTGCCTCATGGCTCGCACACGCACGACGACCGATGCGTTCAACGCCGTCGCCGAAGCGAGCCGCCGTGATCTCCTCGATGCCCTGGGCACCGGGGAGGCGACGGTCGGCGAGCTCGTCGACCGGCTAGGCCTCAGCCAGCCGCAGGTGTCCAAGCACCTCGGCGTGCTCCGCGCGGTCGATGTCGTAATCGTTCGGGCCGAGGGACGGCATCGCTGGTACCGGGTCAACGGGCCGGCGCTCAAGCCCATCCACGACTGGACCGGCACCTTCGAGCGCACCTGGAATACCCGTCTCGACCGGCTCGACGACCTGCTCGTCGAGCTCCAAGATCAGGAGAACCAACCATGAAGAGCAACGACACCGTCGGCAACCGCCACGGTTCGGCCGTCGTCACCCTGCCGTCGGACACCGAGTACCTCGTCACCCGCATCTTCGACGCGCCGGCCGACCTGGTCTTCAAGGCCTCTACCACGCCGGAGCTCGTCAAGCGCTGGTGGGGCTACGAGACGTCGGAGTGGCTCGTCTGCGAAATCGACCTGCGCGAGGGCGGCACGTGGCGGTTCGTGATCCGCGAACACGACACGGAGGTCGGCTTCCACGGCGAGTACCGGGGGATCGCCCGCCCGCACCGGCTGGTGTACACGGAGATGTTCGAGGGCGTACCCGACCCGGGCCCCGACGCCTATCCAGTCGTGACCATGACCCTCGACGAGGCCGACGGCGCCACGACGATGACGGTGCTGGTCCAGCATTCGTCGCAGGAGGAACGCGACACCGTGCTGGCCACGGGGATGGAGAGCGGCATGCAGGTTTCCTACGACCGGCTCGAGGACCTCGTCCAGGACCTCCGCTAGCTGTAGCGGCGCCCACGGCTCGCGATTCGGCTCCACTACTGTCCGCCGGATGCCGCCCGCGGTGCCGACGCCCCATGTCTCGCGCGGCACCGGGGCGGGCGGCGGGTGCGCCGCCGGACAACCCGACGACACGACCGAAGCGGCGGCGACCCGGGGCCTCGGCGACTGGGCGCTGCTGGCGATCACCGCCGTCGTGACGCTACCCATCCTGTGGATGGGGTACGGCACCGACATCGACATCGGCGACGTGCTCAGGGCGGGCGAGCGCATCCGCCAGTTCGGCTACGCCCCTTCTCGCAACCCCGGCGTGCCGGTTTTCGAGGCGATCGTCGCCGCGCTCGACCCGATCGGCGGCCATCTCGCGGTCAACCTTGCGACCGCCGCCGCCGCCGGGGGCGCCGTCGTCGGCATCGCTCGGCTCGTGCGGGCGTGGGACCATCCCAACGGCGATCTCGTCGGCGTCGCGTTCCTGGCCTCGCCGATCGTCGTGATCGCCGCCACGTCCACCGGTGACTTCATCTGGGCGGCGATGTTCTTCGTGTGGGGGGCGCTGGTTCACCTCCGCGGCCGCAGCCTGGTCGCCGGCGTGCTGTTCGCGCTCGCCGTCGGGTCCCGCATGTCGACGCTCCTCGTCGTTGCCGCGTTCCTGGTCGCCGATGGATGGGAGCCGACGAACCGGCGCCGATGCGTCCGCTCGCTGCTCGTCCTCGCACCGCTGGCGGTGTTGCTCTACGTGCCGGCGTGGCTGTCCTTCGACCGCACGTTCGAGTTCCTCAACTACGGCGAGGGCTTCAGGGGTTTCGCCAACCACCTCGGTCGGTTCCTCTACAAGAACTTCGTCGTGGCCGGCACCGTTTTCATCGCGCTGGTGGCGACGGCCGGCTCGGCGCTGCTGGCATCGCTGAGGCGCTGGGCTCGCGAACCGCTGGTCCGCTTCTCGGTCCTCGCCCTCGTCGCCACCGAGGCGCTGTTCTTTCAGTTTCCGTGGAAGGGCGTCCACCTGTTGCCGGCCGTCATGGCGCTCGTGCTCTGGATCGCGGCGACCACGCGCAACACCCGTCCCTTCCTGTGGGCCCTCGTGGCCGCCAGCGTGATCAACGCCCTCGTGGCGTTCAGGCCGCTGGTACCGGATGAGCCCGACGACAGCCGCAGCGCACGCTGGGAACCGGCCCTGCAGCCCGGGCTCCTGCTCAACGACATCGACTGCCGGCTCAGGTTCATGAGCGAGGAGCCGCACAGGGACAACGGAGCCTGGGACTGCACGCTCAAACCCCTGCGCGGCCCGACCGGCGGCGACGCCGACGCCGCCATCGCTGACGGCTGACCCGGTGGACGCGCCGCGTCGTCGGGGTCGCGGGGGCGAGCGTCATCGGTAGCCGGTGGTGTCGGCTGGTTTGCCGGCGTCCTGGACCTCGGGGACGTAGCGCCAGGCATCGGGCTGGCTGCCGTCGAGGTCGGTGAACCCGTACACCTTTGCGAGCTGCCCGCTCGACAGTGACTGACCGTTCCAGCGGGCCACGTCGGGGTCGCTGGCGAGGGCGGCGACGGCGCGACCGACGTAGGCGGGGCTCTCGGCGATGGCGAAGTGGGGGATCCGCTCGGTGGCGTCGCGCCAATTGGCCTCGGTGACGCCGAATGCCTCGAGCATGGCTTCGGAGCGGAGCCAGCCGGGGGTCAGCGCCACCGCCGTGCCGCCGTATGGCGCCAGCTCATGCCCCAGCGCGAACGCCATGCGGAGGTTGGCGGCCTTGGCCAGGTCGTAGAAGAACGACACGCGGTAGTTGGTGGCGTTGTACTCCGCGGTCCCGTCGGTCACCTCGACGACCAGCCCGCCCGGCGACCGGATCAGCAGCGGGAGCGCAAAGTGGGCGGTGATGGCATGGGCATCCACGGCACGCCGCAGGGTCTGCAGCCCCGTTTCCAGCGCGGACTCCCACACCGTCTTGTCCCATTCCATGGTGGTCGCACCCCAGATGTCGTTGACGAGCACGTGGAGGGCGCCCTGCTCGCGCTCGATGCGGCCCACCAAGGCCGCAACCCGCTCCGGCTGGAGGTGATCGACCTGGACGGCCACGCCTCGCCCGCCGGCGGCATCGACCAGTTCGGCCGTCTCCTCGATAGTCTCCGGCCGGTCCATCTCCGACCGGTCGCGCCTGGTCGTCCGCCCGGTGCAATAGACCGTGGCGCCGGCGGCGCCGAGCTGGACCGCGATCGCCCGCCCGGCGGCGCGGCTGGCGCCGGCAACCAGCGCCACCTTGCCTTCGAGTGCTCGTTTCTCCATTGACGCGTTCGGGTGCTCGGCCTTGTGGCTCGGGCCCCTCCTCCTTCCGGTTGCAGGCCGCTGGCATCACTGGCATACCAGCCCACAGCTACACGTTCAGTCGCGACGCAGCACGCACGCCTCGTCGCGCCCTGCGGGCGCCTGGCTTGTGCCCGATGCGGGCGGCGGGCGGGACCTTCGGCTCTATAGCGGTGGCGGCCCTGTTCGTACCGTCGAGTTGTCCGGATCGTTCGATCCGCAGCAGAACGGGAGGGAACGGAGATGACAACCTCGACGATCGAAAGCCCGCTGACCACCGACCGACGCGACGACGAGGTGGTCCGCCTGCCGAGGCGCCGGATCGACAAGCTGCTGATCGCCTTTGGTCTGGTCGCGGCGGCCGTGTTCGCAGTGGCCGGCGGCCTGCTCACCTGGGGCGCCAACTTCGCCAACGACTACGTCCACGACGAGCTGTCATCGCAGCGGGTCTTCTTCCCCGACGAGGCCAGCCTGCGCGAGGAAGGACGCGACGACCTGGTCAAGTTCGCCGACCAGCAGGTCACCACCGGCACCGAGGCCGAGGCCTACGCCAGCTTCATCAACGGCCACATGCAAGGCATCGCCGACGGCAAGACCTACGCCGAGATCGACGACCGCGGGGCCGCCCAGGCCGTTGTCGACGCCCGCGAAGCCGGCGCCTCCCAGGCCCAGATCGACGAGCTCCAGGCCACCGCCGACCAGCTCAAGGGCGAGCGCGACTCCCTGTTCCGGGGCGAAACCCTCCGGGGACTGTTGCTGTCGAGCTACGCCTGGGCCACCATCGGCCGCATCGCCGGCATCGCCGCTTGGGTCGCCTTTGTAGCCGCCGCCGTGATGGCCGCCCTGGTCACCGCCGGACTGGTCCACCTGCGCCACACCAAGGCGTGACCCCGCCGCCAGCGTCTGGCACGGGCAGACGCACCACGGCAACAGTGATCGCCGGGCCTCTCGGGCCCGGCGATCACCGCGTCCGGGCAATCGTCGGCGGGCGAGAACCGATCGGGCCGGTGCCGTCAACCAGCGGCGAGCAGGAGCCCGGCGACCGTCTCGGGTTGGTCCCATTGGGGCCAATGCGAGGCGTCGTCGACTATGTGGACCGTCGACTGCGGCAGGAGGCCAGCGATGTGACCGGCGAGCTCGGGGCTCAGGTACTCGTCGCGCTCGCCGAACACCAGCGCGACTGGAATGTCCAGCGAGGCCAGCCGGCCGTTGACGATGCGCGCATCCTGCTCGTCGAGCTGGGCGAACAGAGCCCCGGTCCAGGCTCGAATCGCAGGCAGGGCGTCGGGGACGTCGCCGTCGCCGAAGAACTGCACCAGGATGGACGTCGCCTCGATCCCGTTGGGTTCAAGTCCTTCGCTGCCGAACTGGCGCGCGGTGTGCTGGAGCAGCCATAGGCGCTGGTCAGGGTCGGCAACCATCGCGTCCGCAAGTGGGGCGAGCTGCCGATCGGCGAACAGCCGGATCATCTCGGGCAGTCGCAGCATCGGCGCGTGCCCGTAGTAGGTGTTGAGCAGGACGATGTGGCCGATCCGGCTGGGCTCGCGCAACGCATAGTCGATCGCAACCGGTCCGGAGGCGTCGTGTGCGACGAGCGTGACGCCTTCGAGCTCGAGGCCGTCCAGGACGGCGCCGAGCTCGTGCTCGCGGTCGAGGACCTCGAGAGCGGCGGCGTCAGGGCGATCGGAGCGGCCGTAGCCGAGGAAGTCGAAGGTCACGACTCGTCGCGGGCCGAGGAGAGGGACGATGCGGTCGTAGATGCGCGAGTCATCGGGAAACCCATGCATCAGGACCAGCGCCGGATCGTCGCCAGGACTGTCGGCGACATGGACCTGGCCGCCCGGGACTTGCACGATCATCGACATGACTCTTCATCGTCCCCCACGACGGCGTCAATCTGCCCTCTCCTGGCGAGGTCACCGCGTTCGTGCCGGTGACCGACGCCGCCGCCGACGTCGTCGCCCTTCCCGCCACCAGCGTGGCGGTCCTCGTCCACGACGGGCCCTTCGTCGACCTCGACCAGGCGTACGGCGCGCTCGGGGCCGTGGTCGCCGAACGGGGCATCGGTGGCCCGGGCCCCATTCGCGAGCACTACCTCGCCCCGGCCAGGACCGAAGTGTGTTGGCCCATCACCCCAGGAGGGACGCAATGACCCCGAGCCTCGCTTCCATAACGTTCGACTGCGCGGACCCGCTCGTCGTCGCCCGCTTCTGGGGAGCGGTCCTCGATCGTGCGGTCCCTGACGACGCTTCCGATGGCTATGTGCAACTTGCCGGCGAGCCCGCGTGGAGCTTCGTCGCGGTTCCCGAGCCGAAGGCGACGAAGAACCGCGTCCACGTCGACCTCGATGTCGCCGTCCTCCCCACCGAGGTCGACCGCCTACTCGAACTCGGCACCACCCGTCTCGGCGACTTCGACGAGCAGGGCTACCGCTGGACGACCCTTGCCGATCCGGAGGGCAACGAGTTCGACGTCGTCGCCGCCAGCTGACCGACGGGCGGCATGGGCCGGCACCGCCCGGGAACTGTGACACCGGAGCCGTCCCGGGCCCGGTGACGACGCGCCCGTGCGTCCGCCGTTGGTCGGAGGCCGGCCGCAGTGCCCTCCGACCAGGGTCGAGGACGAAATTCGATCCGTGAGCCGATGACCGCGAGACCGGAGTGGCGGATCATGGCGCCATGAAACCCCCTCAGCTACTCCCGGCGGCGATCGTGGTCGAGGGCCTAACGAAGCGCTATCGCGAAGTGACGGCGGTGGACGATCTGTCATTCACGGTGCGGCGGGGCGCGGTGACGGGCTTTCTCGGACCCAACGGCGCCGGCAAGACCACTGCCCTCAAGGCGATCGTCGGGATCGCTCGTCCCGCGGCGGGCCGAGTGCTCATCGACGGCGTGCCGATCGACTCGACGGCTCCAGGCGCCCGCAAGCTCGGCGTCTACATCGAGTCCTGCGGCGCGCATCCGGGCCGTTCGGCGCGCGACCACCTGCGGTCGCTCGCGGCACTCGCGGGGCTGCCACGCGGTCGTGTCGATGAGCTCCTGGCGATCGTCGGCCTCGAGCAGGCGGCGGGCCGCCGGGTTGGGACGTATTCGATGGGCATGCGGCAGCGGCTCGGACTTGCGTCAGCGCTGCTCGAAGACCCGGACATCCTGGTTCTGGACGAGCCGCTGAACGGACTGGACCCCCAGGGCATCCGCTGGGTGCGTACCCTACTGCGTCAGCGCGCGGCGAGCGGGAGGACCGTGCTGCTCTCCAGCCACGTCCTGTCCGAGGCCGCCCAGACGGTCGACGACGTCGTCGTGATACACCGGGGCCGGCTCGTCCGCCAGGGATCTATCGACGAGCTCGAGCGGCTCGGCCGCGGCGGGGTCATCGTCAGCACTCCCAGTGGCGAGCGCCTGGCCGCGGTCATCCGGCATGCGGGCGGGCGGGCCGAGCTCCAAGAGCCCGCGGGCCGGCTCCTGATCGAAGGGATGGACGCGGCGCAGGTGGGCGAGCTCGCCCACGACGAGCGTGTCGTCCTGCACGAGCTGTCCCCGCGCAATGGTTCGCTCGAGGACGTCTTCCTCGACCTGACCGAGGAGGGCGTAGCGTGAGTTCGCTGATCACTGGAGAGCTGATCAAGACCGTGACCACCCGCACCCTGTTCGTGTACACGGTGATCGGTGTGGCGCTGTCGGCCGCCAACGTTCTGATCGTGACCCTGTCGGAGGACCTGGTAACGGTGGCCGACAAGCAGGAGGCGCTCGCGGGCTTGCCGGTCATGCTCCTGCTGTTCGGGCTCGTCGGCGCGGCCGGCGAATACCGTCATCGAACCGCGGCCCCGGCGGCGCTCGCAGCCGGGCGGAGCCGCGCGCAACTTCTGCTGGCGCGGGCCGGCGCCTACGCCGCCATCGGCCTCGCGGTCGGGGCGCTGACGGCGGCGGCGTCCATGGCACTCGGGCTTCCGTTGCTGGGCCGCGAGCCGGGCCCGGGCGTCGGCTCCGGTGCGATCGCCTCCGTGGTGGCGGGGAGCATCGTCGCCGCGGGACTGTGCGCGATCATGGGGGTTGCGGCCGGCGCGCTCGTCCGTAACCAGGCCGTTGGCGTGGTCGGCGCGCTGATCCTGATGTTCGTGGTGACGCCGCTGCTCAGTCTCGTCAGCGAGACCGTCCTCGAGTACACGCCCTTCGGCGCCGCAGCGGTGCTGGCCGGAGATCCCAACGCGGGCTCGCTCTCGGGGGGCGGGGCCGCGCTGGTCGTCGTCGGCTGGACGGCTGCAGCCCTGCTCGCAGCGGTCCTCGCCGAACAACGCCGGGATCTGGCTTGATCGACCCGCCCGCACCATCGGTCGCCGACCGGCCCCGTGACCGGCGTTCGTTCGCGATCGATCTGGCGCTTGCGCTGCTGGCCACCGGCCTCGAGCTCGCCGTCGTCGCCGAGGCCGGGTGGAGCGCGGTCGTTCTGGCGGCAGTCGCCGGCGGGTCGCTGGTCCTGCGCCGATCGGCACCGCTCGCGGTGCTCGCCGCCACACTCGCGGCAACGGCAGGGGTCGTGGCCGTCGGCGGGGAGCCCACCGGGCTCATCGCCGGGGTCGCCCTCTACACGACCGCCGCGGAGTGCGAGCCGCGCGTATCGCTCGCTGCACTCGTGCCAGTTGCGGCTCTCGCCGCGGCGCTATCGGCCGCGACCGCAGACACCGAGGGTCGGCACGCGTCGGCGGCGTTCGGCGCAACCGTCGCCGTCATGCTTGCCGCCGGCATCTGGGCACTCGGTGCGTACGCCCAGACGCGGCGTCGCTACACCCGCGCGCTCGTCCAGCGCGCCGCTCTCGCCGAACTGGAGCGCGAACAATTGGCAACGATCGCGGTCCACGAGGAGCGGGCGTCGATCGCCCGCGAGCTGCACGACATAGTCGCCCACTCGGTGACCGTGATGCTGGTCGGCGTGCGGGGTGCACGTGACGTGCTGCTCACCGCCCCCGCGGTGGCCGACGAGACCCTGGCCCGCGTCGAGACGAGCGGCGAACAGAGTTTGACCGAGCTGCGGCGGATACTCGCGCTGCTGCGAAGCCCTGAGCACGACGCCGAACCCCGCCCGCAGCCGTCGCTCGGGGACCTGAACGGGCTCGTCGCGGACTACCGCGCAGCCGGGCTGCCGGTCCGGCTGGAGGTGACCGGCCAGCGGCGTCCGCTTCCCGGCGGCGTCGAGCTCTCCGTCTACCGGATCGTCCAGGAGGCCCTCACGAACGTCCTGAAGCATGCGCACCCGACCCGCGTCACCGTGACGCTCTCGTTCCGCGGCTCGGGTCTGGAGATCGAGGTCGTCGACGACGCGGCAACCCGGCACGATGGGGGCGAAACAACGACGGGGCATGGCATCGTCGGCATGCGCGAGCGGGTCGTCCTGCTCGGGGGCGAGCTCGAGACCGGACGGCGGGTCGGCGGAGGCTACCGGGTCGCCGCCTGGTTGCCGGTCGGCGGTGACCCATGAGCATCCGACTGCTGATCGTCGACGATCAGGAGCTCGTCCGGACCGGCTTACGGCTGTTCCTCGAGACGCAGGACGACCTCGAGGTCGTCGGCGAGGCAGGCGACGGAGCCGAGGCCATCGAGCGCGCCCGCGAGGTGCGACCGGACGTGGTGCTCATGGACATCCGCATGCCCCGCACCGACGGTATCCAGGCCACGGCGCGTTTGACCGGGGCCGGCATCGAGCCGCGGCCGCGAGTGCTGGTCCTGACGACTTTCGATCTCGACGAGTACGTCTTCGGCGCGCTGCGCGCCGGGGCGGCCGGGTTCCTGCTCAAGGACGCCCCGCGCGAGCGCCTACTCGAGGCGATCCGTGTCGTCCACAGCGGTGACGCACTGCTGTCGCCGTCGATCACCCGGCGGCTGGTCGAGGACTTCGCGGCCCGGACCGAGCCGCTCGAGCCGCCGGCGGTGGTGCTCGCGCCCCTCACGCCCCGCGAGCGCGAGGTGCTCGGCCTCGTGGCACGTGGATGCTCCAACAACGAGATCGCCCGGCGGTTGGTGGTATCCGAAGCGACCGTGAAGAGCCACGTGGGCAGCATCCTCTCGAAGCTCGGTCTCCGCGACCGCGTACACGCCGTCGTGTTCGCCTACGAGCACGGCGTCGTCGTCGCCGGCGACCCCGGCTGACCGAGGGTACGCGGTGGCGGCTGACCGCGGCACACGTAAGGCACATCTTCAGTCGGCTGGGCGTGGTCACTCTGCGGTCCGGGCGCTCAGGGCCACCCATCCGACGGTGGCCAGCACGGCCAGGACCCCGACCACGACCAGATGGCCGCTCGGGCTGCCCAGATCGAGCCACGGCTCCTGTATCGATCGCACCACGTGGGTGAGGGGCACCACGTTCGCGATCGAGCTCATCGGGTCGCCCATGGCGTCCGGGGGTGGACCGGCGCCACCGAGCAGGAAGAAGGGGAAGAAGAGCAGCAGGCCGAGGCCCTGGGCGGAGCGCGCGCTGGGGAGGGCCATGCCGAGGGCGATGCCGATGCTGATGAACGCGAACGCCCCGAGCAGGGTGCCGACGGCAACGCCGAGAAGGTCGTCGGGCTCCGGTAGCCCGTACACCAGGTCGCCGGTGACCAGCAGGACAGCGACGGCGGCAAGGGTGATCGCCATGGCCACGAGGATCCAGGCCGCCGGCAGCGCCCAGCGGGGGTAGCGGCTGACATCGAAGCGGCGCAGCACCCCCCGCTCGCGGTACGACGCCAGGTGCACCGGCAGCATGACGAGGCCGATGGCGGCGATGACGACGCCGATGTAGGCGGCGATGTAGTAATCCGAGGGCAGGGCGCCCTCGAAGTTGGGATCGTTGTCGTCAAAAACCCCGCCGAGCACCAGCACCGTGAGGACCGGGAAGGCGAACACGAACGTGAGCACCATCGGCTCCCGCACGAACAACTTCATCTCGGTCGCCGCGAGACGCAACAGGGAACGCATCACGAGACTCCTTCGAGGGTGAGACCCTCCCGTGCGTGGATCCCGGCGGCCGCACCGGGCTCGCTGATGAGAGCGATGAGTGCGTCCTCGAGGTCGGGATGGTGGACGCGGAGGTCGGCTGGCCCCAGTTGGTCGTCGCCCAGCACCGAGGCACACACCGGTGCGATCAGCTGGTTCGTGCCGATGACCCGGATCCGCTCCCCGTGGCGCTCCACCCCGTCGACACCCGGCAGTGTCGTCAAGATGGCCGGGTCGAGCCACACCGGTGGCGTGAAGGTGACGCTCGTCGAGCGGGCGTGGCGGGCGATGAGATCGGCCGGCGTGCCGGCATCGACGATGCGGCCACCCCGCATGACCGCGACCCGGTCGCAAAGGGCCTCGGCCTCGTCCATGAAGTGTGTGACCAGGACGACCGTGGCACCCCCGTCGCGGACGTCGCGGATTGCGCCCCACACCTCGCCACGGGCGAGGGGATCCAGTCCTTGGGTGAGCTCGTCGAAGAACACGACCCGAGGAGCATTGAGGAGCGCCAGCGCGATGAAGAGGCGCTGCCGCTGCCCTCCCGACAGCGACGCGAAGCTCGAACGACGCAACGCGGCCAGGTTCCACGTCTCGAGGATCCGGTCGGCCGAGGCTCGATCCCCGTCACCGAAGAGCAGGACCGCCTCCTCCACCCGCAGCCGGTCGGGCAGCGCCGAGGCCTGCAGCTGGCTGCCGACCAGCGCCCGCAGCCGGGAACCGGCGGTCTGCGGATCGAGGCCCAGCACCCGCATGCGACCGCGGTCCGGTCGCCGCAGCCCCTGGAGGCACTCGACGGTCGTCGTCTTGCCGGCGCCGTTGACGCCGAGGATGCCGAAGATCTCGCCCTCGGCGACCGTGAACCCGACGTCGTCGGCGGCCAGGTGGGCGCCGTACCGCTTCGTGAGTCCCTGTACCTCGATCACCGTCGTCATCGATGACCTCCGCGATGCGAGCCTGGGAACTGGCGCGATCACTGACAAGGCGCGAGACGCCGTCTCGCAGCCGCGAGACCCGATCTCGCGGGCTGCTGGCGACGGCGCCTTCGAGGGTCCGTGGAGGGCGAGCCCGACCTCCGCTCAAGCGGGGTGTGTCACAACCTCCACGTGACGTCGCCGGCCGGCTGGTAGCGGCAGACGAAACCGGTCGAGATCGTCGCTCGGAGGTAACGGGCGAGCTCCGGGTGACGCTGGTCGAGTCGCCGCAGGCTGTCGCGGATGCGTGCGGTCACTGTCTTGCGTGCTCGTTCGCCCTCGTCCCCGAGCCGGCGAGAGCGGCCGCCGAGCCCGGTGGCGCGACGGAGCTCATCGATCAGGGCCTGCCGTTCGTGATCGAGCTCGGCGGCCCGATCGTCATCGTGGCGTTCGAGCGCCCGGTCGATCTCCCCGTCGAGCTCGGCGAGCCGATGGCGGTAGCGGGCCTTTGCACGCTCGTCGATGATGGAGTCGGCACCGAATCGCGGGGGAACCTGCGGCCTCCCCCGGCCGGGGTCGAGGAGGACATAGGCGGGCACGTCGGTCCCCGGTTGTCCCAGGAGCGTGTGGAGGTCACGGAGCCCTTTGGCGTCGGGCATGTGGACCGTGCGGCCGGCGAAGGCGACCGTCCAGACGTCGCCGTCGAGGCGGAAGACGCTGGCGGCGCCGGCGGTTCCCGCGGGTGTGGCCACGACCCGGCGGTTGGCCGCTCGAGCCCGCGCCCGGCGGGCGCGCTCCAGGGTGGCGAGCATGCCGAGGTCGCCGGCCTCGTGGTCGACCTCGGTGAGCAAGCGTGACGCGATGCCCGCGTCTACGCGTCGACCGCGGGCGATCAGGGCATCGGCGAGACGGGCGCGCGCCTCGATCGACCACGGCCGGGCGCCCAGGCGATCGGCCGCCCGATGGGCAGCCGTGAATCCGGCAATGGCATCGTCCCAGCGGCCCTGCGCGGCATCGATCAGTGCGCACCAGTGCGCCATCGGCCCGTGGACCAGGACAGCGGCGGCCACTACCGCCCACTGGTCGACGAGCGGACCGATCTCGGCACGTGCCGACGCGCATAGCTGCGGATCCTGGGTTGCGGCCGCCACCTCGGCCTGGACGATCAACGGCATCAACGAGAACCAACCGGGAAACTGCTCACGGAGCGGGGTGACGTCAGCCAGCAGCCGGACCGCCAGATCGACCTCACCCTCCCCTACCGCCAAGCTGGCACCGACGACGGAACCCCACGGGTCGGCGTCCGCGCGGTAGGCGTCGACCAGGGCCCTCGCCTCGTTGAAGTTGCCCTGCAGCACTGCGAGCCCCCAGCTCTGGCCGCGCCACACGCCCGTCCTGTCCGCTTCTCCCAGCCGCTCGCCGAGCGCGAAGGCCTCGTCGATGAAGGATCGGGCCTGCTCGAAGCGGCCGGTGAGGATCGCGATGGTGCCCCGGCGCGACAGGGCCAGATACCGAAACCAGGGCAGGCGCGCGCGCTCGGCCATCGCGACGAACGCGGCATGCTCGCCGAGAGCCGCGGGATCGCCCACCTCCAGGAGGGCCACCATCCGCAACAGCGAGGCCTGCAGCTCCAACTCCCGATCGCCCCGGCGACGCGCGGCGTCGGTCATCTCGTCGGCGAGCACGGCTCGCTCCGTCGCGGTTCCGGGTTTCCAGATGGCATCGTGCCGGGCCAGGAGGCTCGAACCCAGCGCCTCGTCGTCGCCGCTTCGACGGGCGAGGTCGACGGCGCGGGCACTGAGCTCCAGGGCGGCCGGGTCAACCGGCGTGTCATGGAAGCGAGCACGGCTGGCGGCGGCCAGGAGGCGCACCGCCAGCCCGCTTGCGGGCGCCGGGTCGTCACCGATGAGCTGCGAGCGGGCCTCGTCGATGAGGTGGACCTGCTCATTTCCCGGTTCCCGCCGGGCGATGCCGAGCCCGTGGAGCCCCAGCGCGGCGCGGGCCAGCAGCTCGGGATCGTTGAGCGATCGGGCGACGGCGACCACCTCATGGAAGGTCTGGCGCGCGAGGGTGAGCTCGCCGGCGCGCTGTTGCTCGGCGCCGAGATCGAGCGCGATCGCCGCGCGACGCCGGGAAGCGCCGGGGGGAACGAGCTGTAGAGCGTGGCCGTAATGGCGTGCGGCCTCCTCCGAGGCCAGCCGCCTGGACGCGTCATGGGCGGCATCGAGGAGAAGAACCAGCGCGGCGGCGGGCTCGACATCGGGCACGGCGAGGCGAGCGTGGTTGGCCCGGTCGGCCGGGACGAGCCGCCCCCTGAGGTCAGGTGAGCGCTCGACCGCACGGACGACGGCTCCATGCATGCGGCGCCGCTCGGCGTCGTCGAGCGACCCGTACAGCGTCTCTCGCACGAGCTCGTGTGCAAACGAGAATCGCCTCTCATCGAGCGATGCAACCAGCCGGGCCGCGACCGCCTGGTGAAGGACGGCGTTCACGTCCGCGACCGTCGCACCGACAGATGCCGCGAGAACCTTCGTGTCGAACTCGGTGCCCAGGACCGCGGCGCCGGTGAGGATCTCCACAACGTGAGCCGGCAGGTGTGCAAGCCGTCGGTCGATGGCGTCGCGGATTACCGGGGCGACACCTTCGAGCGACGTTCCGCCGTGCCAGAGGCGCGCCATCTGCTCGACGAACAACGGATTGCCCCCGGTCCGGCGATGGACGGCAGCGGTCACCTCCCGCTCCGGCGCGCGCCCGGCAGTGCGCGCCATGAGCAGACCGACCGAGTCGCGGTCCAGCCCCGGCAAGACGATGGTCGTGGCGTGTGCGGCCAGGGGCAGGATCAGGGGCGCCAGGGGATGACCGGCGGCCTCGACCTCGTCGTCACGGTAGGTACCGACCACCAGCAGCCGTTCGAACCAGCTGTGACGGACGACGAAGTCGAGGAGCTTGACCGACGCCGGGTCAGCCCAATGCAGGTCCTCGAGCACCACCACCACCGGGCGGCTACGCGACGCCGTGACCAGCAGGGTCGTGACGGCGTCGTAGAGCCGGAAGCCGCCGGTCTCGGATTCGGCCGGCCGGGGTGCCTCGCTCACCTCGCCGAGCAGGAAGGACAGAGCGTCACCGGCGGCCGCGCGGGCGCCATGCCACTCGTGGGCCGGCGCGGTCCGTTCCAGGTCCCTCACAACCTGCACCCATGGCCAGTAGCCGGGAGCGCCGCCGCCTTCCCAGCAGGTGGCGCTGAGCACCAGGACGTCGCGGCGCCTGGCCTCGTTCATGGCGGCGACGACGAGCGCGGTCTTACCGATGCCCGCCTCCCCTGCGATCAGCACGAGGCCCCCATGGCTCTCGATGGTCCGGCTGATCTCGGTCTGGAGGGTCCCCGCGGGGCGGTCCCGTCCGATCAGCGCAGCTGACTCCACACCATCTCCGACGGTTCTTCCCGACATTGCCCGCGAGATCGGATCTCGCGGCTGCGAGCCCGAGTCTCGCGCCCCGTGAATGACGGCGACAGCACCGGAGGACCCTATGCCCACGGTCAACGCACGGGCGCTTGACGAGCGGGGCAAATGGAAGCCGGGCCCGGTTCGTGGGGACACGCTGGAGCGCCGGCTCGAGCAGCATCGGGCGGAGCTCACGGCCTTCTGCCGTCTGATGCTCGGGTCGTCCGACGCCGAAGACGCCGTGCAGGAGACACTGGTCAAGGCGTGGCGCGGGTTCGACTGCTTCGAGGGCCGGGCCGCGCTGCGATCTTGGCTCTATCGGATCGCCGCGAACGTGTGCCTCGATCACTTGCGCACAAGGCAGCGCCGCGCCCGGTGCATCGAGATGATGGCCCGGGACCTGGCCGGTGGGCTCGGGGCCCAGGAGCACACCACGCCCGTTGGGCTCGCCCCCACGAGCGCGGCCGTGGGAGCGCTCGGCAACCCGGCCGAGACGGCTCTCGCGCGCGAGGCCCTGGGGCTCGCGCTCGCCACGCTGATGCGTCTCCCACCACGCCAACGAGCGGTGCTGATCCTCCGGGACGTCCTCCGCTGGAAAGCCGTCGAGGTCGCGGAGCTCCTCGACATGACCGCAGGGTCGGTGAACAGCGTCCTCCAGCGAGCCCGCTCGACGCTGGCGGCCCGCAGGCCCACCCGGACCGATCCGCGCCCACCCGAGGAGGTGACACAGCGGGCGTTCCTCGCCCGCTACGTCGACGCCTTCGAACGCTACGACCTCGAGGTCCTCTGCTCGGTCCTTCGGGAGGACGCCCGTCGCACCTCCGCCCCACGCAGGAACGTTGTTGTCGACAGAGCACCACGATCACTGAGCCGAGCTCGACACGGCAGGCACTGACCATGGCCGGTGACGGCAGCGATCGGGCGAACGCCACGCCGCCGCCAGACCCCGAGCTCGGGCGTCTCGAGCCATTGCTCGGAGAATGGGCGATTGACGCGTTCGCCTACGACCCCTCCTGAGGGAAGTTCTCAGGGGGCGGGTGGTCTCAGCGGTCTCTCAGTGGGGCTTGGTCATGGTGGCGGCCATGGTGACCAAGCGAATCATGACCCCGCTGGTGGCGCTGGCGCTTGCCGGGCTGCTGGCGGCGTGCGGCAGCGACGGCTCCAGCGGCAGCGGCAGC
>JBKPAA010000006.1:0-20218 GCA_046726215.1 Actinomycetota bacterium | reverse complement strand
CTACTTGCTGTAGAGCTCGACGATGAGCTGCTCGCGCACGGGCACGTCGATGTGCTCGCGCAGCGGGTACTCGCGCACCTTCACCGAGAGACCTTCGTCCTCGGAGTCGAGCCACGGGGGTGGCGTGCGGGCCAGCACGTCACGGTTCCACTGGATGACGATCATCTGCCGCGCCTTGCCGCGCAGGCTGATCACGTCGCCCTTGCGGACGCGATAGCTGGGGATGTCGACGCGCTTGCCGTTGACCTCGACGTGGCCGTGGCCCACGAACTGTCGCGCCTGGGGCCGGGTCGACGCCCAGCCGGCGCGGTAGACGACGTTGTCGAGGCGGCGCTCCAGGAACTGGAGCATCAGCTCACCGGTGACGCCCTTGCGGCGGCTGCACTCCTCGTAGAGGTTGCGGAACTGCCGCTCGTTGAGGCCATAAGTGAACCGGGCCTTCTGCTTCTCCTGCATCTGCAGCAGGTACTCCGAGGCGTTGCGCCGGCGGCTGCGGCCGTGCTCGCCGGGGGGGTACGGCCGGCGCTCCATGGCACGGTTCTCACCCGTGGTGCCCCAGATGTTGACGCCGAGGCGCCGGGAGACACGGGCTTTGGGACCGGTATAGCGAGCCATCGCGCAGCTACCTCAGACGCGGCGCCGCTTGGGAGGGCGGCAGCCGTTGTGGGGGACAGGGGTGACGTCCTTGATGCCGGTGACCTCGATGCCGGCGTTCTGGATGGAGCGGATCGCGGTCTCACGGCCCGAACCGGGGCCCTTCACCTGCACGTCGACCTTGCGCACGCCGTGCTCCATGGCCCGACGGGCGGCCGCCTCGGCGGCCATCTGGGCCGCGAAGGGGGTGGACTTGCGGGATCCCTTGAAGCCGACGTTGCCGGCCGAGGCCCACGACACCACGTTCCCACCCTGGTCGGTGAACGTGATGATCGTGTTGTTGAAGCTGCTCTTGACGTGCGCGACGCCGTAGCCGACGTTCTTGCGCTCGCGCCGACGGGGCCGACGGCCCCCGGGGGACTTGGGCTTGGCCATTTACTTACGGACCTTCTTCTTGCCGGCGACGGTCTTCTTGGGCCCCTTGCGGGTGCGGGCGTTGGTCTGCGTGCGCTGGCCGCGCACGGGCAGGCCCTTGCGGTGGCGCAGGCCCTGCCACGCGCCGATCTCCATCTTGCGCTTGATGTCCTGCTGGATCTCGCGCCGCAGGTCACCTTCGACCTTGAACGTGGTCTCGATGTGGGTGCGGATGCGGGCGACCTCGTCGTCGGTGAGGTCGCGCACCCGGGTGTCAGGGCTAATCTCGAGCGCGCGGCAGATCTCGGCGGAGCGGGTGCGGCCGATGCCGAAGATGTAGGTCAGGGAGATCTCCACGCGCTTCTCGCGGGGGATGTCGACGCCGGCGATGCGTGCCATTCGCTCGTCCCTCTAGCCCTGGCGCTGCTTGTGGCGCGGGTTGGTGCAGATGACCTGCACGCGCCCATGGCGGCGGATCACCTTGCACTTCTCACAGATTGGCTTGACGCTGGGTCGGACCTTCATGGCGTTTCCCGTCACTTGTAGCGATAGGTGATGCGACCCCGGCTGAGGTCGTAGGGGGTGAGCTCCACCTGCACGCGATCCCCCGGCAGGATGCGGATGTAGTGCATGCGCATCTTTCCGGAGATGTGGGCCAAGACCTTGTGGCCGTTTTCGAGCTCGACCCGGAACATGGCGTTGGGGAGGGGCTCGACAACGGTCCCCTCGAGGACGATCGCGTCTTCTTTGGATTTCGGCAGGGGTTGCTCCTCGTGCTGCTGCTGGTGCCGAGGCTCGGGCGCGCCTGGACAGCCGGAAGGGCACCGAGAGCCGACTGAATATCCTAGCGCGGCACCTCACCGGGGAAAACTCCGCGCACCAACGTGGGGTCGCCCGCCGGGCGGACGACACCGGTGCCGGTCGCCGGCGTTGGCTACGGTAGCCGCGCCGGGGGCGAGCCGGGGTGCGAGGGCGCGGGAGGGGACCATGGGCGATCATCAGCGACCAGCCGGCGGCGTCTCACGCCGGCGGTTCATCGCAGGCGCCGGCGGTGCGCTCCTGGCGCTTCCCCTGGCGGGTGCCAACAGGCCAGTCGGGGGGCTCGTGCCGCGCCCGGCCCCCACGGCCCCCAGCCTGCCGGGCGGCCTGTTCTCGCTGGGCGTGGCGTCGGGCGATCCCATCCCCGGGGGCGTCGTGCTGTGGACCCGCCTCGCTCCGGAGCCGCTGGCGGGAGGCGGGATGCCGGCGGTCGACGTGCCGGTCCGCTGGGAGGTGTCCAGCGACGAGGGCTTCCGGCGGGTCGTCCGCGCCGGGACCGCCACGGCCTCTCCGGCATGGGCGCACTCGGTTCACGTCGACGTGCGCCACCTGCGGCATGACGCCTGGTACTTCTACCGTTTCCGTGTCGGGGACCAGGTCAGCCCCGTGGGCCGCACGCGGACGGCGCCCTCTCGGGGGCGGGGCGATCGGCTGCGCTTCCTGTTCGCGTCGTGCCAGAACTGGCAGGACGGCTTCTGGCCGGCCTGGGCCTTCGCGCCGCAGGAGGACCCCGACCTGGTGGTCCACCTCGGTGACTACATCTACGAGGGCGGGGTCAACCCCGCCGCCGTCCGCCAGCACAACAGCGTCGAGATCACGACGCTGGACGCGTACCGCAACCGCTATGGCCTCTACAAGGGCGACCCGGCGCTGCAGGGCATCCACGCCGCCTGCCCCTGGGTCGTGACCTGGGACGACCACGAGGTCGAGAACAACTACGCCGGACTCGTCCCCCAAGTGCCGGCCGAGGCCCCGGCGTTCGCGGCGCGCCGCGCCGCCGCCTATCAGGCCTGGTGGGAGCACCAACCGGTCCGCCTGCCCCCGCCCACCGGCCCCGACCTGAGGATCTATCGCACGTTCGACTGGGGCCGGCTGGCCCGGTTCCACGTGCTGGACACGCGTCAGTACCGCAGCGACCAGCCGTGCGGCACCACCGATATCGGCACCACCTGTGAGGCCCGCACCGCCCCAGACCGTGGACTGCTCGGCGCCGAGCAGGAGGCCTGGCTGGCGCGGAGCCTGCGCAAGTCCGGCGCGACCTGGGACGTGCTCGCCAACCAGGTCGTCATGACGTCGATGCCCCTGGCGGGGGTCATCTACAACCTCGACCAGTGGGACGGCTACGCCGCCGATCGGGCCCGCCTGCTCGACCAGCTCGCCGCCGCCGGCACCGACAACCCCGTGGTGATCACCGGGGACATCCACGCCGCGGGCGTCGCCGACCTCGTCGGCGAGAACCCCGATGCGACGCCGAGCTCCGAGGTCCGGGGCACCGAGCTGGTCGGCACCTCGATCAGCTCCGGTTTCGACCCCTCCCTGGCCGGCGTCGCCGAGCAGTTGATCTCGGCGCTGCCCCACGTGCGCTGGGCGGACACGCGTCACCGGGGCTACGTACGCTGCGACGTCGACCGCGAGCGGCTCCTGGCCCGCTATCAGCAGGCCGAAACGGTGCTCCAGCCCGACGCCCCGGTAGCCACCGGGCGGACGTGGGCGGTCGAGGCGGGAGTCCTCGGCCCCCAGGAGGCCTGACCGCCGGCCTCCGTCCCCCGACCCCGGCCTTTCCCCGCGGGAATGGTCGTCTGGGCGCGCGATCTCGCGAAGAAAACGCGGGTTCAGCGCCGGTTCAGCCGAATCGGCCTACGGTGGGCGGTCGATGCGAGTGCTGGTCGTCGAGGACGAGGACCGACTCGCCGCCGGCCTGCGCGCCGGACTGGAGGCCGACGGGTTCGCGGTCGACGTGGCGGCCGATGGCACCACCGGGTTGTGGCGCGCCCGCGAGGAGCCGTACGACGCGATCGTGCTCGACATCATGCTGCCGGGGCTCAACGGCTACCGCGTGTGCCGGACGCTGCGGGACGAGGGCGTCTGGACACCGATCCTCATGCTCACCGCCAAGAACGGCGAGTGGGACGAGGTCGAGGCGCTCGACACCGGCGCCGACGACTACCTCACCAAGCCGTTCTCGCACGCCGTCCTGGTGGCACGCCTGCGGGCGTTGCTGCGGCGCGGGGCACAGGAGCGGCCGGCGGTGCTCGTGGCCGGGGACCTGCGCATGGATCCGGCGACGCGGCGCGCCTGGCGGGGGGATGTCGAGATCGACCTGACGGCGCGGGAGCTGGCCTTGCTCGAGTTCCTCCTGCGACGGCGGGGTGACGTGGTGGCCAAGCGCGAGATCCTCGACCACGTGTGGGACGTCGACTTCGAGGGCGATCCCAACATCGTCGAGGTCTACGTGCGCCGGCTGCGCAACAAGCTCGACCGGCCGTTCGGCCGGGCTGCGATCGAGACCGTCCGGGGCGCGGGCTACCGGCTGGCGGCCGATGGCGGGTGACGCCCGGCCGGGAGCCCCGTCGGGCCGGAGATCGGTCCGGCCCCTGGTCGGCCGGTTGCGCTCCGCCGCCGGCTCCATGCGGGTCCGCACCACCGTTGCGGCCACCGTCCTCGTAGGCCTGGCGCTCCTCGCCGGTGGGATCGCCCTGGTCGTGGCGATGCGCGACGCGCTGACCGACGAGGTGCGCAACGTCGCCCGGGTCCGCGCCGCCGACACCGCCGCAGCGCTCGAGGCCGGCACGCCCCCCTCGTTCGTGGCCGCCGGGCTCGACCGGGATGACGACGACGCGTTCATCCAGATCCTCGACCGCGACGGCGACGTGGTGGCGGCAAGCCCGTTGGTGGCGGGCGACCCGGCGGTCGCCCGCCTGGATCCGGGGGACTCCGCCGAGGTCGCGGTCACCGACGAGGAGGACGAGTTCGTGGCGGTCGCCGCCGACGCCGGCCGCTACACGGTCATCGCCGGCCGCATCCTGGACGAGGTCACCGAGTCGACGACGGTGGTCACCGACATCCTCAAGATCGGCCTCCCCGTGCTGCTGGCGGTGGCCGCCCTCGCCACCTGGCTGGTGGTCGGTCGGGCGCTGGCGCCGGTCGAGGCCATCCGCCGCGAGGTCGACGCCATCTCCTCCGCCGACCTCGACCGACGCGTGCCGACGCCGCCCGGCAACGACGAGATCGCCCGCCTGGCGACGACCATGAACGGCATGCTCGAGCGACTCGAGCGGGGCCAGGCCCGGCAGCGCCGCTTCGTCGCCGACGCCTCGCACGAGCTGCGCTCGCCGGTGGCGTCGATCCGGCAGCACGCCGAGGTGGCGCAGGCCCATCCCGACCGAACCACGGTCGGGGCCCTGGCCGAGACCGTGGCCGCCGAGAACCTCCGCGTCCAGCGCCTGGTCGACGACCTGCTGCTGCTGACCCGCGCCGACGAGCACACGCTGCAGTTCCAGCGGCGCCCGGTCGACGTCGACGATCTGGTGTTCGAGGAGGCCGTCCGGCTCCGGGAGTCAACACCCCTGCAGGTCAACACCTCGCGCGTCTCGGCCGGGCGGGTGAGCGGTGACCGCGCCGCGCTGTGGCGAGCCCTCCGCAACCTCGGGGACAACGCGGTTCGCCACGCCGCGTCCCAGGTCGCATTCACCCTGGCCGAGCAGAACGGCGCGGTCGTGCTCGACGTCGACGACGACGGTCCCGGCATCGCCGCGGCCGATCGGCAGCGGGTGTTCGAGCGGTTCGTTCGGCTCGACGACGCCCGGGCCCGGGATGCCGGGGGCAGCGGCCTCGGGCTGGCGATCGTGGCCGAGGTGGTGGCCGCCCACGACGGCACGGTCTCGATCTCGGAAAGTGGCCTCGGCGGCGCCCGGTTCGAGGTCCGCCTGCCGGCGATCGACGCCCTGGATGACGACGCTGGGTGACTCGTGGATCCGCTGGGTAGGGTTTCAGCGTGGGTTCAGGGTCCACGCGCGATCCTCGATGACGACCTGAGGAGGCAACCGTGAACCGCAAGACCGCCCTCATCAGCCTCGGCGCCGCTGCCGCCATCGTTGCGGGTGGGACGGGCGCGGGCATCGCCGCCGCCTCCGGCGGGGGCGACGACCACGAGGCGCCCATCACGGGCGACGCCCTCGACAAGGCCAGCGCCGCCGCCCTCGAGCAGACCGGCCAAGGCCGGGTCACCGAGACCGAGGTGGGCGACGAGGAGAGCTACTACGAGGTCGAGGTCACGCTCGACGACGGCAGCCAGGTCGACGTCCAGCTCGATCGGAGCTTCCACGTCGTCGGCTCGAGCGCCGATCACGAGGACCGCGGCGGCCCCGCCAACGACGACTGACCGGCTCCCCGGCGTTTTCTTCGCGGGAATGGTCGTCCGCACGACCGATCCCGCGAACAAAAGCTGATCTGGGCCTACGGCAGCGTGAGGATCTCGGGGGCGCCGTCGGTGACGGCCACCGTGTCCTCCCAGTGGGCCGCCCACGAGCCGTCGAGGGTGACCACCGTCCAGCCGTCGTCGAGGACCATCGTGTCCCCGCCCCCGGCGCACACCATGGGCTCGACGGCGAACACGTCGCCGGGCGCGACCACCTTGCCCCGCCCCCGCCGGCCCACATTGGGGACGTCCGGCGGCTCGTGCATCGCGGTCCCGATCCCGTGGCCCACGTAGTCGCGCACCACGCTGAAGCCACCGGCCTCGACCCTCGCCTGCACCGCGGCGCCCAGGTCGCCCAGCCGGGCCCCGGCCACCAGCTCGGCGATGCCGGCGTCGAGCGCGGCCCGGGTGACGTCTATGAGCCGCTCGGCCTCGGCGTCGATCGCCCCGATCCCGGCGGTGAACGCGGCGTCGCCGTGGTAGCCGTCGACAATGGCCCCACAGTCGATCGAGATGATGTCGCCCTCCTCGAGGACCCGGCCGTCGGGGATCCCGTGCACCACCACGTCGTTGGGGCTGGTGCAGATCACCGCCGGGTACCCGTGGTAGCCGAGGAAGTTGGAGCGGGCGCCCCGCCTCTCCAGCACCTCGCGGGCGAGGGCATCGAGCTGGAGCATCGTGACGCCGGGCCGCAGGGCGCGTCGGATCCGCTCGTGCATCTCCGCCACGACCCGGCCCGCCCGGCGCATGGTGCGGATCTCCTCCGGGGTGCGGCGCCCCACGACGGGGGTCCCATGCGTGTCCCGACGTGCGCGCACCCGGCCTCCCCTCCGAGCCCTAGCTGCCGCGGCAGAGGTCGATGACGTCGAAGAGGCGCTGCGTGACCTCGTTGGCGATGCCACGCCCGTCGACCAGCACGAGCAGGCCCACGGCCCGGTACCAGTCGATCAACGGAGCGGTTTCGCGCTCGTAGTCGGCCAGGCGCTTCTCGATGGCGGCCGGCGTGTCGTCCTCGCGCTGCTCCACCTCGCCACCGCAGTTGTCGCACACCCAGTCGTAGCGCGGCGGCTTGTCGACCGAGTAGTTGGCGCCGCAATCGGCGCAGACCCGCCGGCTGGCGAGGCGCCGGAGCACGACATCTTTGGCTACGTCCAGGTCGATGACCAGGTCGAGCGGGCGGATGACGGTGATCTCGGCCAGCGCCTTCGCCTGCGGGACAGTGCGGGGAAACCCGTCGAGGATGTAGCCCCGCCGGGTGGTGTCGTCGTGGTCGAGCCGCTCGTCGACGATTCCGATCATGATGTCGTCCGGCACCAGGCCGCCGTCGTTCATGATCTCGGCCGCCTTGCGGCCCAGCTCGGTCCCTTCCTTCACGGCGGCGCGCAGCATCTCGCCGGTTGAGATGTGCGGCACCACGTAATGGCGCGACAGCCTCGTGCACTGGGTGCCCTTGCCCGCACCCTGCCGGCCCAGCATGACGAGCCGTACCCCGGCC
This sequence comes from Actinomycetota bacterium, assembly GCA_046726215.1. Lineage (GTDB taxonomy): Bacteria > Actinomycetota > Acidimicrobiia > Acidimicrobiales > VFJN01 > DASQUK01. The sequence goes on along the minus strand of JBKPAA010000006.1, from coordinate 12,479 downwards.
GTCACCCGGGCGGTCCTTCCACCACCCGAACGCGCCCGTGGCGGCCTGCCCGGGGGAAGGTCACTGGAGGAACCCCTCGTAGTTGCGCATCATCAGCTGGCTGTCGATCTGCTTCATCGTCTCGAGCGCCACACCCACGGCGATCAGGATCGAAGTCCCCCCGAAGGCGAACGCCCGCACGTTCGCGGTCGCGAGCAGCAGCGTGGGGAGCAATGCGATGGCGGCGATGAACAGTGCGCCCGGCAGGGTGATCCGAGCCAGGATCCGGGACAGGTAACGCTCGGTCTGTGGACCGGGCCGGATGCCGGGAATGAAGCCGCCCTGCTTGCGAATGGTGTCGGCCTGCTTGTGGGGGTCGAAGGCGATCGCCGTGTAGAAGTACGCGAAGCCGATGATGAGCAGGCCGTACAGCACCATGTAGAAGATCGAGTCCTGCTGCAGCAGGTTGTCGTCGACCCAGCGCTGCACTGTGACACCCCAGCTGCCCTCGTTGGAGGGGAGCACCTGGGTCGCCAGCGCCGGCAGGTAGAGCACGGAGCTGGCGAAGATGATGGGCACGACGCCCGACTGGTTCACCTTGAGCGGGATGTAGGTGCTCTGACCGCCGTACATGCGGCGACCCACGACCCGCTTGGCGAACTGCACCGGGATACGGCGCTGGCCGTTCTCGATGAACACGATGCCCACCAGCACGGCCAGGAAGAGGAAGGTCAGCGGGATGAGCAGGCCCAGGCCGCGCTCGGCATTGATCTGCGCGAACTGCGCGGGGATGCTCGACACCACGCTCGAGAAGATGAGAAGCGACATCCCGTTGCCGATGCCGCGCTGGGTGATCAGCTCACCCATCCACATCAACAGTGCGGTGCCGGCCGTGAGCACGATCACCACCAGCAGCACGTTGGGCGCCGTGAAGTCGGGTAGGACGTCGACCCCGGTGGGGTTGCCACGGCCTCCCAGAAGGCCGCCGCCGCCGTTGTGGAACAGGAACGCCAGCGCCGTCGACTGCAGGATGGCGATCGAGATCGTGAGGTAGCGGGTCCACTGCGTGATCTTCCGCTGCCCGATCGCGCCCTGTTGCTGCCACTCCTCGAGCTTGGGGATCACCACGGTGAGGATCTGCATGATGATCGAGCTCGTGATGTACGGCATGATCCCGAGGGCGAACACCGCGAAGTTCGTGAGCCCTCGGCCCGAGAACAGCTGCAGGTACGCCAGGATGCCGCCCGAGTTCTCGGCCTGTCGCCGCAGCTGATCGACCGCATCGATGTCGATGCCGGGGGCCGGCACGAACGACCCGAAGCGGTAGAGGGCGATGATGGCCAGCGTGAACACGATCTTGTTCCGCAGGTCGGCGACCCTGAACATGTTCCAGAGGCTGGACAGCACGATCGGTTCTCCCCTTGGCGATGTCAGCCGAGCGCAGGGGGCTCAGCGGTGCCGGGTACGCCAGTGTGGTTCGTCGGCATGAGCCAGACGTAATCGGTGGCTACGGGCAAGCTAACTGGAAACGACGGTGGAAACGGGGTGCGGGCGGCAGAGGCTCTCCTTCCCCTCGAAGCGACTACCTGTTGGCGAACTGGTTGCCCTTGGCGGGCGGGCGACGGTCACCCCACGGCTTCGGGAGCACCTCCAGGCTCCCGCCGGCGTCGCGGATCGCCTGCGCGGCGGACTTGGAGAAGGCATGGGCCCTGACGGTGACCTTCCGGGTCAGCTCGCCGCGCCCCAGCACCTTGACCAGGGCACCCTTGTGCGTGAGGCCCTTGTCATGCAGCGACTCGGGCGTGACCTCGTCGAGCTCGGACCCCTCGATGGTGTCGAGGTTGATGGCCTGGTACTCGACGCGGAACGGGTTGTTGAACCCTTTCAGCTTGGGCACCCGCATGTGCAATGGCATCTGGCCACCCTCGAAATTGGTGGGGACCGTGTTGCGAGCCTTCTGGCCCTTGTGGCCGCGGCCGGCGGTCTTGCCGCCCTTGCCGCCGATGCCCCGCCCGACGCGCTTGCGGCCCTTGGTCGAGCCGGGCGCGGGCTTGAGATCGTGGACCTTGATGGTCATGACTCGTTCTTCTCCCGGTCTGCTCGGCCCGTTGAGGCCTTGGCCGGCGCCTGCTTCGCCGCTGCCTTCTTGGCCGGCGCCTTCTTGGCCGGCGCCTTCTTCGCCGCTGCCTTCTTGGCCGGCGCCTGCTTCGCCGTCGTCTGCTTCGCCGTCGTCTGCTTCGCCGTCGCTGGCTTCGCCGGCGCCGCCTCGTCCTCCTGGCCGACCGTGATCATGTGGGGGACCTTGGCGATCATCCCTCGGATCTCGGGACGATCGGGCAGGGTGTTCGACTTGCCGATGCGACCCAGGCCGAGGGCCCGCAGGGTGCCCCGGTGCTTGGGCTTCGCACCGATCGACGAACGGACCTGGGTGACGACCAGGTTCGCCGTCACGCCGACGCCTCCGCCTGTTCGGTGCGGGCGCGCTCGCTCTCGCGATAGGCACCGACGAGGGCGGCAGGGAACAGCTCGTCGGGCGACTTGCCCCGCAGCTGCGCGATCTCGTCGGGCCGCTTGAGCGCCTTGAGGCCGGCGATCGTGGCGCGGGCCACGTTGATGTGGTTGGACGAGCCCAATGACTTGCAGAGCACGTCCCTGATGCCGGCCTCCTCGAGGATGGCCCGGGCCGCGCCACCGGCGATGACGCCGGTACCGGGGGCGGCGGGCTTGATGAGTACGCGGCCGGCACCGGTCTCGCCGATCACGGGGTGCACGATGGTGGTGCCCGCCAGGGGCACCTTGAACAGGCTCTTGCGGGCCTCTTCGGTGCCCTTCTGGATGGCGAGAGGCACCTCCTTGGCCTTGCCGTAGCCCAAGCCGACGCGCCCGTTGCCGTCGCCGATCACGACCAGCGCCGTGAACGAGAACCGCCGACCGCCCTTGACCACCTTGGCGACCCGGTTGATGTTGATGACACGAGACTCATGCAGCGTGGCGTCGCCCGAGGCCCGCGGGTTCTCGCGAGGCTCGCGCTCCCGGGGGGGACGGGGGCCGCGGTTGCCGGATCCGTTGGGCATCAGAACTCCAGTCCTTCTTCGCGGGCCGCCTCGGCCACCGCCGCGACCCGGCCGTGGTAGAGGAAGCCGCCTCGGTCGAACACCACCCGCTCGACACCGGCATCGCGGGCGCGTTGCGCCACCAGCTGGCCGACGCGCCGGGCGGCGTCCTTGGTGGCGGTGCCGCCGCCCCGCAGGTCACGCTCGAGCGTCGACGCCGCCACCAGCGTGCGGCCTGCACGGTCGTCGATGACCTGGGCGGAGATGTGCTTGTTGGAGCGGAAGACGGCGAGGCGCGGCCGCTCGGCGGTGCCCCGCACGTGCTTGCGCACCCGGGAGTGCCGCTTGATGCGGGCGTCTCGCTTGTACTTGGCGCCGTTCATTGCTCTCCGCTCTTGCCGCTTCGCAGCGGGCCGCTCGGGATCCGCTCGCTCTCTCGCCATTCGGGACGCTCGCTCAAGCTGATCATCTGCGCTACTTCCCGGCCTTGCCGGCCTTGCGCTGGACGTATTCGCCGGCGTAGCGCACGCCCTTGCCCTTGTAGGGCTCCGGCTTGCGCCATGCCCGGATGTCGGCGGCCACCTGGCCTACCGCCTCCTTGTCGATGCCGCTCACGACGATGCGGTTGGGGGCCGGGACCTCGAAGGTGATGCCCTCCGGAGCCTGGACGCTCACCGAATGGCTGAACCCGAGGGCCAGCTCGAGTGCGGCCGGGCCCCGGGCGGTGGCCCGGTAGCCCACGCCCACGATCTCGAGCTCCTTGGTGAAGCCCTGGGTGACGCCCACGACCATGTTGTTGACCAGCGAGCGCACCAAACCGTGCATGGCCCGGTTCTCGCGCTCGTCGTCGGGTCGCTCGACCACCAGCGCATCGCCGTCCTGCCGGACGGTGATGGTGCCGGGGATGTCGCGCTCGAGCGCGCCCTTCGGGCCCTTCACTGCGATGTGGCGATCGGAGATCGTCACGTCGACGCCGCTGGGCACGGGGATGGGTGCTTTTCCGATTCGGGACATGTAAGTGTCTCCGCCTCACCAGACGAAGCACAGGACCTCGCCGCCGACCCGGCGCCTGCGCGCCTCGCGGTCGGACAGCAGCCCCTGGCTGGTCGACAGCACCGCCACCCCGAGCCCGCCGAGGACGCGAGGCACCTCGTTGGACTTGGAGTAGACGCGCAGGCCCGGCTTGGACACCCGGCGGATGCCGGAGATCGTGCGGGCGCGCTCGGGGCTGTACTTCATCCTGACCTGGAGCGTGCTGCCGGGGCGGTCGGGGCTCTCCTCGACGGCGAACCCCTCGATGTAGCCCTCCCGCTCGAGCACGCCCGCCAGCGCCTCCTTGAGCTTCGACGACGGCATGTGCACCTCGTCGTGCATCGCGATGTTGGCGTTGCGGATGCGGGTGAGCATGTCGGCGATGGGGTCGGTCATCGTCATTTGTCGTCGCCTCCCCTCACCAGCTCGCCTTGGTCACGCCGGGCAGCTCGCCGGCGTGCGCCAGCTCGCGCAGGCATATCCGGCAGAGACCGAACTTGCGGAATACGGCGCGCGGTCGCCCGCAGCGTCGGCACCGCGTGTGGGCCCGCACCTTGAACTTGGGCTTGCGCTGCTGCTTGTTGATGAGCGCTTTCTTCGCCATTTGCTATTGCCTCTACTGACCGTCGCGTCGGAACGGGAAACCCATGGCCACCAGGAGCGCCCTTCCCTCGGCGTCCGTGGTCGCCGTGGTGACGATGCTGATGTCCATGCCACGGGGCTGGTCGATGCTGTCGTAGTCGACCTCGGGGAAGACGAGCTGCTCGGTCAGGCCGAACGTGTAGTTGCCGTGACCGTCGAAGCTCCGGGGGTTCAGGCCGCGGAAGTCGCGGATGCGGGGGATGGCGATCGAGATGAGCCGGTCGAGGAACTCCCACATCCGGTCCCCTCGCAGCGTGACCTTGGCGCCGATGGCGTTCCCCTCGCGCAGCTTGAAGCCCGCGATCGACTTGCGGGCCCGGGTGACCAGAGGCTTCTGGCCGGTGATCACGGCGAGGTCGCGCTGGGCGCCCTCGAGCAGCGAGGCCTGCGCCGTGGCGGCGCCGACACCCATGTTGACCACGATCTTCTCGAGCCGCGGCACCTGCATGATGTTGCGCAGCCCCAGATCGCCCCGTAGCTCGCCGCGCAGCGTCTCGCTGTAGCGGACCTTGAGCCGCGGCACGGTCCTCTCCTCGGTGGCAGCCGCTTCCGGACTCACGAGATCTCACCTCCGCAGCGCTTGCAGACCCTGACCTTCTGGCCCGAGGGGTCGATCTTGTAGCCCACCCGCGTGGGCTTGCCGCACGACGGGCACACCAGGGCGACGTTGGACACCGGCAGCGGCATGTCCCTGTCGATGATCCCGCCCTGTTGGGTGGCACGGGTGGGGCGTTGGTGCTTGCGGGCGACGTTGACCCCGTCGACGATCACCTTGCCGACCGCCGGGAGGGCGCGCATGACCTCGCCCTCCTTGCCGCGGTCCTTGCCGGTGAGCACGCGGACCCGGTCGCCCTTGCGAATCTTGAGCCCGGCCACGGCTAGAGCACCTCCGGGGCGAGGGAGACGATCTTCATGAACCGCTTCTCCCGCAGCTCGCGTCCCACGGGACCGAAGATGCGGGTGCCGCGGGGGTTGCGCTCAGGGGTGATGAGCACGGCCGCGTTCTCGTCGAAGCGGATATAGCTGCCGTCGGGGCGACGGCGTTCCTTGTTGGTGCGGACGACCACGCAGCGGACGACGTCGCCCTTGCGGACGGCGGCGCCGGGGATGGCGTCCTTCACGGTGGCCACGAAGATGTCGCCGATCGAGGCATAGCGGCGGCGGGAGCCACCGAGCACCTTGATGACGAGCACCTCCTTGGCTCCGCTGTTGTCGGCGACCTTGAGTCGGGATTCCTGCTGTATCATCGGGCCGTCTCCTCACGGCGATCTGACCGCCTCAGGTCGCCTCGCGACACGGCTGGCCCGATGATCAAGGACAGCTCTGTGTCTCTGGTGAGCCGGCTTCGCCGGCTCACTTGGCCCGCTCCAGGATCTCGACGAGCCGCCAGCGCTTCTGCTTGGACAGCGGCCGCGTCTCGGCGATGCGGACCCGGTCGCCCACGCGCAGCTCGTTGTTCTCGTCGTGCGCGTACAGGCGGCTGGTGCGGACCATCGTCTTGCGGTAGAGCGGGTGGGGCTTGCGCGTGGTCACGACGACGACGGCCGTCTTGTCCATCGCAGTGGACGCAACGACGCCCTCGCGTACCTTGCGCGCCCCGCGGGCGTCGGTGGCTGCGGTGGCCTCGGCCATCACGCGGTCTCCTCTTGAAGGGCCTCGGCGGCGGTGATCTCACGGGCGCGGAGCTCGGTCTCGAGCCGGGCGATGTCCCTGCGCACCTGCCCGATGCGGGCATAGTTGCTCAGCTGGCCGGTCGCGAGCTGGAACCGGAGCTTGAACAGCTCGTCCTTGGTCTCACGCACGCGGTCGATGAGGCTGCCGTCGTCGAGATCGTGGAAGCTCTGCTTGGTCATTGGAGGATTTCCTCCTTGGTGACGAAGCGGGCCTTGATCGGCAGCTTCTGGATGGCTCGCTCGATGGCGGCGCGGGCGACGGCGGCGTCGGGGTAGGACAGCTCGAACAGCACGCGCCCCGGCTTGACCACTGCGACCCAGCGCTCGGGGTTGCCCTTGCCCGAACCCATGCGGGTCTCGGCCGGCTTCTGCGTGACCGGCTTGTCGGGAAAGACGTTGATCCACACCTTGCCACCGCGCTTGATGTGGCGGGTCATGGCGATACGGGCAGCCTCGATCTGGCGGGCGGTGATCCATCCGGGCTCGAGCGCCTGGATGCCGAACTCGCCGAAGTTGACGTCGGTGCCACCCTTGGCGACGCCGCTCATCCGACCCCGATGGTGCTTGCGGTGCGCGACCTTGCGCGGCATCAACATCTACTCGTCTCCCGGTCGGAAGTGGGGGGTCTCGTGGTGGTCGTGCACCCGGCGCTCGATCTCTTCCTCCTCGGCCAGCAGCCGCTCCAGCTCGGGATCGGCCTCCTTGATGAGTGGCTCGTGCTCGGCCGGCTCCTGGGTCTCGGCGACCTCGGCGGGGCGCCGGCGGCCCGCGGCCGACGACACGACCCGCCGCTGACCACCGGCCGGTGCGCCGGCGCCGGACGTCTCGCCCACGGCCATCGCGGCCTCGCGGGAGATCTTGTCCTCGCTCTGGGACTTGTAGGGCAGCACGTCGCCCTTGTAGAGCCAGACCTTCACGCCGATGCGACCGGCGGTGGTGCGCGCCTCGCGGAAGCCGTAGTCGATGTCGGCACGCAGCGTGTGCCGCGGCACCCGGCCCTCGAGGTAGCTCTCGGTGCGCGCCATCTCGGAGCCGCCCAGCCGGCCGGAGCACTGCACCTGGATGCCCTGCGCGCCCGCCTTCTGGGCGTTCTGCACGGCCCGCTTCATGGCCCGGCGGAACGCCACCCGGGCGGACAGCTGGTCGGCGACACCCTGTGCGATGAGGGCGGCATCGAGCTCGGGCTGCTTGATCTCCTGGATGTTGAGCTGCACCTTGGGATTGCCGGTGATCTTGGCCAGGCCGGCCCGCAGGCGGTCGGCCTCGCTGCCCCGGCGCCCGATCACGATGCCCGGCCGGGCGGTGTGGACATCGATGCGCAGGCGATCACGGGTGCGCTCGATCTCGACCCGGCTGATGGCGGCATGGGGCAGCTCGCTCATCAGGTAGTCGCGGATCTTCCAGTCCTGGATGACGTTGTCGCTGTACTCGTCGCGGTCGGCGAACCAGCGCGACTTCCAGTCGGTCGTGACGCCGAGCCGGAAGCCGTAGGGATTGACCTTCTGACCCATTACTCTTCCTCCCCGGCGCGGTCCTCGGCCTCGGGTTCCTCGCCGTCGTCGTCCGTGGGCTCGTCTGCGGTCTCCACCGACGCGTCGGGCTCGGCTTCCTCGTCGACGGCCGTCTCGTCAGCTTCAGCCTCTGCGGCCTCTTCAGCCTCTGCGGCCTCTTCGGCCTCCTCGACCATCTCGTCGGTGGGCTCGCCGCCGGCCTCGGCCTCCTCCCCGGGCTCCGTCTCGGTCGGCTCCTCGACCGGCTCCTCGGCCACGGTCTCGCCACGGCTGCGGGCGACGCGGGCGCGACGGGACTCCTGCACGCGCCGTCCCCGGCGCCGCCCTGCCTGGGCAGCACCCGCCTGTCTGGCCTCGACCCGGGCGGCCATCTCCTCGGGCATGGGGGCGACGATGATCGTGATGTGGCACATGTGCTTGCGGATGCGCGTGGCCCGGCCCCGGGCGCGTGGGCGCCACCGCTTGAGCGTGGGGCCCTCGTCGGCGAAGCAGGCCGCGACGTACAGGGTGTCGCCGTCGAGCTCGTCGTTGTGCTCGGCGTTGGCGATGGCGCTGGCCAGCACCTTGGAGATCACTACGCTCGGGCCCCGCTCGGTGAACTGCAGCACCTCCGCCGCCTCGTTGACCGGCAGACCCCGAATCAGGTCCAGAACGGCGCGGGCCTTTGATGCCGAGAACCGGGCGTACCGCATCTGCGCGCGGGTCCCGGGCCGCTCGTTGGTCTTGGTGCCGACCGACGTGATGGCCATGGCTCAGCGCCTCCCCCGAGCGGTGCGCTCCTGGCCCGCGTGGTACCGGAAGGTGCGGGTCGGGGCGAACTCGCCGAGCTTGTGCCCGACCATCGACTCCGTCACGTACACGGGCACGTGCTTGCGGCCGTCGTGGACGGCCACGGTGTGGCCGACCATGTCGGGGATGATCGTCGAGCGGCGCGACCAAGTCTTGATCACCTTCTTCTCGCCCTTGGCGTTGAGCTCGTCGACCTTGCGAAGCAGGTGATCGTCGACGAAGGGGCCCTTCTTCAGGGAACGCGGCATGAGGTCACCTCCGCGCGCCGCGGGTACGGCGGCGGCGCACGATGAGCTTGTCGGACTGCTTGTTCTTCTGGCGCGTGCGCCCCTCGGTCTGGCCCCAGGGCGACACCGGGTGGCGGCCACCCGAGGACTTGCCCTCGCCACCGCCGAGGGGGTGGTCGACCGGGTTCATGGCCACGCCGCGGGTCTGCGGGCGCACGCCCTTCCAGCGGTTCCGGCCGGCCTTGCCCACCTTGACCAACTCGTGCTCGGGGTTGCCGACCTCACCGACGGTGGCCCGGCAGTCGAGCGCAACCCGGCGCATCTCGGTTGACGGCAGGCGAAGGGTGGCGTAGGCGCCCTCCTTGGCCAGCAGCACCACCGACGATCCGGCCGAGCGGGCCATCTTGCCCCCGGCGCCGGGCTTGAGCTCGACGTTGTGCAGGGTGGTGCCGACGGGGATGTAGCGCAGCGGCAGGGCGTTGCCGGGACGGATCTCGGAGCCCTGGCCGGACTGCAGCAGGTGGCCGACCGCGACATCGCGGGGGGCCAGTATGTAGCGCTTCTCGCCGTCGAGGTAGTGCAGCAGCGCGATGCGGCACGACCGGTTGGGGTCGTACTCGATGGCCGCCACCTTGGCGGGGACGCCGTCCTTGTTGCGGCGGAAGTCGATCACCCGGTACCGCTGCTTGTGGCCGCCGCCGCGGTGACGCGCGGTCTTGCGGCCGTGCACGTTGCGTCCCCCGGTCGCAGGCTTCTTGTCCACCAGCGTCCGTTCGGGGCGGTCGCGGGTGAGCTCGGCGAAGTCGGCGACCGTCTGGAACCGGCGGCCGGGGCTGGTGGGCTTGCGCTTGCGGAGTGCCATCGCTGAGCCTCGCTAGTCCTCGAACAGGTCGATCGAGTCGCCCTCGACGAGGGTGACGATCGCTCGCTTGGTGTCGGGACGCCGGCCGTAGGTGAACGTGCGCCGGTTGCGCTTGCGCTTGCCGGGGCGGTTGAGCGTGTTCACCTTGGCGACCTTGACACCGAAGATCTCCTGAACGGCGTCGCGGATCTGCGGCTTGGATGCGTCGGGATGGACCTTGAACGTGTAGACGCCCTCCTCCATGAGGGCGTAGGACTTCTCGCTCACCACAGGGGCGACGATGATGTCTCGGGCCGTCACGTCTCGCTCCCGTCGTTGGTTTCGGCGTCGGCCGCAGCCGCGCCGGCGGGGGTCTCGGTCGCCCGGGGGCCGGGCAGCGACGCCTCGGTGAACACCACCCAGTCGCTGACGAGAACGTCGTAGGCGTTGAGCTCCCCGGTGGACAGGACGTGGACGTCGGGCAGGTTGCGCAGGCTCTTCCAGGCGACCTCGTCGTCGCGCGTCAACACGACCAGAACCCGGCCATCGACCTTGAGCGACGAGAGGACCTCGACGGCCCGCTTGGTGCTGGGCGTGTCGATGCCCCAGTCGTCGAGCACCTTGACCCTGTCGTCGGCCAGGCGGTCGGACAGCGCCGACGCCAGCGCCAGGCGGATCATCTTGCGAGGGGTGCGCTGGGCGTAGCTCCGGGGCTTGGGCCCGTGCGCCACGCCACCGCCCCGCCACTGCGGTGACCGGATCGAGCCCTGGCGCGACCGGCCGGTGCCCTTCTGCCGCCACGGCTTGGCACCGCCGCCCCGCACCTCGGCCCGGGTCTTGGTCGACTGGGTGCCGGCCCGACCGGCCGCGAGCTGGGCGGTCACCACTTGGTGCATGAGCGGGATGTTGGGCTCCGCGCCGAACAGGGCGTCGTCGAGGTCGACGGAGCCCGAGGCCCGGCCAGTGGGCTTGGTGAGCTTGACGGTGGCCATATCAGCTTCCCCCGCCCTTGGCGTCGGCCTTGGCTGCGTCGCGAACGAGGACGACGGAACCCTTGGGTCCGGGGACGGAGCCCTTGACCAGCAGCAGGTCGCGTTCGGCGTCGGCCTCGACGACGGTGAGGTTCAGGGTGGTGGTCTTCTGGCCGCCCGATCGACCGGCCATGCGGGTGCCCCGGAAGACCCGTGAGGGCGTGGCCGCCCCGCCGATCGAGCCGGGGGCTCGGTGCACGCGGTGGGTGCCGTGGCTGGAGCCGAGGCCGCCGAAGCCATGGCGCTTCATCACGCCGGACGTCCCCTTGCCCTTGCTGACCGAGGTGACGTCGACCAGCTCGCCCTGCGCGAGGAGGTCGACACCGATCTCCTGCCCGACCTCGTAGTCGCTGACGTCGTCGAGGCGCAGCTCGACCAGCCTGACCCCCGGCTCGACCCCGGCGCGCTCGAACTGGCCGGCGATGGGCTTGGTGAGCTTGGAAGCCTTCTTCTGTCCGAAGGTCACCTGGAGCGCGCTGTACCCGTCGCGCTCGTGCGTCTTGACCTGAACCACGCGGCACGGCCGCACGCGCAGGACGGTGACCGGGACGACGCGGTTGTCGTCGTCCCAGACCTGCGTCATGCCGACCTTCTCGCCGACGATCGCTCTTGTGGCCATGGGGTGCGCGTCTTTCTGTGGCTTGTCACGCGAACGCTCCGCTCGGGAGATGCCCCGGCGGAGCGCGTCTGTCGGTTGTGCCGCACGGTTCCCGGCGACGCGGGCCTGCACGGACGTCAGTTGGGACAGGACATGCCTTGCGCGAGCCGAGCGGCGGCTCTGCGCGGGGCCAAATAACTATAGCCACGTCCCCATACCGGGACCAACCTGGGCGGACGGGTCACCCGCAATGGCGCCGTGGCGACGTCCGGGCAGCAACTAGCCTCCGCGCTCATGGCTTTCGGACGGCGACAGCACGACGGCAGCAAGCGCCGAGACCCGTTCGAGCACCTGGCCGACGAACGCCGAGCCGCCGAGTCCGACGAACCCTGGTTCCTCGGCCACGACGACGGCCCCGAGCTCGACGTCGAGGCCGGGATCTCGTCGAACCTGCGCGACGAGGACCTCGAGTAGCGCCCGCCGCGGATAGGCCCCCCGGCCACCCCGAGCGCGCTCCAGTGCCGGCGCGGGCTCTGAGCGTTCTGTCGCGGCGTCCCTGCCGAGTCCGGCGATTCGCACCACGATCGCTAGCAGCGCTAGGCAATGTGCCCAATGGTCGGGCGCCTTCACCCGAGGCCGCTACGAAATCGAGGCCACGTTCGATTACTTCTATGTGTGGCCGTCGACGGGCAGCGGCACGACCTGGACGAGCCCGACGGCACCTCGATGATCCGGTCAGCTCCTGCCAGCTGACCTACGGAACGACAGCACGGCGTGTCGCCCGGGCCGGGAGCCGGCCCGGGCGACACATCCGTACGGAATTACTGCCGCGGTTCTGGTGGCCCCGACAATCGATCCCGCGGCCGGTTTTGCCGGGCTCCGGAAGTTACGCCTGCTGGATCTTGATCTCGATGTCGACGCCGGCGGGCAGCTCGATGCGCTGCAACGAGTCGACCGTCTTCGGGCTCGGCTCGAGGATGTCGAGCAGCCGCTTGTGGACGCGCATCTCGAAGTGCTCGCGGCTGTCCTTGTCCTTGTGCGGCGAGCGGATGACCGTGTAGCGGTGCTTCTCGGTGGGCAACGGGATCGGCCCCCGGATCGTC
>JBKPAA010000005.1:0-7827 GCA_046726215.1 Actinomycetota bacterium | reverse complement strand
ATCCCGTTTTTCATGGTGGCGGGCGTCCTGTTCGGCCCCGGCACCCCGGGACTCGTGCTGGTCGAGCATCCCGAGGACCTCGAGCTGCTGGCGGCGCTGGGGCTGGTCCTCCTGCTGTTCCACCTCGGCCTGGAGTTCTCGCTCGACGACCTCGTCGGGGGCGGGCGCAGGCTGCTCACCGCCGGGGCCGTCTACCTGTTGCTCAACCTCGGGGGTGGGCTGGTCCTGGGCCTGACGCTGGGGTGGGGCACCCGCGAGGCGTTCGTCATTGCCGGCGCCGTCGGCATCTCGTCGTCGGCGATCGTCACCAAGCTGCTGGTGGAGCTGCGGCGGCTGGTCAACCCCGAGAGTCGCCTGATGCTGGGGATCATCGTGGTGGAGGACACCTTCCTGGCGCTGTACCTGGCCATCCTCCAGCCCGTTCTCGGGGAGAGCCAGGGACTCGGCGACGCGGCCCTCGAGTTCGGCCGGGCGCTTGCCTTCCTGTTGCTGCTCGCCGCCCTGGCCCGCTGGGGGGCCAGAGCGGTCGGCATGATCGTCGACGCCTCCGACGACGAGCTCCTCACCGTCTGCTTCGTGGGCGTGGCGCTGCTGGCCGCCGGCGTGGCAGAGGAGATTGGCGTGTCGGCCGCCATCGGCGCATTCATGGCCGGCCTGATCCTCGCCGAGACCGCCGCTCAGGAGCGGATCGAGCGCTTGGTGCTGCCTCTGCGGGATGCGTTCGCGGCGTTGTTCTTCTTCGCCTTCGGCCTCACCGTCGACCCGGGTGATGTCGGCTCGGTGGTGCTGCCGGTGGCGGTCGCTGTGGTCGTGTCGCTGGTCCTCAACGTGGCCGCCGGCATCATCGCCGCCCGGATGCATGGCTACTCCCGGGGACCGGCGGCGAACATCAGGCTCACCATGCTCGGCCGGGGTGAGTTCTCGCTGATCCTCGCCACGCTGGCGGCCGCCGCCGGGCTCGACGACCGCATCGGTCCGTTCGTGGCTGGCTACGTGCTCGTCCTCGCCCTGGCCGGACCGCTGCTAGCGTCGCAGTCGGCGGTGATCGCCCGCTGCATTCCGCCACGGTTGGTGGGAGAGAGGCTGCCCACCGGGTCGGGTTCGCTCGACCCCCACTCCATGGGGTAGGGCTGTGGCGTAATCGCGTCGCGTCGCCCGAAGGAGCCATTCATTGCCGTTGCTCGAGGTGTCACGTCAGCCGGTCCACGTGGCCGATCGCGGCTCCGGCGACGCCGTCGTCTTCCTTCACGCTTTTCCGTTGCAGGCGGCGATGTGGGACTACCAGGTCGACGCGCTCGAGGGCGCCTACCGCTGCCTGGCCATCGACCTGCCCGGGTTCGGCCAATCGCCAGCTGCCGCCGACCCGGGCGCCACCACGATGCAGGGCTGGGCGGGACTGGTGGACGGCGTGCTCGACCAACTGGAGGTCTCGAGCGCGACGATCGTCGGCTCCTCGATGGGCGGCTACCTGGCCATGGCGCTGCTCCGCCACCACGGCTCGCGCGTGGACCAGCTGGTTCTCGCCGACACCAGGGCCCGCGCCGATGACCCGGCGACGGCCCAGCGGCGCACTGCCCAGCAGAACGAGCTCAGGTCCGGGGCGGAGGTCGGCTCGCTCTCGAAGGGCACGGTCGAGGGACTGCTGTCGCGCGACTCCATGAGCCGGCCCGAGCTGGTCGACTACGTGCATGCCCTCGCCGAAGGTGCGACGCCCGAGGGGTGGATCGCCGCGCTCGAGGCGATGAAGGGCCGCCCCGACTCGATGCTCCTGCTGCGACAGGCCGAAGTGCGAGCGTTGGTCGTGGTGGGCGAGCTCGACCGCATGGCGCCGATCGCCGAGGCGATGAGCCTGCGGGCGCTGCTCAAGGGGGAACTGGTGGTGGTCCCCAACGTCGGCCACCTGCCCAACATCGAGGACCCGCTGACGTTCAACGATGCGCTGTTGGCGTTCCTGGCGGCATCGCCCGCCTGACCTCGTCCTGATCCTCGGTCGCCCGGCGCGGGCTGCGCTTCGTTCCCTGCCTCGACGCCGGACCTTGAAATTACATCGATGTTGTTTGTCATACCCCGTCGGCACCATGGACTCCGTCCATCGGGGCGACTGCCCCGCACCGAGGAGGAGTTGGTGTGGACCGGCAAGGTTTCGACGAGCTGGTGGGGATCATGGATCGATTGGCCCAGGGCGACGAGGCTGCGGTGGTGACGCTCTACGAGCGGTTCCGGGGGCGGATCGCGGGTGCCGTGCAACAAGTGGCGGCGATGCGGGGCATGCGGCTGCGGCCCGACGACGTCGAGGGCGTGGTGGTCGAGGTGTGCTTCGAGTTGGCGAGGGTGGCGGGGGCCTGGTCGCCAGACGGTGGGGCGTTGCCGTGGGTGTGGGCACGGCACCGGGTGGCGAACGTCGTCGATCGCGAGCTCGGCCAGTGGACCGAGCCGCTCGACGAGGAGCACCTGGCCCACGTCGCCGACACGGGCGCGACTGCTCACGAGATCCCACCGGCCCCCGCCCGTGACGCCCCGATGTGGCCGGCCCTCGAGCGGGTGGCCGCGGATCACCACGGCGCGCGGCTGTTGCTCGACGCTCTCGAACGTTCGGGCATCAGCCGGCGCGACCGGGAGCTGTGGCTCGAATACGTGTGCGAGAAGGCCGTTGGCAACCCCGCGCCGGCCACGACCGTCGGTCCGGTCTTCGCCATGCGGGAGTCGACGGTGCGCCAGGCCGCCCGCCGGGTGCGAAAGCGCGTGCGCCGCCTCGCAACCAGCGACGAGCGCTTCGCGCCCTTGGCCGGGCTGCCGGTCCTAGCGTGAGTCGGCGTCGGCGATCCGGTGTCACCGGCTACCATCGGCGCCCCTCGGGGTGCCGCCGGCTCAGGGGTTCTGATAGATGCGCGTGGGGGTCACGAGCACGGCGACGCGGCGTTCGGCCGCCACCACCCGGTCGTACTCGGCCCAGTCCTCGTGCACGCCCCCGGCGGCTTCGTAGATCTGCCGCAGCAGCAGGCGCATGGCCGCCTCGTCGACGCCGCCCATGGGGTCGTCCGGCCCGGCCAGCTCGACGGCGCCCTCGACGGTCGCCCACGCCCACCCCGCCCGCCACAGCAGGGTGGCGCGGGCGTCGTTACGCAGGTGGTCGAGCTTGCGGGTGCCGCCGCGGGCGACGAACGCGGCCACCGGCCGCCCACTCAGCGGGTGGGGTACCACACCGGCGTTGACAACCGTCGACTGCAACGACCCGTCGGGTCGCACGATCGACACCGAAGCCAAACCGTGGTCGAGGGCCACCAGCGTGCGCACGTCATCGATCGACGCCACGGCGGTCAGGCTAGGTGCCCCACACCGGCTGCGGCGTCGTTGCCGCAAGGGCCACGCGACCGGAGGCCTCTCGGCGCGCCCGAGTTGCGCCGGCCGTCAATCGGCACGAACCAAAATCGTCGCGACGACGGCGGGTCGATCGGGCCCAGAGGGGTGTCGCCTAGGCGTCCCGCCACAGTTGGAGCGGTGTGCGGTCGCGCCGGCCCGTGAACGGGACCGGCTCCTCCTGGCCGGTGCGAGCCGAGGCGTAGGCCGCACACACGATGTCCAGAACGTGTCGACCGAGCCGCGCGGCGGGCGTCGGCGACCGGCCGGCGTCGATGTCGGCGGCTAGCGCCTCGAGCTGGCCGACGTACCCGAGGTGGTGGAGCTGCGGCGACGCGAGGCCGGGCGGCGGCATTGGCAGCTCGACCGGGGCGCCATTGAGCTCCACCGACGGGTGGGGCACCAGCTCGAGACGCACGGCGCCCTTGGCGCTGGCCGCCTGGGCGTCCCAGGTGGGCGCCGGCGCACGCCACGTCGCCCGCAGCTGGGCCCGCAGGCCGGAATCGAAGGCCAGCGTCACCGTGGCGTCGTCGTCGACCATGAGGCCGTCGCCGGCCTGCAGCTGCGCGTCCACGGCGCTGACCCGCGCCGGGGCGGCAGCCACCAGCGCCAGCGCGATCGCGTGCACGCCCAGGTCGAACAGCACCCCGCCCCCCCAGGACGGCTCGAGATGGTCGCCCCTGTCGGGGCGGCCCTGCGCGAAGCGCACCTCCAGATGCGTGAGGCTTCCGAGGCGGCGGAACGCCGCAACGGCCTCGACCACGGTCGGGGAGTGAACGAGGTTTTCGGCGTAGCCCACGCGGCCGCGCCGATCGGCCGCGGCCACCAGCGCGTCGGCGTCCGCCAGCGTGGCCGCCAGCGGCGCCTCGACCAATGCCACGGCCGAGCCGTCGAGGGCCCGTTCCGCCTCCCGCCGGTGCAGCGCCGGCGGCGTGGCAATGACGACCGCGTCGGCGCCGCCGGGCAGCTCGTCGTAGCCACAGGCGTCGCCACCCGTCTGGGCCGCCCGGCGCCGGGCTGAGCGGGCGCTGCGGGACGCGACGTGGACGACGCGGAGATCGGGTAGCGCGTCCGCCGCCAGGCCGTGGATGGCGGTGACGAAGCCCGCGCCGGCGAACGCGAGGGCGAGCATGCCGCAACGCGCCTGTAGGCGGTGACCCGCCCGCTCAGGTGCCTGCCATGCGGGCGACGATCGGCGCGGCCACGTCCATGGCCTCCGGCCCTTGGACCACGAGGTAGGACGCGTCCCACCGCTCGCGGCGGGCGACGAGGTCGTCGCAGATCTGGTCCACGGTGCCGACCCAGGCGTGTGGGTGATCGCCGACGACCTCGGGCGCGACACCGAACAGCGGCGCCATGGCCTCGATCACGGACGCCCGGTCGTCGGTCACGACGCAGGCGAAGATCAGCATGTTGATCTCGATGTCGTCGTAGCGGGGGCCGGCGGCGTCCCGCACCCACTGGAGCTTCCGGTCGGTCACGTCCGCCGCACCGTCCTCGGCCGCGGCCCGATCGGTGTGTCCCGAGCGGATCGCCGGGTTGACGCCGACGATCTGGGCCCGCCGCGCCGCCAGGGTGAGCACACGCCGGCCACCGCCGCCGATCAACACCGGGGGGCCGGGCTGCTGTATCGGCTTGGGGAGCCCGTCGAGCCCGTTGATCTGGTAGTGCTTGCCGCGGTAGCTGAAGGGGCCCGCGCCGAACAGGCCGTCGAGCACGTCGAGCGCCTCTTCCAACCGGTCGATCCGCAACCCGGGGGGATCCATGGCGATGCCCGATTGTTCGTAGTCACTGGTCATCCAGCCCGCGCCGATCCCGAGCTCCACCCGCCCCCCCGACAGCCGGTCGATGCTGGCCACCTCCTTGGCCGTGACCACAGGGTGCCGGTAGTCGTTGTCGAGGACCAGCGCGCCCACCCGCAGCTCGGTCGTCGCGTCGGCGGCGGCCATCAGCGCCGCCACCGGGGAGAGCTGGTCGCCGAAGTGGTCGGGCACGAACAGCGTCGAGTAACCGAGATCTTCGGCCTTACGGGCCAACTCGGCCCACTCGGCGCCGGTGTCGGCCCGGCTGAGCTGCACGCCGAAGCGGAGGGGTCGCGGATGCGCCACGTCGCTCACCCTAGTGACGGGACCGGATCGGCGGTGCTGAGATGCGGCACCGGCCGGCGACGGGTCGGCCGCCGGACCCGGCACCGTCGGGCGCGGCGGGGTGGGGACGGGCGTCGGGGCTAGTGTTTGTTGGCTCAGTCGGCCGACCGGTCAGGCAGCCTCCCACCGTGCGCATTTTCTCCAGGCTCGCTCTCGTGGTCATAGCCTCCGGCGTCGTGCTGGCGCTAGCCGTCGGGGCGATGGCGGTGCCCGCGAGGCTGCTGGACGAGGCCGGCTCCGGGGACCCGGGCCCGATCAGCCTCCGCCCGCTGGCCCAGCGGTCCTACATGTATGCCGCCGACGGCTCGGTCCTGGCGGTGCTCCGAGAGGAGGAGAACCGCCAGTCGGTGCCCCTCGACACCGTTCCGCAGCATGTGATCTCGGCGATCCTGGCCGTCGAAGATGCCGGTTTCTGGGTCCACGAGGGCTTCGACGTCCGGGGCATGCTCCGCGCGTTCCGGGCGAACGTCGAACAGGGCGGCATCTCGCAGGGTGGTTCGACCATCACCCAGCAGCTCATCAAGCTGGACGTTCTGGGCAACGAGCAGACGCTCGACCGCAAGATCGAAGAGATCGTGCTTGCCTCGCGGCTCGAGAAGATGATGACCAAGGAGGAGATCCTCGACCGCTACGTCAACACGGTCTACTTCGGGAACCATGCGTACGGGATCCAGGCCGCCGCAGAGACCTATTTCGGCGTCAACGCCAAGGACCTCAACCCGGGGCAGGCAGCGCTGCTCGCGGGGCTCATCCGCAACCCCGTGTCGTACAACCCGATCCGGTACCCGGAGCGGGCGGCCCAGCGGCTCGACGTCGCCCTCGAGCGCCTGGTCGCCGTGCGCGCGCTGACTGAGGCCGAGGCTGACTACTGGAAGGCGGCCACGCCGGTTCCGACCGCGGTGCACAACGTGCTTCCGAGGGCCAACGACTACTTCGCCTCGGCCGTGGAGCAGCAGCTCCTGGCCGACGAACGGCTGGGCAAGACCCCAGAGGAGCGTCGGAACGCCGTGTACTTCGGGGGCCTGAAGGTCTTCACCACCTACTCGCCGGCGGCGCAGGCGCAGGCCCAGGCGGCGCGCGACCAGAACCTGCCCCTGGTCAACGGCGTCTTCCCGGCGGGCAGCGACCCGGCCACCGGCAAGCCGCGCTTCGGTTCCGCGGCGGTGGTGTCTGTCGTGCCGAAGAACGGGGCAATCCCGTACATGGTCGCGGGACCGGGCTTCAAGAACTACAAGTACAACCTGGTCACCCAGAACAGGCGGCAGACGGGTTCCTCGTTCAAGACCTTCGTGCTCGCCACGGCGATGGAGCGGGGCTTGTCGCCCGAGGACCAGATCGACGGCACCGGCCCGTGCCTGTTCGCGAATCCAACCGGGACGCCCAATCCCTACCCGGCGGAGAACTTCGGGGGCAGCACCCGCGGGGTCGGCACCATTACGACCCAGACGCTGGGCTCGGTCAACTGTGCCTACGTGCGCCTCGGCCTCATCGTCGGGCTGAACAACGTCGTCAACATGGCGCAGAGGCTCGGCGTGCGTAGCACGCCAGCGGACGGATTGGCCGCCAACGAGTCGCTTCCGCTCGGCTCCGCGGGGGTGACGCCGCTCGACATGGCCTCGGCCTACGCGACTCTCGCCAACGACGGCGTCTACAACCCGCCGTACATCATCGAACGCGTGGAGGATCGCAGCGGGAAGGTGATCTTCCAGCACCAGCCGGCGCCCAAGCGCGTGATCTCGCCCAAGACGGCGCGCCTGGTGACGGAGATCCTCAGGCAGAACGTGACTAGCGGCACGGGCACGGCGGCCGCGCTCGGCACGGGCCAGCCGGCGGCGGGCAAGACGGGCACGCACACCGGCTCGTACGACGCGTGGTTCGTGGGCTACACCCCTTACCTCGCGACGGCAGTGTGGATTGGCGGGCTCGGAGCGCAGTTCACGATCCGGCTCGGGGGCGCCGGCATCACCGGCGGTTCCTATCCGGCCCGCATCTGGGGCGACTTCATGCGTGCGTGGCACACGGGCCGTCCGGTCCTCCAGTTCGCCCCTGCGGCACCGGTGCCCGGGGGCCGGATGCTGGTGGTGCCGCCCAGCATCGACCTGTCGGCCAAGCCGGCCGGCTTCCCGCCGAAGCCGGGGCAGCCGGGAGGCGCGCCGCCAGGTGAGGAGCGTGGCCGCGACCGGCGCGGGCGTGGGCCGCACGGGTGATGGCGGCGAATCCGATTGCGCCGGATAGGGTCGCCGATTGATGAGCCGTTGGGCCTTCCTCCTTGCCGTCCAGGAGCACGACACCCGTGCCGACCAACTGAACCACCGCGTGCAGA
>JBKPAA010000004.1:0-14576 GCA_046726215.1 Actinomycetota bacterium | reverse complement strand
TGGAACGTTTGGCTGGCGGAGCCCGACCTGGAACGGGCCCGGCAGATCGCCCGGGAGATCAGAGGGCCGCGGTTGCGCGCCCTGGGGCTACCCGTGGGCGGGCGGGTGCAGGTCTCGATGAACCTCTTGGAGCCGGACGTCCTGGGCCCGGCCGAGGCGTGGGACCTGGTCGAGCGCCGGGGGGCGGTGGCCGCGGCGGAGCTGGTGGGCCTGGTGCCGCGATCGGTCCTCGAACGTACGGACCCGGCGCGCTGGCCCGAACTGGACCTGACCGAGGAGTCGACGATCGAGTCGCGCGTCTCCCGGCTGGCGTGATCGCTCAGGCCGAGGCCGGGCTGGCCGCCTGGCGGGCGAGGGCGCGCTGACGCCGGATGCGCCGCCGCTCGCGCTCGCTCATGCCGCCCCAGATGCCGAACTTCTCGCTGTGGGCGAGGGCGTACTCGAGGCACTGGCCGCGCACGATGCAGCCGCGGCACACCTCCTTGGCCTCGCGCGTGGACGCGCCCCGCTCGGGGAAGAAGAGGTCGGGGTCGACCCCCAGGCAGTTGGCGTAGTCCTGCCAGGTGTTGTCTTCGGGATCTGTGGCCACGGGGAGTTTCATCTGGCCCCCTTCCCGCCTGTCTCAGCTGGGTCCAGTGCGGCACGATCGGGATCACGACCCATCCCGAACTGATGCCACACGTGTAATTACATTGGTGTGATCTTCCACCACGGACGGCGATCGCGCAAGGGGTATGCGGGATGACGCGCGCGCCGGCGGTCGAAGCGGTGCACGCCGACATCACGACGCTGGCGGTCGACGCCATCGTCAATGCCGCCAACACGAGCCTGCTGGGCGGCGGGGGCGTCGACGGCGCGATCCACCGGGCGGCCGGCCCCGACCTGCTCGAGGAGTGCCGCACGCTGGACGGGTGCGCAACCGGCGACGCCAAGGCCACGAGCGGCTACCGGCTCCCGGCGCGCTGGGTCATCCACACGGTGGGACCGGTGTGGCGAGGCGGCGACGGGGGCGAGGCCGAGCTACTGGCGTCGTGCTACCGGCGCTGCCTCGAGGTCGCCGACGAGATCGGTGCCACCAGCGTCGCCTTCCCCGCCATCTCGACCGGCGTCTATGGCTTCCCCCGCCGCCAGGCCGCCGAGATCGCCGTCGACACGTTGCGCTCCACCCCGACGGCCGTCCAGCGCGTGCTCCTGGTGGCTTTCGACGACGACACGCTGGCGCTGTATCGGCAGCGGCTGGCGCTGCCCCCGGGCTGACCGGGCGGCCAGTCGCGCGCATCTCGGTCGCGCTGGCGCGCTGGCGTCGCGGGGTCCAGGATGGGCGCATGGGGCTGGGGGAGAATCCGTCGCGCCGGGAGAGGCTGCTGGCTCATCGCTCGGTGGGTGAGACGCTCCTGGCAGCAGTGATCTTCGCGGTCGCCATGGCCTTCACGTGGGTGCACAACGGCGGCGACGACGCCGTCAACCTGGCGCCACCCGCCCTACGGACGGCAACCGGCGGCGACGAGACGCGGGCCGGGGTCCCGTCGAGCCGGCCCGCAGGTCCCGAGTCGTCCACGAGCGCCCAGACCCGCCGGGCTCGGGTCGTCCGGATCATCGATCCCGAGACCGGCCAGAAGGTGGTGGTCTCGGTGCCCTCGACCGTGGTCGACGGTGAGGTTGTCCCCGTTGGCGGCGCCGGGACGGCCCGTCCGCCGGGCACGGCCACGACCAGGCCGGGAACCGGAACGACCGCCACCACGCTGGGCGGGCCGGCGACGACCGTGCCACCGACCACGCAGCCACCCACCACGCAACCACCCACGACACAACCGCCGACCACCCAACCGCCGACGTCCTCACCACCGACCAGCCCGCCCACCACATATCCCCCAGCGACGGAACCACCGACCAGCCAACCGAAGTACCCACAGGGCCAGGCCGTCGTCGGCGCGATGCTCGGTGTGGTCGCCGGCCTCGTGGGCTGAGAGGGCCGCCCGGTCGGGGTCCGCCGGCGGCCGTCAGGCGGTGCGGCGGCCGCCGGAGCGGCGCAACTCGCGCTTCTGCTCGATGAAGTCGACGAGCACGTAGTCACCCAGCGTCTCGGGTGTCGTGAAGAACGCGCGGCCCTTGTTGAGCCGGGTCAACTTCTCGACGAACGAGCGGAGATGGCCCGTGGGGTCCAGCATGAACGTGTTGATGCGTATGTCCTCGCGGGTGCAGCGCACCACCTCGCGCAGGGTGGCGTCGACCGTCTCCCGCACCGGCGGGTAGGCGAAGAAGGGCTCGGCGATCCCGGGCTCGAAGTGGGCGGTGGGCTCGCCGTCGGTGATCATGATGATCTGCTTGGTGCCCGCCTGGCGAGCGAGCAGCCGGCGGCTGATCTGGAAGGCGTGCTGCATGTTGGTGCCGTACACGAAGTCCCACGACACCTCGGGCAGGTCCTGGGGGCGGATCTCGCGGGCCACCTCGCTGAAGCCGACGAGGCCCAGGTAGTCGCGCGGGAACTGCAGGGAGATCAGCGAGTGCAGGGCCATGGCCACCTTCTTGGCGGCCAGGAAGTTGTCGCGCATCGGCATGGACAGCGACAGGTCGAGCATCAGCACGGTGGACGAGCGCACGAGGTGCTCGGTCCGCTCGACCTCGAAGTCATCGGGTGACAACAGCACCGGGGTGCCGCGCCCCCGGCGGCCGATCGCGTTGCGGACCGTCCGCTCGATGTGCAGGTTGAAGGGGTCGCCGAACTCGTAGGCCTTGGTCTCGTAGGTGCGCTCGTGTCCGGCGCCCGACCGCTCCAGCTCGTGGCGGCCCAGCTTGTCCCGGGCCAGGCGCTGGAACAGGTCGTGCAGGGCGTTGCGGCCGATGCGGCGCAGACCCTTGGGCGTGAGCTCGAGCCGCCCCTCGCGCTGGTCGACGAGCCCGGCTTCCTGGAGCATGCGGGTGAGCCGCGCCAGCTCGTCCAGGCTCCGGCTGGCGTCGTCGCCCAGCAGTTCCCGGGCCCGCTCGATGTCCACCTCGGCCAGCGCGCCGGGGTTCGCCGCCCCCCGCAGGAGCTGCTCGAGCCGGTCGAGGTCACCCAGCTCCTCCAGGGTGGCGGCCGCCTCGGCCATGCCGAGTGGGTCCTGGCCCTGGAAGTTGTAGCGCTGGTCCCAACCCATCTCGGGGAACATCCCGCGCAGCTGCTGGCCGAGGTGGTCGACCTGCCAGCGCAGGTCCATGTCGTCGAGGAGCTGTTCGGCCAGCTGCTGGATCTGCGCCCGCTGCTCGGGCGTCATCGATGCCAGCATCGCCTGCATGGCGGCCATGCGCCGGGCCAGCACCTCGAGCAGCTCGTCGAGGTTCTGGGGATTCTCGGGGAAGAAGTCGCCGTAGCGCTCCATGAACCCGGCGAAGTCCGGCTCCTCCCCGCGCGCCCGCTGGTCGAGCATGTGATTGAGCTCGGCCAGCATGTCCTTCATCCGGGCCATGTCCTCGGGTGTCATCGACTCGACGGCCCCGGTCATGCGGTTGATGTAGGAGTCGAGCACCTGCTGCCGCAGCCGCTCGACCAGCTCGTCGAAGCGCCGCTGGGCCTCGGCCGACGCGAAGTCGTAGCTCTGGAGCTCGCGCACCATCCCCGCCAGGTCGGCGGGCAGCATCTCCAGCCGCATGTTCCGCTCGTCGGCGGCGCCCTGCGCGGTCTCCGTCCGGCGGGGGTCGCCGCTGGCCCGAGCGTCACGCACCTGCCGGTCGATCTCGGCCCTCTCGGTGTCGACGACCTGGCGCAACTCCTCGGCGATCTCGTCGTAGACACCTCCCAGGTCGAACCGCTCGAGCCGCTCCTGGCGCTCGCGGCGGAGCCGGTCGAGCAGGTCGCGGATCCCCTCGACCATCTGTCCCTGGCGGTCGCGGAACCCCGACTGGAGCAGCCGCCGGAGGGCGGCGTTGAGGTCGCCGTGGTAGAGCAGCTCGTCGGTCATCTGCTCCAGCACCGTGTCGGCATCGAGGTCGTACCCGACCTGGGTACCGTCCCAGCGGCTGTACCGGAACCGGGGGCGAGGCATCGCCGCCACCGTACCGGCCGGTACTCAGGAATGCGGTTGCGGCGGTCGGCGTTGAGCGGACCGATGCGTGTAGAGGTGTGGTCCGACGTGGTGTGCCCGTGGTGCTACGTCGGCACCCGGCGGTTCTCGGCCGCGCTGGAGCAATCCGGCCGCGACGTCGATGTTGCGTACCGGGCGTTCGAGCTCGATCCCACGGTGCCGGCCGGCGGCATGGACCTCGCCGACTACCTCGCCCGCAAGTTCGGCAGTCCCGGTGCCCTGGACCGGGTGCACGACCGGCTGGCCCGCGTCGGTGCCGACGTGGGCATCGACTTCCGCTGGGAGGGCAAGCGCCGGGTCAACACCTTCGACGCCCACCGCCTGGGAGTCTGGGCCGAGGGCGCTGCCGGGCCGGCGGCCCGCGAGGCACTGGAGGAGCGCCTGTTCCGGGCCTACTTCACCGAGAGCCTCGACGTTGCCGACCATGGCGTGCTGGCCGGGCTGGCGGAGGAGTCGGGCCTCGACAGCTCACTGGCCGCGGAGGCCCTGACGACGGGCGCCGGCGCCGATCGGGTGCGGGCGGAGGAGGCGCAGGCAACGGACCTGGGGATCAGCGCCGTGCCGACGTTCGTGTTCGACGGCCGCTGGGCCATCCCCGGCGCCCAGGACGTCGAAACCTTCGTCAAGATCCTCGGCGTCGCCGCCGAACGCCTGGCGCCGCTCCCGAAGCCCGACTGAGTGGAGACGCCCGCTACCTGGTGGGGTTCCGCCGCTGCGGCGACGCAATGCGACGGAGCGGCCCCTCGATCCGACTGGGCGGGATGGGAGGCCGCGGGTCGGGTGCCCCCATCGGACGACGGCAACGGGTTCCGCACCCGGTACGCCGACGACTTCGCGCTGCTGGCCGAACACGGGATCACACACCACCGACTGACTGTCGAGTGGGCGCGCCTCGAGCCCGAGGAGGGCCGCTGGGACGGCGACGAGGTTGCCCACCTGCGCCGGGTGCTCGAGGCGGGCCGGGAGGCGGGTGTGGCGGTGTGGGCGTGCCTGTTGCACGGCTCGGCACCCGGTTGGTTCACCGACGATCGGCGGGGCTGGCTCGACGACATGGCGGCGAGGCTGACGTGGCCCCGGCACGTGGATCGGGTCGCGGAGGCGCTCGGTGACCTGGTGGCGGGGTGGGTGCCGATCCACGAGCCCGACCTTCAGGCTCGGCTGGGCTACGGCGAGGGGATCTTCCCGCCCGGCCGCCGGAGCGAGGACGACGAGCGCGACGCACTCGCGGCGCTGCGGACCGCCGAGGCCGGGGCCGCCCGCCTGCTCCGGGGCGGGGGCGCCCCGGTGGCGGTCACCGCCAGGCCCGGCGAGCCCCACGAGGCCGACGACCTGCTGGTGGTCAGCGCCACGGTCGACGAGCTGGAGACGCCGTTGGAGCAGGCGGCCGAGGCCTTCCCGGACGCCGGGGTCATGGTCGTGACCGGCGACCCGACCGGCGAGGCGCGCGTGCAGCTTGCCGTCGACGCGGTCGCCGACGCGCGGCGGGACGGCGTGAGCGTGGTCGGCGCGTTCCTGCTGCCGGCGATCGACGGCTACGAGTGGCACCGGGGGTTCGATGCCCGCCTCGGCCTGTTCGACGGCGACCGCAACGCTCGCCCGGCGCTTGAGGCGCTGGCCTCGTCACCCTGAGCGCTTCGGCGGCGAGGCAATACGCTCCGGTCCGCGGTTCTTGAGGCAATACGGCCCGGGGGCCGGACCCGATTGCCTCGACCCCGTCCCCGCGGTCCCTATTGCCTCGGGCGGGGCCCAAGGACGGCGCTCAGCTCCGCGAGCGGTAGGTGGCGCGGCCGTCGACCGCGTCCTTGTTGAGGCGCTTGGACAGGTGCAGGCCCTCCAGCACCAGCTCGACGGCGCTGGCCACGGCGGCCGGGCTCTCGTCCCCGCCGGTCAGCTCGGCCACGGACTCGCGCAGGGCGGGCACGTCCTCCACCAGCCGGGCGAGGTCGGCCGATGACACGTCCTCGCCGGTGTGGACCACGGCCCCATCGTCGAACGACACCACGACGTCCCGCAGCTGGCCCGGGTTGACGCGCCGCTTGAACACCGTGAGCACCGCCGACCGCAACAGGTGCTCGGCGATCTGCTCGTCCCGCCCCTCGTCGAGGGTCTCGATCTCCACCTTGCCCATGGTCGACGCCGCCAAGGCGTCGAGGTCGCTCACCCGGGGGCTGACCTCGCGCTCGCCGTGGCGCAGGGCCCGCCGGGTGGCGTTGGCCACCAGCACCTCGCTGTTGGACACGGTCAGCCGCACCGACACGCCCGAACGCTGGTTGATGTGGGCGCTGTCGCGGGCGAGCTGGCTGAGCGTGGCCACGATCTCGGTCATGTACGGCGGCACCGCTACGCGCACGCCCTCGACGTCGAACGGCCGGGCCTCCTGGGCGGCGATGGCCACCTCGGTCTCGACGTCGAGGGGGTAATGGGTGCGGATCTGGCTGCCGAACCGGTCCTTCAACGGGGTGATGATCCGGCCCCGGTTCGTGTAGTCCTCCGGGTTCGCCGACGCCACCAGCATGACGTCGAGCGGCAGGCGGATCTTGTAGCCCCGCACCTGGACGTCGCGCTCCTCGAGCACGTTGAGCAGGCCGACCTGGATTCGCTCGGCCAGGTCGGGCAGCTCGTTGATGGCGAAGATCCCCCGGTTGGTGCGGGGGACGAGGCCGTAGTGGATGGTCAGCTCGTCGGACAGGTAGCGCCCCTCGGCCACCTTGATGGGGTCGACCTCACCGATGAGGTCGGCGACCGACGTGTCGGGGGTGGCCAGCTTCTCTCCGAAGCGCTGGTCGCGGTGCACCCACTCGACGGGCGTGGCGTCGCGGCGCTCGGCGATGAGGTCGCGGGCGTACCGCGACACGGGATGCTCGGGGTCGTCGTTGATCTCGCTGCCGGCGACGATCGGGATCCATTCGTCGAGCAGCTCGACCAGCGAGCGGATCATGCGGGTCTTCGCCTGGCCCCGCTCCCCCAGGAAGATGATGTCGTGGCCCGCCAGCACCGCGTTCTCGAGCTGCGGGAGGACGGTCTCGCCGTAGCCGATCACCGAGGGGATGAGCTGCTCGCCGCCGGCGATGCGGTCCACCGCGTTGCGGCGGATCTCGTCCTTGACCGGGACCGAGCACCAGCCCGACGCCCGGAGCTCTCCCAATGTGACGGGACGGGGGGAGTCCGACATGACCGCCAACCTACCGCCGGGTCGGCGCGGCTTAACCAGCGGCCCAGGCGCGCTCAGGCCCGAACCGGCGCCATCTCCGAGGCCAGCTCGACGGCCTGCTCCTCATCGAGGGCCGACTCCAGGCGGTAGGTGACGTCGCCCACCGTCCAGATGAGCGTGTTGCCGGCCAGGCGTGGCCGGTCGCCAATGACGTCGCCTCCGGGGTCGGTGATGAACACCTCGTGGGGCTCGCCGGTGATCCAGTAGGCGGGGAGGTCCCCCACCCGGACCGACCGCACGGTCGTGCCGCGTGTGGCGTGCTTGGCCACGCCGCCGGCGTTGGCCGTGCCGGGCATCACCGTGAGCAACAGCCCGATGCCCGAGTCGCCGACCTCGGGCAGGTCCTCGGACGGCGCCCACGCCAGGGTGGCGCTGCCGGCGGGGCGGCCGACGAAGGCCCGTGCCGGGTCGCCGGCGGCGCTCGGCGCCTCCAGCCTCCAGCCGGCGGCGTCCGCCATCTCGAGCGCCTGCGCGACGGGGACGGCGGTCCCCAGGTCGTAGTTGCGGCCCGCGGCCGCCGGGACCTCGCCCGTGTAGGTGACGGTGACGCTCCCGATGCCGAGCAGGCGGGCAACCGCATGCCGGGAACCGGGCGCCACGAGCGTGGCCGTCAGCGCCACCAGCAGGACGGCAGCGACGGCCAGCACTCGTTTTGTTCGCGGGATCGGTCGCCATGGCGCGCGATCCCGCGAAGAAAACGCCTGGGGGGTGCGGATCCGGCCGAGAGCGGCCGCCACCGGATCGCCCGGCCGGAGGTCGAGCCGCTGCCCGAGCTCGTGGAGCGCCAGGATCAGGTCGTCCTGCGCTTCAGGCATCGGTTCCCCCGATCTCGATGCTGTCGGGCAGCAGGCCCCGCAGCCGTGCCAGCCCTCGCGCGGCCCGCGACTTGACCGTGCCGCGAGGCAGGCCCAGCACCGTTGCGGTCTCGGCCTCGTCGAGCCCGACGAGGTAGCGGCACGCCACCACGTCCCGCTGGGCGGCGGGCAGCTCGGCCAGCGCCGCGCCCAAGTTGCGACGCCGGTCGGAGGCCAGGACCGCGGCCTCGGGCGAGGGGGCCGCCCCGCCCGAGGCCCGGTCCTCGGCGAATCGCAGCTCGTAGCCCGCTCGTCGGCCTGCCGACCGGCGCCGGTTGCGGGCCTCGTTGGCCACGATGCGCAGGAACCAGGGCCGAAACGGGGCGCCGCCGCGGAACCCGGCCATCCCGTACCAGGCCTTGACAAAGCCATCCTGCGCCGCCTCGTCCGCCTCGCCATACGAGCCGCACACCACCAGGGCCAGCCGACGGGCCGCGCCCTCGTGCATGCGCAGCAGCGAGGCGTAGGCGTCCACGTCACCCTCCTTCGCCCGTCGTGCGAGCTCCCTGTCGTCGGGTGGCCGGCCCACCACCGCATCGTTGCGTCAGAGCGGGAGCGGGGCCACCCGCTCGCGGCGCCGGGCCCGCCGAGCCCGGATGACGACGGCCCCGCCCACGCCAACCAGGGCCAGCACGCCCGCACCGAGCACCACACGGGCCCATGGCGAGCGCTCGGCCGGCGATGCCGCCGTCGCCGACGTGTTCGCCGACGACGGATCGGCCGAGACGGAGCCGGCCGGGGGAACGCCGAGCGCCCGGAGGGTGTCACGCAGTGCGAAGGGCGCCGCGTACCAGCCGCCGGTGGTCGCGGTGTCGAAGATCGGCTGACCGGCGGCGGTGTGGACCAGCGGACCGTCCGCGGCGTAGGGGTAGAGGTCCTGGCGGATCGGGGTCACTTCCTCGGGTCCGGTCATGAGCCGCCACGTGATGGTGTAGCGGGGACCGAGTTGCCCGGGCGGCGCCTGCTCGCTGAACGTTGGCGGCCGCGGCTGGCCGGGCATGACGTCCCAGAACCCCGTCAGGTCGGACAACCTGCCGCCGTCGCCGTCCGAGGGCGAGACATCGATCGGGTCGTCGAGGCCGGGGCCGGAGATGGTCGCCGACTGGATCCCCTTGGCCGAGGCCGGGCCGGCCGACACGATCGCGCCGGCCACCGCCACCACACACGCGCCGGCTGCCGTCCACATCTTGAGTCGCATGCCCGTCCTACACCGCGCCTCGGCTCGTGGTTCCGTCGGTACTCTGCCGGCACAGGAGGACCAGGTGCAGCAGGCAGCAGTCGATGCCACTCCCATCCCCAAGGGGTTGACCGACGCCGACGTCAGCGAGCGGGTCGAGAGCGGCCGCGTCAACCGGGCGCCCGGCGGGACCAGCCGGTCGCTGTGGGCCATCGTGCGGGCCAACGTCTTCACGCGCTTCAACGCCATCCTCGGATCGCTGCTCGTGGTCATCCTGACCATCGGCCCGCTTCAGGACGCACTGTTCGGCGTCGTCCTGGTGGCCAACACCGGCATCGGCATCTACCAGGAATGGCGGGCCAAGCGGACACTCGATCGGCTGTCGCTGCTCACGGCCCCGGCCGTGACCGTGGCGCGCAACGGCGAGCGCCGCGAGGTCACCCTCGAGGACGTGGTCGACGGGGACGTCGTCGAGTTGGGCCAGGGAACGCAGATCGTGGCCGACGGCGAGGTGCTGACCGCGGATGCGCTCGAGGTCGACGAGTCGCTGCTGTCCGGCGAGTCGGTGCCGGAGTCCAAGGGATCGGGCGACGAGGTTCTGTCCGGCAGCTTCGTCAGCGCCGGGCAGGGTTGGTACCGCGCCGATCGCATCGGCGCCGAGTCGTACGCCAACCAGCTGGCGTCGGAGGCGCGGCGCTTCTCGCTGGTGCGCTCGGAGCTGCGCCGCGGCACCGACCGCATCCTGGGGATGATCACCTGGCTGATCATCCCCGTCGCCATCCTGCTGATCTTCAGCCAGCTGGCGGAGTCGACGGACGACTCGCTGGGCGACGCCATCCGGGGCACGGTGGCCGGGGTCGGCGCCATGATCCCCGAGGGGCTCGTGCTGCTGACAAGCATTGCGTTCACCGCCGGGGTGCTGCGCCTGATCAAGCGCCAGGTGCTGGTCCAGGAGCTCGCTGCCATCGAGGGACTGGCCCGCGTCGACATCGTGTGCACGGACAAGACCGGCACGATCACGGAGCTGAGCCTCGAGGTGGCCGACGTCCACCCGCTCGACGGGGCCGACGCGACGGAGGCCGAGTCCGCGTTGGGGGCCCTGGGGGCCGCCGACCCCGAGCCGAACGCCAGCATGCGGGCGCTGGGCGAGCGTTACCCGTCGCCGGGCTGGACCCCGACGTGGCGAGCGGCGTTCTCGTCCGCCAAGCGCTACTCGGGGACCGGGTTCGGCGAGCACGGCGACTGGGTCCTCGGTGCCCCCAACGTGCTGCTGGAGTCGGTCACGGGTGACGGCCACGGCGGGGACGGCGGGGACGGTGCGCGTGACCGGGCCGAGGCGCTGGTGGATCAGGAGACCCGCCAGGGCCGCCGCGTGCTGCTGTTGGTGCGGACCAAGGGTGAGCCGAGCGGCGACGCGGCCCCCGCTGGGCGGCCGGTGGCGCTGGTGGTGATCGAGGAGCGCATCCGCGAGAACGCGCGCAGCACGCTCGACTACTTCGACTCCCAGGGCGTGACGGTCAAGGTCGTCTCCGGGGACGACCCTCGGACGGTCGGCGCCGTGGCCGCCCGGGTCGGCATCGCCGCCGCCGAGTCGCCCCGCGACGCCCGGGACCTGCCGGACGACCCCGACGAGCTGGCCGACGTCATGGAGACCACCGGCGTGTTCGGTCGGGTGGGACCGCAGCAGAAGCAGGCGATGGTGCGGGCGCTGCAGGCACGCGGGCACACGGTCGCCATGACCGGCGACGGCGTGAACGACGTGCTGGCCCTCAAGGAGGCCGACCTTGGCGTGGCCATGGGAACCGGCGCACCCGTCAGCCGAGCGGTGGCGCCGGTGGTGCTGCTCGACTCGGACTTCGGCAGCCTGCCGCCGGTGCTGGGCGAGGGACGCCGGGTGATCGCGAACGTCGAGCGGGTCGCCAACCTGTTCCTCACCAAGACGGTGTACGCCACGCTGCTGGCCCTCATCGTCGGCGTGGCCCGCGTGCCATTTCCCTTCTTGCCTCGGCACCTGACCATCGTGAGCAGCCTGACCATCGGCATTCCCGCGTTCTTCCTGGCGCTGGCACCCAACGCGCAGCGGGCCAGGCCGGGCTTCGTCGAGCGGGTGCTGCGGTTCGCGATCCCGGCCGGCACCGTCGCCGCCGCCTGCACGATGGCCGCGTATGCGCTGGCGCGTTCGGAGAGCGGCGTCAGCCAGACCGAGGCCCGCACGACGGCCACCATCACCCTGTTCCTGGTGGCCCTTTGGGTGCTGGCCATCCTCGCCCGACCCACCAACCCGTGGCGGGCGGGGCTGGTCCTGGCGATGGCGGGCGCCTTCGCGGTCATCATGGCGGTGCCCGGGTTGCGGGACTTCTTCGCGCTGAATCCCCCGCGCGCCGAGCTCGTGCTCGCGGCGATCGGCATCGCCGCGGCCGGCGGGTTCGTCATCGAGATGGGCTGGCGCGTCAGTGGGTGGGTGCGGTCCCGCAACACCGCCGAGACCGAGAAGAGCGACGATTAGCCTCCGACCACCATGCAACTGAGTCAGGGCTGGCGCGCCGCGATCGCCGACGACGACCTGCGCCGCGTCTACTACGGCGCCGACTTCGACGATGCCGCCTGGGAACCCATCACCGTGCCCGGCCACTGGCGGTCGACCTCGGCGTTCGCGGACAGCGACGGCCCTCTGCTGCACCGCTGCCGGTTCGAGAGGCCGGCCCCCGGGGAGAACCGCCGGTGCTGGCTGACCTTCGGCGGTCTCTTCTACCAGGGCGACGTCTGGCTCGATGGCGGCTACCTCGGTGACACCGAGGGCTACTTCGTGCCCCACACATTCGAGGTCACCGAGCAGCTCAGCGACCGGGACGAGCACGTGCTGGCGGTGGAGGCCACCTGCGCGCCCGAGCGCGCCAAGACCGCCAAGCGCAACCTCACCGGCGTCTTCCAGCACTGGGACTGCCTCGACCCCGCCTGGAACCCCGGTGGCATCTGGCGGCCGGTGTGGGCCACCGAGACCGGACCCGTGAGGATCGCCCGCCTGCGGGTGCTGTGCCGCGAGGCCACCCCCGAGCGGGCTGTCGTCGCCTTCCGGGCGACGCTCGACAGCGACGCGCGCCGGGCGGTGTGCGTTCGTACGGAGCTGGGCGCGCTGGACCACGAGTTGACCCAACCGCTCGCCGCCGGCGCCAACGAGCTGGAGTGGACCGTGACCGTGGAGCGGCCCGAGCTGTGGTGGCCCCGGGCGTTGGGCGACCCGGTCCTCCACGACGTCACCGTGGCGGTCGAGATTCCTGCCGCAGGAACCAGGAGTGACGCCCGGCGGTTGCGCACCGGGCTCCGGTGCGTCCGGCTGCGCAACTGGATCTGCTCGGTCAACGGTGAGCGGCTGTTCCTGAAGGGCGCCAACCAGGGCCCCACCCGGATGGCCCTCGCCGAGGCGTCGCCCGACGAGCTCCGTGCCGACGTCGGCTGGGCGCTCGACGCCGGGCTCGACCTGCTGCGGCTGCACGCCCATGTCTCGCGCCCGGAGCTGTACGACGCCGCCGACGAGCGAGGGTTGCTGCTGTGGCAGGACCTGCCGCTCCAGTGGGGCTACGCCGCGGGCGTGCGCCGCCCGGCTGTGCGCCAGGCGCGAGAGGCCGTCGACCTGTTGGGCCACCATCCGTCGATCGCCGTGTGGTGCGGCCACAACGAGCCGATGGCCATCGACACGGACGCAGCGGGTGCCGTCCGGATGCTGCGCGCCCAGCAGCTCCCCAGCTGGAACAAGACCGTGCTCGACGCATCGATCAAGCGGGCCCTGGCCAAGGCCGACGGGACCCGCCCGGTCGTGGCGCACTCCGGCGTGGCACCGCATCTACCCCAGCTCGACGGCACTGACAGCCACCTCTATTTCGGCTGGTACTGGGGCGACGAGCGCGACCTGCCGGGCTTCGCCCGAGTCCTGCCGAGGATGGTGCGCTTCGTGAGCGAGTTCGGTGCCCAGGCCGTGCCGGCGGCGGACGCGAGCGGTGACGGCGCCGGGTTCTGCGAGCCCGAGCGGTGGCCCGACCTCGATTGGCAGCGGCTGGGTGAGCGCCACAACCTCCAGAAGGCGCGCTTCGACCGCTACGTGCCCCCCGCCGCCTTCGCCAGCTTCGACGAGTGGCGCTCTGCGACCCAGCGTTACCAGGCCGAGCTGATCCGGCGGCAGATCGAGGCGCTGCGACTGATCAAGTACCGGCCCACCGGCGGGTTCGCCCAGTTCTGCCTCGCCGACGGCCATCCCGGGGTGACGTGGTCGGTGGTCGACCACGAGCGGCGCCCCAAGCTCGGTTTCGACGCCCTGCGCGAGGCGTGCCGACCCGTGATCGTCGTGGCCGACCGTCTGCCGGCGACGGTGACGCCGGGCGACGCCCTGGCGCTCGACGTGCACGTGGTCTCGGACCTCCGGGTGGAGCTCGACAACGCGCGCGTGACCGCCCGGCTGGAATGGCCGGGCGGTGGTCACGAATGGCGCTGGAGCGGGGATGTCCCCGCCGATGCCTGCGTTCGGGTCGGGGCCCTACAAGCGGTGGTGCCCGAGGCCGACGGCCCGCTCCGCCTCGACCTCGGGCTCCACCTTTCCCGCCGGGATGTGATCGTCAACCACTACCAAGCGACGATCGCCCGCTGATCCCTCACCGCGTCGGCATGTGGCGGCTGCCGGGCACGAACTCGTCGCTCGACGAATCGCTGCCGCTCGTGCTGCTCTCGGCCGGATGCTGCTGCTGCCACACGTACGCCGGGGCCTGGGTCATCTCCACGGCCCGGTTGCCGGCCTCGAACGCGTTCGGCAGGTTGGCGTCGGAGTTGGTCGGCGCCGCCGAGCTGCGATACGTCTCCACCTGCGATTCGAGCTTGGCGGTCCGCTCGGCCCGCTCGGCGTTCGCTGACAGCCGGGCCGCCTCGGCCCGCTGGATCTGCTCGGCCTGGCCGGTCAGCCTGGCCGACGCCGCCCGGTCCACCCGCTGGCTGGCGATCTCCGCAGCCTGGTTGTTGAGGTGCTGATCGCTGCCGGCGCTGGCCGACACCCTGGCGAGCTCCTCGGCCTTGTTGCTGAGGTGCTGATCGCTGCCCACGCCCACGGCGCTGGGAGCCGCAACCTTGATCGCCTCGGTGTCATCGCTGTTGCCGCAAGCGGCGAGTCCAAGGGCCCCGACGAGAGCGACCGGTGCCGCCCAACGCAGTGCCCGCTTGCTGAAGTACGACATTGGTCTGTCCTCCTCGTGCCGGATGACCACCACCCGACAAGGCGACGATGCGCCCTT
>JBKPAA010000003.1:0-12629 GCA_046726215.1 Actinomycetota bacterium | reverse complement strand
AAGGCAGGCTGCTGGCGGTGTACGAGCGCCACGGGGCCGGCAGCGTGAAGCCCGGCGTGGTCCTGGATTAGGCGTCCTTGAAGATTTTCGGGGCTTATGGGCCACTTTCTCTTCAAAGACTGCGGGCGCCCGCCGGCGCGCGCTCACCTGTAGGGTCAACGCCGTTCACCGACCGAAGGGGCGTGCAATGGAGCAGCCCGAGTCCGAGCCGCAGATCGCCGACTCACTCATCGACCTGATCGGCGACACCCCGCTGGTCCGGCTGAACCGGGTGACCGAGGGGCTGAGCTGCAGCGTGGTCGCCAAGCTGGAGATGCTGAACCCCGGCGGCAGCGTGAAGGATCGCCCGGCGCTGGCCATGATCGAGCAGGCCGAGCGCGAGGGCGCCCTCCGGTCCGGCGGCACCATCGTCGAGCCGACCTCCGGCAACACGGGGGTCGGGCTGGCCATCGTGGCCGCCCAGCGCGGCTACCGCTGCATCTTCGTGGTGACCGACAAGGTGGCGCCCGAGAAGATCCGGCTGCTCGAGGCCTACGGCGCCGAGGTGGTCGTGTGCCCGGTGGCGGTGGAGCCCGACGACCCGCGGTCTTATTACTCGGTCGCCGAGCGGCTCGTGCGCGAGACACCCGGCGCCTTCCGCCCCAACCAGTACGCCAACCAGTGGAACCCGTGGGCCCACGAGCACTCGACCGGGCCGGAGATCTGGCGCCAGACCGCCGGCCGCGTGACGCACTTCGTCGCCGGCGTCGGGACCGGCGGGACCATCACCGGGGTGGGCAGGTATCTCAAGGCCCAGGACCCTGGCATCCAGATCGTCGGCGCCGACCCCGAAGGATCGGTCTACTCCGGCGGCTCCGGTCGGCCCTACCTGGTCGAAGGCATCGGCGAGGACTTCTGGCCCACGACCTACGACCCGTCCCTCGTCGACCGCGTGGTCGGGATCAGCGACGAGGACAGCTTCCTCATGGCCCGCCGGATCACCGGCGAGGAGGGCCTGCACATCGGCGGCTCGGGCGGAACGGCTGTCGCCGCGGCGCTCAAGGTCGGCCGGGACCTCGGTCCCAGCCACCTGGTGGTGGTGTTGATCCCCGACTCGGGGCGGGGCTACCTGTCGCGGGTCTTCGACCAGGACTGGATGGCCGGCTACGGGTTCCTGCGGGTCGCCGGCGAGCACCGGGTGGCCGACATCATCGAAGCCCGCCGCGGCGACATCCCACCCCTCGTCTACGTCCAGCCCGACGAGACCGTGCGCCGGGCCGTCAACGTCATGCGGGGCTATGGCGTGTCACAGGTGCCGGTGGCCAAGGGGGAGATGCCGCTGGCGGCGGCCGAGATCCTGGGCGCGGTCGACGAACTGGCGCTGATGGACAGGGCCTTCCACGACCCAACCGTGATGGACGAGCCGGTGGAGAAGGTGATGGGGCCCCGGCTGCCGACGATCGGCATCGGCCAGCCGATCGCCTTGGCCGTCGAGCTGCTGGACCGGGCGGGTGCCCTGGTGGTGCTGGCCGGCGGGCGTCCCCACGTGGTCCTCGGCCGCAGCGACGTGCTCAACCATCTCTCCCAGGGCGAGCCCTGATGTCCGACCTCGACGGCTTCGAGACACGAGCGATCCACGCGGGGCAGGACCCCGATCCCGCCAGCGGCGCCGTCGTGGCCCCCATCACCGTGTCGACCACCTTCGCCCAGTCGGCCGTCGGTCGGCACCGGGGCTGGGAGTACTCCCGCAGCGGCAACCCCACCCGTGACGCGCTGGAGGCGTGCCTGGCATCGCTCGAGGGCGGGCGGCGGGCCTTTGCCTTCGCATCGGGCATGGCCGCTGAGGACGCGGTGCTCCGCCAGCTGCGGCCGGGGGAGCGGATCGTGCTCGGCAACGACGCCTACGGCGGCACCTACCGGCTCATCGACAAGGTCTACGGGCCGGCCGGGTACCCATGGACTGCGGTTGACCTGACCGACCCCGTCGCCCTGGACCGGGACTGGCCCGAGGGCACGACGCTGGTGTGGGCGGAGACACCCACGAACCCGGCCATGGCGATCGTCGACATCGCCGCGGTCGCCGAGGTGGCGCGCCATCACGGCGCCCGGCTGGTGGTCGACAACACGTTTGCCACCCCGTACCTGCAGCAGCCGCTGGCCCTGGGGGCGGACGTGGTGGTCCACAGCGCGACCAAGTACCTGGGTGGGCACTCCGACGTGGTCGGTGGGTGCGTCGTCACCGACGACCCCGCGCTCGCCGACGGGATCGGCTTCGTGCAGAACGCCGCCGGTGCGGTGCCGTCGCCCTTCGACTGCTACCTGGTGTTGCGGGGCCTCAGGACGCTGGGGGTTCGCATGGATCGCCACTGCGACAACGCCCGCGCCGTCGTCGAGCTGCTGATCGAGCATCCGGCCGTCGAGCTGGTGCTGTGGCCGGGGCTGCCCGGGCACCCCGGCGCGGACGTGGCCAAGCGACAGATGCGTGACGCCGGGGGGATGGTCTCGTTCGTCGTCCGTGGCGGCGAGGCGGCGGCCGTGCGGCTGGTCGAGCGGACCCGCCTGTTCATCCTGGCGGAGTCGCTGGGTGCCGTGGAATCGCTCATCGAGCACCCGGCACGCATGACGCATGCGTCAGCCGCCGGATCGGCGCTGGCGGTGGATCCGGGGCTGGTCCGGCTGTCGGTCGGGATCGAGACCGCGGAGGACCTGGTGGCCGACCTCCGCCATGCCCTGGACGGCCTTTGACCCTCGGGGCCGGCGCCGAGCCGTGCCCCGAGCGAGCCGTCGAGCGAGCCGGCGACGGGATCGCCCCGTTTCGGCCGGCCGGTAACCTGCCGCCCCGATGGAGGTGCTCCGCGATCAGGCCCGATGCCCCTCGCCCCCGGAGGGCACGGTCGTCACCATCGGCGCGTACGACGGGGTCCACATGGGCCACCGGTCCGTGATCCGGTTGGTGCGCCGGCGGGCGGCCGAGCGCGGGCTGCGCAGTGCCGTCGTGACCTTCGACCGGCACCCGGCCTCGGTCGTGCGCCCGGAGTCGGCGCCGCGGTTGCTCACCGATCTCGACCAGAAGCTCGAGCTGCTCGCCGAGACCGGCATCGACTATTGCCTGGTGATCGCCTTCGACGAGGCGCGGAGCCGGGAGACGGCCGAGGACTTCGTCAAGGAAGTCCTGGTCGAATGCCTCAACGCCGCGGACGTCGTGGTCGGCGAAGACTTCCACTTCGGGCACCGGCGGGCGGGCAACGTGCCCCTGCTGCGCCGGATGGGTGCCGAGCTGGGCTTCGACGTCGACGGCGTCGAGCTGGTCGGTGCCGCAGGTGCCCCGGGGGGCGGCGACGTGCCGGTGTCGTCGACCCGCGTCCGCCGCGCCCTGGTCGAGGGCGACCTGGCGGTGGCCAACGGGCTCCTGGGGCGGGACTACGAGGTGCGGGGCGTCGTGGCGCTCGGCGACAAGCGGGGACGGGAACTGGGGTTCCCCACCGCCAACGTCTCCGTCCCCGGCGACATCCTGTTGCCCGCCGACGGCATCTACGCCGGGTGGTTCGAGCGGCCCGACGGATCGGTCCACGCCAGCGCCATCTCGCTCGGGCGGCGCCCGACGTTCTACGTCGAGGCCCACGTGAGCCTGCTGGAGGCGCACCTGCTGGACTTCGACGGCGACCTCTACGACGAGCACGTCAAGGTGCGGTTCGTCGCCCGCCTGCGCGACGAGGTGCGCTTCGACTCACCCGAGGCCCTCGTCGAGCAGATCCAACGTGACGTCGACCGGGCGCGGGAGCTGCTGCGCGCCTGAGGCTCCGCCGTGGCCCGAGCGGCCCCTGACCATTCGGCCCCATCCCCCCGCGTGTGGCTTATGGTGTAAGTGGGGGTGTAGATGACGCCCAAGGACGGCGAACCTTCGAGACACGAGGACCTGGCGACGGTCATCCCCCTGCGCGGGGGTGAGCCGTCGGGCACCCAGGAACCGATCGTCGGCCCCACGCGTGCCGCCCCGGAGACGGGCCAGCTCGTGGCCGTTCCCCGGCTCGCCCGCCACGAGATCGTGCTCGACGACGACCTCCGGGTGGGGGTGGCCGTATGCGGCCGGGGAATGCCCGTCGTGTTGGTCCACGGGTTCACGGCCGAGGGCATCCTCTACGCGCAAACGCTGTCACGCCTGGTGCGCATGGGTTTCAAGGTCATCGCCATCGACGTCGCCAGTCACGGCGGTACCCAGGGGCTACCCACCGGCGGCGAGAAGCTGGAGTCGTACACCCGGCTGCTGGGCCGGGTCCTGGACGAGCTCGGCGTGCGGCGGGCGCTCTTCGCCGGCCATTCCATGGGTGGGCGGCTCGTCACCCAGCTGGTGGCGGAGGAACCCGACCGCGCGATCGGCGTGGTGCTCATCGACGCCGTGGTGGGTGACTGCTGGGACCGCCTGATCCGCATCTCCCGCGTCGCACCGCCCGTGTTGCTGGGCGTGGCCGCCGCCCTCGCCCTGGACACGCTCTCGACTCTTCCGTGGCTGCGGGATCCCGGCCAGGCGATCAAGCTCGGGCGCCTGGTGGCGCCCACGCTCTGGGGGCACGCCCGGCGTCCCTGGCGGATGCTCGGTCCGGCGGTGTCGATGCTGCGCTCGCAGGGGAGCACGGAGATGCTCGAGAAGCTGGCCGACGAGAAGATCCCGGTGGTCGTGATCCATGGCGACCGTGACATCGCGGTGCCCTACAGGACGGCGGTGGACGCAGCCCGCCGGTCGGGCGGCACGCTGGTCACGATCCACGGTGGCACCCACTCGTGGGTCCTCAAGGACCCGGAGACGCTGCCGGCGGTGGTCGCGGAGCTGCTCGAAGGCCCGTTGGCCCGCGTCCGGGCGGCGGCGCTCGCAGCGGAGCGGCTCGATCCCGATGCCACGCCCGAGGAGATGGAGCACGTGTTCCTCGCGCCCCACGCGCTGGTGCGCCGCCTAACGCCGGCCTCCGAGCTGCGCACCGGCCGACAGCAACATCGCCGGGCCCGCTACCACTGGACCGTGGATTCCCCGGTCGAGGAGCCCGCCTGACTTCGTGGTTCGGGGGAACCCGCTGGTAGGCTTGTCCGACGCTCTGTGCGACGTGCGAGACGCGCATCGGGGCAGGGTAAGCAGTCACCCGAGTAACGAAGGAAACACGTGTCCGACCAGATCGACGCGGCCAAGCCCGGCATCATCGCCGAGCACAAGCTCCACGACACCGACACCGGGTCGCCGGAGGTGCAGATCGCGCTGCTCACCGCACGCATCAACCACCTCAACGACCACCTGGGCAAGCACCGCAAGGACCACCACAGTCGCCGCGGGCTGCTCCAGCTGGTCGGCCGGCGCCGCCGGCTGCTCGACTACGTGCGGGCCAACGACGTCGAACGCTACCGGGCGATCATCGCCCGCAACGGCCTCCGCCGGTAGGGCCGAAAGCGCCACAGGGAGCGGCCCTCGGGCCGCTCTCATCGCATACCGGCAGACAACAGAATCCGGCGGCGTGAAGGTCAGCTGCCAGTCGCCCTCCCCCGGGACCACGGCCCGGGAGTTGCCGACTGGGAACTGGCCCGCCGCCCCCGATCCGGTGGCCGAACGCCACCGAGAAGGAGAGCGACCGATGGCTGATCCCATCGTCGTGTCCAGCCCGATCTCGGGCACCGACACATCCCTGACATTCGAGACCGGCAAGCTTGCGTTCCAGAGCCAGGGCGCCGTCGTTGCCACCCTCGGCAAGACGCGGGTGCTCGTCACCGCCAATGCGGCGCCGAGCGTGCGCGAGGGCATCGACTTCTTTCCCCTCACGGTCGATGTCGAGGAGCGCATGTACGCCGCCGGGAGGATTCCCGGCAGCTTCTTCCGGCGGGAGGGCCGGCCGACCGACCTGGCCATCCTGACCTGTCGCCTGATCGACCGGCCGCTGCGCCCGAGCTTCGCCGACGGCTACCGGAACGAGACCCAGG
Source organism: Actinomycetota bacterium (assembly GCA_046726215.1). Lineage (GTDB taxonomy): Bacteria > Actinomycetota > Acidimicrobiia > Acidimicrobiales > VFJN01 > DASQUK01. Next base: position 6,692 of record JBKPAA010000003.1, on the reverse strand, counting down.
TCGTCGTGACGGTCATCGGCGTCGACGGCCACAACCCCTATGACGTGCTCGCCATAAACGGCGCCTCGGCGGCGCTCATGGTGTCGGGCATTCCCTTCGAGGGTCCCATCGGCGCCGTGCGCATCGCCTGGTCGTCGGAGGGCCGGTGGGTACCGCACCCCACCTACGAGCAGAGCGAGAACGCCACGTTCGACCTGGTGGTCGCCGGGCGCCAGCTCGACGACGGCGACATCGCCATCATGATGGTCGAGGCCGGCGGCACCGAGGGCGCCTGGCAGCTCTATGAGGACGGGACGCCCTACGTCACCGAAGAGGTGATCGCCGGCGGGCTCGAAGCCGCGAAGCAGTGGATCCGCGAGTCGATCGAGCTGCAGCGGCAGCTGGTTGACGCCGCCAAGGGCGCCGACCTGATCACGCCCGTGGCGTGGGAGCCGCAGATCGACTACGGCGACGACGTTCTCGCCCGCGTCGAGGCGGTTGGCACCGACCGCCTGTCCCGGGCGTCGCAGATGACGGCCAGGGCCGAGCGCAACGCCGCCACCGACGAGGCCGTGGCCGCCATCCGTGACGAGCTCGCCGACGAGTTCCCCGAGCGCGACGGCGAGATCAAGGCCGCGGCGCGTGCGCTGCAGAAAAAGGTCATCCGGCGGCGCATCGTGGACGAGGGCCTACGGATCGACGGGCGGGGGGCCCGTGACATCCGGCCCCTGTCGGCCGAGGTGGCCGTCCTGCCGACCGCCCACGGGTCGGGACTGTTCCAGCGGGGCGAGACCCAGGTCATGAACGTGACCACGCTGGGAATGCCCAAGACCGACCAGATCCTCGACAACCTGGGCAACCGCGATCGCAAGCGCTACATGCACCACTACAACATGCCGCCGTCGGCCAACGGCGAGACCGGTCGCGTGGGCAGCCCCAAGCGTCGCGAGATCGGTCACGGGCTGTTGGCGGAGCGGGCGCTGCTGCCGGTGGTGCCGAGCACCGAGGAGTTCCCCTACGTCCTGCGGCTGGTGTCCGAGGTGCTGGCGTCGAACGGCTCCACCTCGATGGCGTCGGTGTGCTCGTCGACCATGTCGCTGATGGACGCCGGGGTCCCGATCAAGGCGCCGGTGGCCGGCATCGCCATGGGCCTCGTGTACGCCGAGGGCAAGTACACAACGCTCACCGACATCCTGGGCGCCGAGGACGCCTTCGGCGACATGGACTTCAAGGTGGCCGGCACGAGCGAGTTCGTCACCGCCCTGCAGCTCGACACCAAGATCGACGGGCTCCCGGCGGACGTGCTCGCCCAGGCGCTGCAGCAGGCCTACGAGGCCCGCATGCAGATCCTGGAGGTCATGCGAGTCGCGATCGCCGAGCCACGCGACGAGGTGGGCGAGACGGCACCCAAGATCGTGAGCTTCGAGATCCCGATGGACAAGATCGGCGAGGTGATCGGCCCCAAGGGCAAGGTCATCAACGCCATCACGACCGAGACCGGCGCCGATGTGAGCGTCGATGACGACGGCATGGTGGGCCGCGTGTCGATCGGATCCACCGACAAGGGTGCGGTCGAAGAGGCCCGCCGGCAGATCAACCTCATCCTCAACCCGCCCACGGCCGAGGTCGGTCAGGTCTATCCGGGCCGCGTCGTGAACATCACCAAGTTCGGGGCGTTCGTCAACATCCTCCCCGGGCGCGACGGCCTGCTTCACATCTCGAAGATCGGGGGCGGCAAGCGAATCGACAAGGTCGAGGACGTGCTCGACCTCGGCGACGAGGTCGAGGTGCGGGTCGACGACGTAGACCCCAACGGAAAGGTCTCGCTGAGCCTGGCCTCGGCGCCCGCCACCCGGGCCGGTGGCTCCGATGGGGGTGGTTCGGCCGGGTCGCGCGACGCCGGTTCCCCCGCCCCCAGCGACAGCGAGTCGGTGAGCTTCGAGGACACGTTCGATGCCGAGCTGCGAGCCGAGCTCGGTGACCTGGGCCCGGCGGGGGCGTCGGTCGGCACCGGCGCCGATCGCGGTGACCGCGGTGACCGGGGCGACCGCGGTCGCCGCCGCCGCCGCCGCTAGCTTGCCGAGACGCCGAGGTTCCATCCCCCGTGACACCCGCCGCATCAACCGAGGAAATCCGCGAGACCCGTCTCGCCAACGGCATCCGCGTGGTCACCGAGCACATGCCCGAGGCCCGCTCGGTGACCCTCGGGGTCTGGGTCGCCGTCGGCGGCCGTGACGAGCCCGACGAGCTGGCGGGCGCATCCCACTTCCTCGAGCACCTGCTGTTCAAGGGGACGTCGACGCGCACCGCTCGGCAGATCGCGGAGGCCGTCGACGCGGTGGGAGGCGAGATGAACGCCTTCACCAGCCGCGAGCACACCGCCTACTACACCCGACTACCGGCCCACCGGGTCGCGCTGGGCCTGGAGATCCTGGGTGACGTGCTGACCGATCCGGCGTTCCGGCTCCACGAGGTCGAGGCGGAGCGGCAGGTGATCCTCGAAGAGATCCTCATGAACCTCGACATGCCGGAGGATCACGTCCACACCCTGCTGGCAGAGGCGATGTTCCCCGGCCATCCGCTGGGCCGCGAGGTCCTCGGCACGCGTCAGTCGGTGGAGTCGGTGACCAGGGACCAGATCGCCGAGTTCTTCGGCCATTGGTACCGCCCCCGCAACCTGGTGATCGTCGCCGCCGGCAACCTGTCGCACGAGCAGCTGGTCGACGGGTTCGACGGCACGCTGGGACGGCTCGAGGGCGGGGAGCGGCCGGTGCGCCAGCCCCCGACGAGCGACCCCAACCCGCGGGTGGTGCTGGGCGACCCCACCGAGCAGGTCCATGTGGCCCTCGGTTGGCGGGCACTCAATCATCACGATGACGACCGCTACGCCCTGATGGTCGCCAACCAGGTGCTGGGTGGCGGCATGTCCAGCCGGCTGTTCCAGGAGGTCAGGGAGGAGCGAGGACTGGCGTACTCGGTGTACTCGTGGGCGTCCACGTACGACGACTCGGGGTCGGCGGGCATCTACGCCGGCACCGCCCCGGCCCGGGCCGGCGAGCTGCTGCAGGTCGTCGACGACGAGGTGGGCAAGCTAGTCGCCTCGGGGGTCACGGAGGGCGAGCTAGGCGTGGCCAAGGGGTTCATCGAGGGCTCGCTGGTGTTGGGCCTCGAGGACTCGGCGTCGCGCATGGCCCGGCTGGGTCGCAGCCTGATGGCGCGCGACGAGATCGTGACCGTCGACAGCCAGCTCGCCCGGATCGCGGCCGTCACCGCCGACGACATCGGCGCGGTGGCCGCCCGGGTGTACGGGGGCGATCGGTCCCTCGCGGTCATCGGCCGGGCTGACGACGACGTCCTCGGGTGAGGACCGGCGGACGTTCCGGCGCCGACTTCGCGCCAGCACCGCAACGAATCAGCGCCCACCAGGGCCGGTGCAGACATGCCACGCGGGTTTCCCGGGCCCTGCCGGATTGCAGGGCTAGGGTGCGGCCACGTGAGCGAGCGTCCCGAAGGGCGAGACGGCGAGCGAGCCCCGAGCGGCCCGGCCGACGGCCAAGAGCCGGGAGCAACGACAGTTCGGGTCGGCGTCTTCGGGGCCGGTGGGCGCATGGGCAGCACGGTGTGCGGCGCCGTCGCCGCCGATCCCGAGCTCGAGCTCGTCGGCGCCATCGATCCCTACCACTCCGCGCTCGACCTGCGCCATGCCACCGGCGTCGACTCCGATGTGCACATCGACCCCGACCCGTCGGCGCTGTTGGGCGTGGACGTCGAGGTGGTGGTCGACTTCACGACCCTCGACGCCTGCCGCGCCAACCTCGCCTGGGCCGCCGAGCACGGTGTGCACGCCGTGGTGGGCACCACGGGGTTCACGGCCGAGGACTACGACCGGGTCCGCAGCTCGTTCACGCGCAGCAACTGCGTGATCGCGCCCAACTTCGCCATCGGGGCCGCGCTCATGATGCGCTTCGCCGAGCTGGCGGCGCCCTGGTTCGAGTCGGCCGAGATCATCGAGCTGCATCACGATCAGAAGGCCGACGCGCCCTCGGGCACCGCCGTGCTCACGGCCCAGCGCATGGCCGCGGCGTCGGACGACTGGGGCGACGATCCCACCAGCAAGGAGGTGCTGGCCGGCGCCCGCGGTGCCGCCGGCGCGGGCGGCATCCCGGTCCACTCGGTGCGCCTGCGGGGCCTCGTCGCCCACCAGGAGGTGCTGCTGGGCACCACCGGGCAGTCGCTGACGGTGAGGCACGACAGCTACGACCGATCGAGCTTCATGCCCGGGGTGCTCCTGGCCATCAAGCAGGTGATGCACAGGCCGGGGTTGACAGTCGGGCTCGACCCGCTGCTCGGGCTCTAGCAACCGGGAGGGGAAGCGTGCTCGAGGCGCGGAACATCTGGGACCTGATCGTCCGCCGGGCGGAGCGGTCGCCCGACCGCGAGCTGGCGGTGGACGAGACGGGGCGCCGGATCACCTTCGGCGCCTATCGGGACCGCGCCGAGCGGGTGGCCGCCGGCCTGGAGAGCCACCACGGGGTGAGCCAGGGCGACGTCGTGTCGTGGATCCAGCCCACGTGGATCGAGGCCATGGTGTTGTTCGGGGCGCTGCGCCGGCTCGGCGCCGTCCAGAACCCGATCATCCCGATCTACCGGGAGCGGGAGGTGGGCTTCATCGTCCGGCAGGCCGAGCCGACGTTGGCGGTCGTGCCGTCGGAGTGGCGGGGCTTCGACTATGCGGCCATGGCGGCGGCCGTGACCGACGGGACCAAGACCCGGGTGCTCGTCGCCGACCGTACCGGCGACCGGCCGTTGCCCCAAGGCGACCCCGGCGGCCTTCCCGCGGCCCCCGACGACGATGTCGACGGCGATGACGTGCCGGTGCGATTCATCTACTACACGTCCGGCACCACCGCCGAGCCCAAGGGCGCCCACCACGGCGACCGCGCGCTGCGGGCGGCCTCGCTGGGCATGGCGCAGCGCCTCCACCTGGCAGAGGACGACCGCTTTGCCCTGGTGTTCCCCTTCACCCACGTGGCCGGCGGCCTGTACATGTACGCGGCCATGGCCCACGGGTTCACGCTCCTGCTCGACGAGGCCTTCGATCCCGGGTCCACACCCGACTTCCTGCGCCGGGAGCGGGTCACCCAGGGAGGGGCGGGCACCTTCTTCCACCAGGTGTACCTCCACGCCCAGCGGGCGCTGCCCGAGGGCGAGAAGCTGTTCCCCCATGTCCGCACGTTCCCCGGCGGGGGCGCGCCCAAGCCACCCAGCCTGCACCATGACCTCAAGGCGGCGTTCGGCGTCGGGGTGGTATCGGGCTACGGGCTGACCGAGGCCCCGGTCCTCACGATGAACGACGCCGGTGACGACGACGGGGTGCTGGCGACCACCGAGGGCCGGGCGGTGGAGGGCACCCGCCTGCGCATCGTCCGCGCCGACGGGTCGGAAGCCGACGCCGGCGACGAGGGCGAGGTGCGGGCGCGGGGCCACCAAGTGACGGTCGGGTACCTCGACCCGGCGCTCGACGCCGCCGCCTTCGACGATGACGGCTGGTTCCGCACGGGCGACCTGGGCCGGCTCGACGGCGCGGGCAACCTCACGATCACCGGGCGGCTGAAGGACGTGATCATCCGCAAGGGCGAGAACATCCCCGCGAAGGACGTCGAGGACCTGCTGTTCACCCACCCCAAGGTCGCCGACGTGGCGGTGATCGGCCTGCGCGATGCGGAGCGCGGGGAGAGGGCCTGCGCGGTCGTCGTGCCGGCCGCCGGGCACGATCCGCTGGCATTCGAGGAGATGACGGCCCATCTGCTCGCGGCCGGGCTCATCACACGCAGGCTGCCCGAACAGCTCGAGATCGTCGACGCCCTGCCGCGCAACCCCTCGGGCAAGATCCTGAAGTTCGAGCTGCAGGCCCGCTTCCAGGACTGAGGTTCGTTTCGCAACCGCAGGTTGCGAAACGAGTCTTGGGCCGCCGCCCTCCGGCGGCGTCGACCGTCGCCCGTGGTTGGTCGGCCTGTTACCCCGATCGGGTGACGGGCGACGTGCGGTGGAGGGCCGCAAGCGTGCGCTTGAGCCCGGAGATCCCGGCGAGGGCGCCCGCCCGGTGGCCGTTGATCAGCTCTCGCTGGCAGGCGCCGTCGCCGTCCCATGCCTGGGCGCAGCCGCCGGGATCGACGTTGGCCAGCGCCAGGATGGCTCCGCTGCAGCCCATCGCCCGCCCCTGGAGCAGCACCGATGCGCTGCCGGTGTACAGGCCGACGGGGAGCGCGTCGGCCTCCAGGGCGAGGCGCTCGGGGTCACCGGTGGAGTCCTTGAGCCCGGCGATCGGCAGCTCGGGCAGCAGATCGACCGGGATCCCGGGCCGGGAGGCAGCGGGGAAGTGGTAGCCGAGGACCGGGATCTCGACGGCACCCGCCACCGCCTCGTAGTAGGCGCGGGGGTCATCCACGCCGGGAGGCGAGAGCACCAGCAGGACGTCGGCTCCCCCGTCGGCGGCCCGCCGCGACAGGGCGACCGCCTGGCGGGCCGAGGGCGCGCCGGCCCCGGCCAGCACCGGCACCCGGCCGTCGACGGCGTCGCGCACGGCGGCGAGGAGGGTGGAGCGCTCGTCGGGGTCGAGCGTCGCGGCCTCACCGGTCGAGCCGGCCACGACCACGCCGCGGACGCCCGCGTCCACCAGCCGGGCGGCGTGCGCGGCGGTCGCCGCGGTGTCC
>JBKPAA010000002.1:0-44251 GCA_046726215.1 Actinomycetota bacterium | reverse complement strand
AGCGGGTCACGGTGCGGGGCGTGGAGCCCGCCACCATCGTCGGCGCCGCCGCCGCCGACCTGGCCCACCTGCTCGCCGAGCTCATCGAGAACGCCCTGGTGTTCTCACCCCCCGACCAAACCGTCGACATCCGCGGCCGCATCCGCCAGGGGGTGGGGCCGCAGGGGAATGGGCCGCGGGCCCTCCCCGCCACCATGCGCCCCGACGATCTGTCCGAACGTGGCCACGACGGCGACGGTGGGCGGGTACGCCACGGCGGATACACACTGGCCGTCATCGACTCTGGTCTGGGCATGACCGCGGCCGACATGGAGGCCGCCAACCGCCGGCTGGCCGGCGACGAGTCGTTCACGATCGCCCCCTCGAAGTACCTGGGCCACTACGTGGCCGGGAACCTGGCCCTCCGCCACGGCATCCGCGTCCGGGTGGACAACTCGCCGGGCAACGGCATCACCGCCACCGTCCACATCCCGCCCGCCCTGCTCACCACCGACGCGGTGACCAGTGCGCCGGTGACGCCGCCCCAGGGGATGCGGCCAAGCGGCGTGGCGCTTGCGGCCCGCGACACGGCGCTGCCGGCGCCGCCCGCACCGGAGCCGCCTGCCCCCTGGCCCCCGGATCCGCTTCCCCCGCCCGCCCCGCCGTGGGAACCGATCGAGCCGGCGGCACGGTCGTACGACCAGGAGCCGGCTGCCCCCTCGCGGTCGGTGTTCGATGCGCCGGCACCCGCAGATCCGGCGCCGCCCGGGTGGCTGACCGAGCCGCCGCCGTACCAGCCCACCCGTACCGCTAGCGGGCTCGTCAAGCGGCCCCGGCCCGGCGAGGGCGTCGGGGCGCCGGCGGCCGCCGCCCATGTGAGCGCGAACGAGGACCTGTTGGCGTCGCTCGGCCGCATCGCTGGCACCAACCGCAGCGGCGAACCATCGGGTCCGCCGGCTTGGACCGCCCCACCCCCGGGTGCGGCCCGAAACGACGCATCCCCACGGCGCTGGCCCGAGGGAGTCGGCACGGGCGACCATCGCTTCGACCCCCGCTCGACCCAACCGATTGCCTCACCTCTGGGCGCACCGCCCTCGTCGCCACCATCGCCCGGTCCCGCGTCGTCGCCCGTGCCACCGGCCCCGCCCTTGACCCGACGGGTCAAGGGGGCGCAGCTGCCGACGGCGGATCCCAAGCTCGTTCGCCGGGGGGCCGGTGCCGCACGCCCAGCGGGGCCCGGACGGGCGCCGCGGCGAACCATGCCTGCGGCGGGCGACGGGCGGCGATCGCCCGACGACGTCTACAGCTTCCTAACGAGCTTCACGGCCGGGGTGCAGCGCGGGCTCGACGAGACCAACCCGCCGGGTCCGGACAGCTCCCCCACCAGCTGAGGGTGGCGGCGGCGCCGCCCGGTGGTATCAAATCGCATGCCCAGCGACGACATGCTCACCTGGCCGGCAGTGCGGCTGGCCGAGGCGGTCCGGCAACGCCAGATCGCCAGCCGCGAGCTGCTGGCCCTAGCCCTCGACCGCATCGAGCGCATCAACCCCAAGCTGAACGCCGTCGTGACCCTCGATGCCGAGAGGGCCGAGGCCGAGGCCGCCGCCGCCGATGAGGTCACCGCCCGCGGCGAGACCACGGGGCCGCTGCACGGCCTGCCCATCACCGTCAAGGACGCCCTCGAGACGGCTGGCCTGCGCTCGACCGGCGGCGCCACCGAGCTGACCGACCACGTGCCCGCGGCCGACGCCCCCGCAGTGGCCCGGCTGCGCGCGGGGGGCGCGATCGTGTTCGGGAAGACCAACGTGCCGCGGTGGTCGGGCGACCTCCAGACCTACAACGAGATCTTTGGTACCACCAACAACCCGTGGGACCCATCCCGGGTCCCGGGTGGCTCCTCGGGGGGCGCCGCCGCCGCCGTGGCCGCCGGCCTCACCAGCTTCGAGCTGGGCACCGACATCGGTGGCTCGGTGCGGATCCCGGCGCACTGCTGCGGCGTGTTCGGTCTCAAGACCACGTACGGCATCGTGCCCCAGCGTGGCTACCTCGACCGGGTGGGCGGGGGAGTGTCCGATCCGGACATCAACGTGTTGGGACCGATCGCTCGCGGTCCCGACGATCTCGACCTGTTGCTGCGGGTGGTCGCCGGCCCCCTCGACGACGACGCCCCGGGCTGGCGCCTCGACCTGCCGGCCCCCCGCGCCACCAACCTGGCCGACTACCGCGTGGGTGTGTGGTTGGACGAGCCCAGCGCCCCGCTCGCCGCCGAGGTGCGCGCGGTCGCCCGCCACGCCGTCGACGTGGTGGCCGATGCCGGTGCCCGCGTGGAAGAGGCGCACCCCGGCGTGGCCTTCGAGGAGCAGGTGACGCTGTTCATGGAGGCGGTCGGAGCCGCGGTCAGCCCCAGCATGGATCCTGCGCTGGGTGAGGTGGTGGCGGGAAGCCACCTGAACTGGCTACACGCGCTCGACCGGAGGGCCAGGCTGCGCGGGGCGTGGGCCGAGTGGTTCGGCGCCCATGACCTGCTGCTGTGCCCGGTGATGTCGGTCGAGGCCTTCCCCCACAACCAGCAGGGGGACTTCGTGGACCGAACGATCGACATCGACGGCGTCGAACATCCCTACCCGTCGCTCATAAGCTGGACCGGGCTGATCGGCGTCATGGGCCTGCCCTCCGCCGTGCCCCCCGTCGGGTCCACGGCCACCACCGGCATGCCGGTCGGCGTCCAGCTCGTGGCCCCCTGGTATCACGACCGCGAGGCCATCGTTGCGGCCGGCCTGCTGGCGGACGCGTGCGCTGCGGGCTATCGCGTGCCCCCGCTCGATTGAGCTCTTGATGTGCCCACGTTCATCCACGGGGCATCTCAGCCCATACCCGGGTACGACCCACCGGGTCGAAGTTGTTCCCCCAGGTGGAAGCCAGAGCATCGACGATGCGCAGGCCCCGTCCCCCGGCCGTCCGAGTCGCGGTCCGCCCGGGCCGGCTGCCCGGCGTCCGGCGGCCGTCGTCCACAACCGCAAGCCGAAGCGCATCCCGGTCCAGCGTGACGTAAACGTCGATCCGCCCTGAACCGTGCAGCACGGCATTGGTGACCAGCTCGCTTGTGATGAGGAGAGCGGCGTCGAGGTCGGAGGTCTCCCCCCACCGGAACAGCGTGTCCCGGACGAACACCCGAGCCTGCCGTATCTGGTCGGCGGCACAGCGGAAGCGGGCGTACGCCTGCATCACCCTTTCCCTTTCCGCAGAAGGGGCGAATTAACAGGAAAGCCCGGCCTTCCGTCGATGTTCCGGCGGGGAGGCGTCACCGGCTGTCCAGATCATCGTCGTCGGGGACCGGGCGCTCGTCGTCGGGCAGCGGCGCGCCGCCCCTGACGGCGTCGGCACCGCTGTCGGGCACCGGGCGCTCGTCGTCGGGTAGCAGCTCGTCATCGGGGACGGCCGGGTCGATCTCCACGACCGGCCGCTCGTCGTCGGGGATCGGTGTCTGTTCGGCCACGGCCCACCTCCCGGGCTGTCTGGTCGGGCTGGTCAGCGTTCGGTCGGGGCGGGCAAGGCCGGCCCCGCTCCAGCACCAATAGGATCACATCGCCCGCATCCAAACCTGTTCCCGGGCACCCGGGGGAACGATGGGCCGGTTTCGCGGGACCCCACGGGGGAATGGTTCCAGCGTGGCTGCGGGAGGTGGACATGACCACAGCGGATGAGCGGGACGCCGAGTCCTTCTCTGTCTCCATCCGTCGCGAGGGCACTCGAGGCGTCGTGGCTCTGGTCGGCGAGCTCGACCTTCACACCGCCAACGAGCTGACGACGGCGGTGTCGGGCCTGCTCGAACAAAAGGTGACCCGAGTCGAGGTGGATGCCGGCGGGCTGAGCTTCGCCGACTCGGCGGGGCTCCGGGCGGTCCTCATGGCCCGTGCGGCCGCCGAGGAGGCCGGCGCCACGTTCGGCGTGACCGTCGCCTCGGGCAGCGTGGAGCGTCTCATCGAGATCACCGGCCTGTCCGAGCTGCTGATCGAGGACTCGTAGGAGATCGTCCGAGTTCGGCTGGCCACGATCCGCCGGGGCCGAGCGACCGAGCGACACATCGTAGAAGCCGAGGCCGAGGAGCCCGCCGTGACCGTGCGTGAGGTCGACCCTGCCGGGCCGGGACTCCGTCGCCGCCGTGCGGGTAGGGGCTTCGCCTACTTCGACGGCGGCGGCCGGCGCATCAGCGACCCGGCCGTGGTCGACCGCATCAACGCCCTCGCCATCCCCCCGGCGTGGACCGCGGTCTGGATCTGTGCCGATCCCCGAGGCCACATACAAGCCTTCGGGCGCGACGCACGGGGTCGGCGCCAATACCGCTACCACGACGAATGGCGCGCCCAACGCGACCGGGAGAAGCACGACCGCATGCTGGAACTGGCCCGCGCCCTGCCTCGGCTGCGACGCCGGCTGCGGTGCGACCTGGCGGCCGAGGACATGGGCCGGGACCGGGTGCTGGCATGCGCAGTGCGCCTGCTCGAGCTGGGGTTGTTCCGGGTGGGCGGTGAGCCGTACGTCGAGGAGAACAACAGCTACGGGCTCGCGACGTTGCGGAAGGGCCATGTGCGGGCCGTCGGCGACGAGCTGCGCTTCGATCACCCGGGCAAGGGCGCTCAGCGCCGCATCGTCACGATCGGCGACCGCCAGGTCGCCGACATCGTCAGGGCCCTCAAGCGCCGCCGTGGCGGTGGCCGGGAGCTGCTCGCCTTCAAGGACGAGCGCGGGCACTGGGTGGACGTCCGCTCATCCGACATCAACGACTACCTGCAGAGGGCCCTGGGACCGGAGTTCTCGGCCAAGGACTTCCGAACCTGGACGGCCACGATCCTCACCGCCGTGGCGCTGGCGGGGGAGGAGGGCGCCGACACCGAGAGTCAGCGCCGGAACGCCGTCGCCCGCGTCGTGCGCCGCGTCGCGTCGGTCCTCGGCAACACGCCGGCCGTGGCCCGCAGCTCCTACGTGGATCCCCGGGTCATCGAGCGCTACCAGGATGGCGAGACCGTGGCTGACGCCTTGGCCGCCACCGGCGTCGAGGCCGTGGTCCAGACTGTGCTCGCGGACGGTGACAACGGCGGCGCCAACGGGGCCGATCGGTCCGGCGCCGAGGCGGGTGCGCTCGACGCCGTGCCCCGCAAGCTCTTGGCCGAGGTCGACGCCGCCGTGGTCGACCTCATAGAGCGTTCGCCTCGCCGCACCGCCCGCGCTCGTAGGCGTAGCTGATCGCCGTCAGGCCCCTACCCGCGTGGCCAGCAGGCAGATGTCGTCGCGAGCCGGGGCGTCCACGAGGGCGTCGGTCACCCTCTCGCACAGCTCGTCGGCACTGCCCGCGAAGCCCTCCACGGCCTTGCGCAGCACCGCCAATCCGTCCTGGCCTTCACGCTCCTGCTGCTCGAGCAGGCCGTCGGTATAGAGCAGGAGGCACGTGCCCGCCTCCAGTGGCACCGGCCCCAACACTTCGCGTGGATCGTCGGGGGGCGCCACGCCCAGCAGCCGGCCGTGTCCCTCGGTCAGGAGGTGTGTCGCGCCGGCGCGATCGATGGCGATCGGCGGCGGGTGCCCGCCGTTGACCAGCTCCAGCGTCGAGGCGTCGAGGTCGACGACGGCGAGCACCAGCGTCGCCGTATGGAGATCGCCGAGGTTCTGCAGCAGCACGTCGACGCGCCGGACCACGTCGTCGAGCGGACCGTCCTCCACGACATAGGCCCGGGTACCGAGCCGGAGCTGGCCCATCACCGCCGCCTGCCGGACACCGTGGCCCATCACGTCGCCAACCACGAGCCCGACGCGGTGGCGAGCCAGCTCGATCACGTCGTACCAATCGCCGCCCACCTCGCTGCCGACCCCGGCGGGCACGTAGCGCACGGCCACGTCGAGGCGGTCGAACGCGGGCACCACGGCCGGAAGCAAGCTGCGCTGCAGGCTCAGCGAGATGGCGTGCTCGCGGTCCGCCCTCGCCTGCGCCTCCCAGAAGCCGCGCTGCGCCATGTCGAAGGTGGACAGGCTTTCGACGAAGAACTCCATGCACGCGGCGACGGTCTCACCATCCGGCCGGTCGGCCAGCAGGTCGCTGACCGCCTCGCTGTGCAGGGTCGCCAGCTCGAGCAGGCCGATCTCCGCCTCCACGGCCGAGTGGCCGAGCTCGTAGGCCCGGCTGCGGCCGGACTCGTCACGGGTGTCGAGGTAGTGGCGCAGCGCCGCCCGGTACGCGGCGGCCAACCGTTCGCGATCGGACCTCATCGTGGGCCGCCCATCAGCCTGCGCTGCGGACAAGCGTCACTCCCGCACACGTGCCACGGCCACCAGCGCGTCGTCGGTCGCCCGGGCGTGCCGTTCGAGGATGGTGCTTGCGATCCGGTCGACCGGTTGACCCGTCGCGACCCCGGGGACGAAGTGTTGTCTGAGGCCGTCGGTGGCCATGATCACCAGGTCGTCGGGCCGCACCTCGACGACGGAATCGCGTATGCGCGGCAGTCGATAGCCGACCGTCCCGCCGAACAGCACTGCGGCGGCGGCCATCACGCCGTGACCGCTCGCGGTGCGTCGCACGAGGTAGGCCTCGACGTTGCCCACGCCGACCCATTGCAGCATCCCGGCCCCGCACTGGACCCGTACCAGGGTGATGGCGGCCCCTCGAGTGCCGGCCAGCCCGACGTGGCAGAGGCGCAGCAGGCTGGCCAGCGGCTCACTGCTGTGCGCGGCGATCGTGTCGCGGGCGATCTCGGCGGCCTCGGCGGCCTTCGCGCCGTGGCCCAGGCCGTCGATGGCGGTCAGCAGGGCGCCGTCGCCGATCGGCATGCAGGCGGCGAGGTCACCGGACAGCTCCTCGCCGGGCAGTGGCCGTCCCGACACCGCCCAGTCGATGCACGCCAGGCTGGTCATCCGGGTCTTCCCGGTGTCCCCGGCACCGGGCCGGGGCCCGCGTTCGCCCACTACGGACACCACTTTCGCATGACAACGGTGGTACCCACGCCAACGTCCGAGCGCACCTCGAAGTGGTCCATCAGGCGCCCGGCGCCGGGGAGGCCCAGACCCAGGCCCGGGCCGGTGGAGTAGCCGTCCTGCATGGCGCGCTCGATGTCGGGGATGCCCGGACCCTCGTCGGTGGCCACCACCTCGATGGCGACGCGCCCGTCGATCGAGACCGTGCTGATGGCGATCTCACCCCGACCGGCATGGCTCATGATGTTGCGGGCGATCTCGGAGATGGCGGTGGCGATCATCGTGGAGTCGATGCGGGAGCAGCCCATGCGCTCGGCCAGGTCGCGGCCCTCCCGACGCGCCGTGACGATGTCGACATCCGCAGCGATGAGGACCCGCAACGGACCCGCCGGCGGCACGGTCAATCCTTCCCGGTCCGGGCGTCGAGGAAGCGCAGCCCCTCCTCCAGGTCGAGCGCGGTGTGGACGTCCTCGAACGTCAGGCCGAGCTGGACCATGGCGAACGCAACCTCGGGCTGCACGCCGACCACCACGGTGTCCGCACCCCGCAGGCGGGTCATGTGGGCGATCGTGCGCAGCGAGCGGGCCGCGAACGAGTCCATCAGGTCCAACGCCGTCAGATCGACGATGATCCCCCGGGCGCGGTACTGCCCGACCTGGCGGACGAGATCGTCCCGCAGCCGCAACGCCTCGGTGTCGGTCATCGCCGACTGCACGGTGGCGATCAGGTACTCGCCCTGCCGCAGGATCGGGACGGGCATGGGGGCTAGCGCAGTTCGACGACGGGCTCTAGAGGCTCCGTGTGCGAGACCTCGTACCCGAGCAGGCGCTCGGCCGCCTCGATGCCCCCCTGCAGGTCGCCCACGGCGTTGACCTTGGACAGCTCGACACCGATGGTCACGAGCGTCAGTGCGATCTCGGCCGACAGGCCGCTGATGATCACGCTGGCGCCCATCAGCCGCGACGCGTCCACCGTCTGCACGATGTGATTGGCCACCGTGGAGTCGATCTCGGGGACGCCGGTGATGTCGATGACGACCACCTTGGCCCGGTTGGTGCGGATCGCCCGGAGGAGCTGCTCGGTGAGCTGGCGGGCCCGCTGGCTGTCGAGGGCTCCGATGATGGGCAGGATCACGAGGCGGGGCCGTACCTGGAGCACCGGCGTGGACAGCTCGCGGATCGCCTCCTGCTGCTGGCGGATGATGCGCTCTCGTTCCTGGACGAAGCTGACGCCCACAGTGTTGGCGATGCGGTTCGCCGCCGGCTCGTAGGCGTCGAGGACGCGGTTCAACAGCTTGACGTCGGTCTGATACTTCTCGAACAGCGATCGGGCCAGCACATCGCGCAGCAGCAGCACGATGCCAAGCACCTCGTCTGTCTCGACGCCGCGCGGGATGATCCTTTCCGACAGGCTGCGGGCGTAGTTCTCGAGGGCCTCGACGCTGCCGGTCTCCAGCGCCTCGACATAGTTGTCGTAGACCGAGGTCGCCTCGGAGAAGATCTCCTCCGGCGTCATCGCCGTGAGCAGGCCGGTGTCGCTGATGCGCCGGGCCCACTCCTCGCGTAGCTGGGCGCGGCTCTTGCGCAGGTGGGCCACCAGCTCGGGGAGGAGGACCTCGCTTCCCTCCGGTGTCGCGCCGGCTGGGACCTCGGCCGCCCCCGTGTCAAGTCGAGGCGCTATCTGCGCGGTCCGACGACTCCGGGTCGCCATCGTTACCTCCCCCGTCGCCTCCATGCCAAGCGGTCATGCTGATGCGCAGCGGCCGCTGCGCCCGGGCCACATACCTTGCTCGGCCTCGGGCATCGGGGGCACCTTATTCCGCCCCACCAAGCGACGACGACACGGCCGGCCGCATCACGCGGCGCGCTCACTCAGGGTCGGCTCGGCACCGCTTCCGGTGCCCGGCGGACGGGCGGCAGGTAGATGCCAACCTCGGTGCGCACCCACCAGGCGCCGTTCGCCCGGCGTTCGGCCCGCGTCGTATAGCGGTAGTGGAACAGCCGGGCCCGGACGAATGCCGGTGGGCCGTCGGGGAAAGGATTGCGCCGCCGGCGGAGCAGGCGCAGCGTGGCCTCGTCGCCCTCCAGCAGCCTTGCCGCCAGCCGGGGCAGCCAGGGCTCGGCGTAGCCCGGCGAGAGCGCCGCAAACCACATGAGCCAGTCCAGCCTCAGGTGGTACGGCGCGACCTGGGGTGGGCGGCGGCGGGGATCCCCGGGCTTCCCCTTGAACTCGTAGGGGTGCCACTCGGTGGCGGACGTGATCGTGGATGCGTCGGTCCCCTCGATCACGACCTCGTGGCGCTCGCGGCTGATGCTCCCGAAGGCGCCGTAGGTGTTGACGAGGTGCAGGCGGTTGAAGCTGAGGTTCATGGCCTGATGAGACGAGAGCATGTTGCGCACCGGCCACCAGCTGAGGATCACGACCATCCCTGCCAGCCCCAGCGAGAGGCCGCCGAACCAGCCCGGTGGGTCGGAAAGCAGCGCCGGGGGCGACGCCGGCAGCACGGTCTCGAGGATCCGGTTGTCGAGGGCACTGAAGGCGAGCGTCATCGTCACGACGTTCAGCCACGAGAAGTTGCCGCTCAGCACCAACCACGCCTGGGTGATGATCATGACCACGCCCGCCACTGACGCGTAGGGCTGGGGCGTGAACAGCAGGAACGGCACCACCAGCTGGGTGACGTGGTTGGCGGCCACCTCCACCCGGTGGAGCGGCGCGGGCAGGCGGTGGAACCACCAGCTGAGCGGGTTGGGCATCGGCTGTGTCTCGTGGTGGTAGTCGAGGCAGGTGAGGCGCCGCCAGCACCTGTCGCCGCGCAGCTTGATGAGGCCGGCGCCGAACTCGACGCGGAACAGCAGCCATCGCAGGAGGATGATCACCGGCAAGGTCGGTGCCATGTCGGCCGGCCCCAGGAAGATGGCGAGGAACCCGGCCTCGAGCAGCAGCGACTCCCAGCCGAAGCCGTAGAACGTCTGGCCGACGTTGACGACCGACAGGTACAGCACCCACAGCGCGAACCAAACGAGCATCGACATCCCGATCGGGCCGCGCTCCGGCAAGCCGAGCACCACGAGTGCGGCCAGTGCCGCGCCCGTCCAGGCCACGATCCCCAGGAGGCGGTCGCTGTAGTGGAGGGTGAACAGGCTGGGAGCCCGGGACCATCCCGCCACCCTGACGTAGCGGGGCACCGGCAGCAGGCCCCGCTCGCCCAGCAGCGGGCGGAACTGGTTGATGGTGACGGCGAACGCAATCAGGTAGATGACGCCGAGTCCTCGCTGGATCACCAGCCGTGCCAGGTAGTAGTCGGGTGCCGCGAGCCAGTCCATGCGGTCGCTCCCCCAGGCGTGTGGTCATCAGTCTCGCGCTGGCGCGACCCTCAATCGGTCAGGCCGAACACCCGGCGGAGCGCAACCTTCGCGGCGAGGTGGCCCCCCATGCCGTGGACGCCGGGCCCCGGCGGTGTGGCCGCCGAGCACAGGAAGATGGCGGGATCGGGCGTGGCGTACGGGACCCTGGCGACGACCGGCCGGAACAGCACCTGGAGGCCCTGGAACGCACCACCGGCAATGTCGCCATCGATAATGCTGCGGTTGTGGGCCTGCAGGTCGGGCGGTCCCCACGCCGATCGGGCGAGGACCAGGTCGCGGAACCCGGGGGCGAACCGCTCGATCTGGTCCTCGATCGCGGCGCTGAGGTCCCCCCGCCAGCCGCGGGGCACGTGGCCGTACGCCCACAGGACGTGTCGGCCCTCCGGCGCTCGCGAGCCATCGACGATCGTCGGCTGGGCAACGATGAGGAACGGCGGATCGGGTGGCCGGCCCGAGGCGACGGCGGCCAACGCGCCACCGATCTCGTCGAGCGAGGCGCCGAGGTGAACGGTCGCCGCCCGGCGGCACTCCTCGGCCTTCCAGGGAACGGCGTCGGCCAACGCGTAGTCCACCTTGAACACGGCCGGACCGTGCCGGTAACGGCCGAGCCGCGCCCAGTACCGGGCGGGCAGCCGGTCGCCGGCGATGGCGACCAGGTCGCGGGGCATCACGTCGAACAGGTACGCGCGCGCGGCCGGCAACTGGTCGAGCGCCGTCACCAGCGCCCCGGTCTCGACCGCGCCGCCCAGCGACTCGAGGTAGGAGACGAGCGAGTCGGCGATCGCCTGGGAGCCACCGCGCGCCACCGGCCAGCCCACCTCGTGGGCCGCAAGCGCCAGCATCAGGCCCACGGACGTGGTGAGCGGGGAGGTCGACGGCACGATGGCGTGCCCGGCGATGCCCGCCAGCATCATGCGGGTGCGGTCCTCGCGAAAGGCTCGGGCGGCCACCGCGACGGGCCACACCGCCCGCACGCCGAAGCGCGCCAGGAGGACGGGATGGCGGGGGAGGGCCATGCCGATCGGGCCGAGCACGTCGCCGGCCAGCTCCCGCCACCGGCCCAGGAACGGCCCGACGAACCGCCGCCAGGCCCGGTCGTCGCGACCCAGGGACTCCGCGGTCTCGTCGACCGAACGGGCCAGCACGGCCGCCGATCCGTCGAGCAGCGGGTGGGCGAGCGCCAGCTCGGGGTGGATCCACTCCAACCCGTGATCGGCGAGCGGCAGCGCCGCCAGCGCCGGCGACCCCACCCCGAAGGGGTGGACGGCGGAGCACACGTCGTGGCGGAACCCGGGCAACGTGAGCTCCTCCGTGCGGGTGCCGCCGCCGGCCTTGCCGGCGGCCTCGAACACCCGGACGTGCAGTCCGGCCTCCGCCAGGGTCACGGCGGCGGTCAGCCCGTTGGGACCCGAACCCACGACGACGGCGTCGAGCATGTCCCACCTTTGCCGATCGCCGGGCGCGGCATCGACTCCACCCGGGTCGGGGCTGCGGTTGGGCTGGGGGTACCCCGGGGTGGCCGGGGTCGTTCTGGCGCCGATTTCGTGCGGTGCTCGCGAGTTTCGGCGCCGGAACGTTTCGGGCGCCCGAACGGTCCGTCAGGCCGGGGGGACCTCGCGGTGGGTGAACCGGCCGAGCGTGGCTGCGTAACCCGCGTCCTGGAGCGCGGCGACCACGCGGTGGACGTGGTGCTGGTCGAGCGTCTCGATCGTCACCTGGACCTCGGCCGACTTCGCGGAGAGGTCCACGAACATGCGCTGGTGCAGGATCTCGACGATGTTGGCCCCGACCCGGCCGAGGATCGTGGCGACGTCGCCCATGCTCCCGGGGACGTCGGGCACCTCGACATGCAGCCGGGTCAGCCGGCCACTACGGATGAGCCCCCGCATGATCACCGACGCCAGCAGCCGCGGGTCGACGTTGCCCCCGGTGATCACCACCCCCACCCTCTTGCCGGCGAAGCGCTGGGGGTGCTCCACGAGCGCGGCGACGCCGGCGGCGCCGGCACCCTCGGCCACCACCTTCTCGATCTCCAGCAGCAGGTTCATGCCGTGCTCGATGCTCTCCTCGCGGACCGTGATGACGTCGTCGGCCAAGGCGAGGACGATCCGGCCCGTGAGCTCGCCGGCGCGGGGAACGGCGATGCCCTCGGCGATCGTCGGTCCGCCGCACGGCCAGTTGGCCTCGTGGACGTGGGCGGCCATGGAGGGATAGCGCTCGGTTTGGACGCCGATCAGCTCGATCGTGGGGGACACGCTCCTGGCGGCCACCGCCATGCCCGCGAGCAGGCCACCGCCCCCGACGGGCACGACCAGCACGTCGAGGTCGGGATGGTCGGCCAGCATCTCCAGTGCGCAGGTCCCTTGCCCGGCGATGACCGCCGGGTCGTCGAAGGGATGCACGTAGGCGCGGCCCTCGTCGCCCGCCAGCCGCAGGGCCTCGGCCTCGGCCTGCGCCAGCCCGTCGCCCCGCAGGACCACTGTCGCCCCCAGCTCGCGGGTGCGTTGCACCTTCACGAACGGCGTGTTGGTGGGCATGACGATGGTGGCGTCGATGCCCAGCCGGCTTGCGTGGTAGGCGACGGCCTGGGCGTGGTTGCCCGCCGACATCGCGACGACTCCCTTGGACCGCTCGCCGTCGTCGAGCTGGAGCAGCTTGTTGAGCGCACCCCGTTCCTTGAACGACGCGATGAACTGCAGGTTCTCGAACTTCACCACCACGTGGCACCCGAGCACCTGAGAGAGGGTCCGCGAGTGGGCGCTGGGCGTGCGCTCGATCGCCCGGGCCAGACGCTCGGCGGCGGCAACGACATCATCGGCCGTGACCGGCAGGCCGCCGGCGGCCCCAGGAGGGTGCCCCGCGGGTCGCTCGGCCGTCATGCCGCGGCCCGGAGCATGCGCTTGTCGACGGTCATGTCCTCGAGCACCTCCCCTAGCGGCTCGACCCCGAGGCCGGCCTCGTTGGGCACGATCATGGTGCCACCGCGGGAGTCGAAGGGCGGCGTGAGGTCGGTCGAGAAGTAGCGCGACGACGGTCCCAGGTCGGGTGGCAGGTTGCACCCGGGCAGTGCCGCGATGGCCAGGTTGACCGCACGGCCGATGCCCGTCTCGAGCATGCCACCGCACCGCAGCGACACCCCGGCGTCGCGGCAACGCTGGTGAACCCGGCGGGCCTCGACCAGCCCGCCCACCCGCCCGGCCTTGAGGCTCACCGCCCCGCACGCTCCGAGCGCGAGGGCGGTGTCGAGGTCGGCCAGCGAGCCGATCGATTCGTCGAGGCACACCGGCACGTCGATCTGGCGGGCGAGCCGGGCATGGCCGACGAGGTCGTCGGGCGCGAACGGCTGCTCGATGGCGACCAGCCCGAGGTCCGGCCCCGCCAGGCGCCCGAGCGTGGCCATGTCGTCGGGGTTGTCGCTGCGGAAGCTGCCGTTGGCGTCCACCAGCAGGGCAACCTCGTCACCGACCTCGTCGCGCACGGCCGCCACGGGCTCGACGTGCCAGCCCGGGCCGACCTTGAGCTTGAAGGCTCGGTGCCCCTGGTCGCGCCAGCGGAGGACCGCATCGATCAGGCCGTCGATCGTCCGGGCGATCCCCAGGGCGATGCCTGTGGGCACGACAGGGCGGGTGGCGCCGAGGAACGCCGCCATCGATCGGCCATCGGCCCGCAGTCCGGCGTCGAGCGCCGCGCACTCGAGCGCAGCCTTGGCCATGTTGTGGCCGCGGACCTCGCGCAGCGACCGGCCCTCGAGGAGGCGTGGGACCAGGTGATGCTCGAGCACGTGCAGCGCGCCGGCGGCGTACTCCGGCCAGTACGTCGGCTCCGGCTCGGCCACGCACTCGCCCCAGCCCGCCGGTCCATCGGCGGCGACGGCTCGCACCACCACGAGCTCCCGGTGGCGACGCGTGCCGTGGGCGGTCACGAACGGCTCGGCGAGCGGCATGCGCAGGACCCGCAGCTCGACGCCCTCGAGCACGACCTGCATCTTCACCTCCTCACCGCCCGGCCTGCGCCGTCGGCCCCATCATCGCTCGGCGGGCGCAGTCGGTAGCCTGGGTGGGTCATGGCAACCAGTTCGATGACCGCCGTCGCGCTCAAGGCAAATGATCCTTGCTGGTGTGGTAGCGGTCGCAAGTTCAAGCGCTGCCACAAGGCGAGCACCGACCACATCCGGCCCGGGCTGGTGAGCCCGCTCCGGCCGGTGCCCGACGACATCCCACGGCCGTCCTACGCCGAGACCGGGATCGCCGTGCGCCGCGCCGAACCGCATGTGCGGCCGCCCGAGACGATCGAGCGCATGCGCCGGGCGGGACGGGCGGCTGCCGAAGTCCTGCAGGTCGTGGGCGCGGCTGTGGCGCCGGGGGTCACCACCGACGAGCTCGATGCCCTGTGTCACGACGAGTGCATCAGGCGCGGTGGCTATCCCAGCCCCCTCAACTACGGCGCCTTCCCCAAGTCGCTCTGCACATCGGTCAACGAGGTGATCTGCCACGGCATCCCCGACGACCGCGCGCTCATCGACGGCGACATCGTCAACCTCGACGTCACCATCTTCCTTGACGGCGTGCACGGCGACACCAACGCCACCTTCCCGGTCGGCACCATCGACGAGGGTTCGGCGGATCTCATCCGGGTCACCCATGAATGCCTGGAGCGGGGGATCGCCGCGGTCGCGCCCGGCCGCCAGATCCGCGAAATCGGCCGGGCCATCCAGGCGCACGCCGAGGGGCACGGGTATGGCGTGGTGCGGGCGTTCGTCGGCCACGGCATCGGCGAGCAGTTCCACAGCAACCTGCAGATCCCCCATTACGACGACCCGCGGGCCACCACGGTCATCGAGCAGGGCATGACCTTCACCATCGAGCCCATGATCACCGTGGGCGCCTGGCAGCACCAGCTCTGGAACGACGGCTGGACCGCGGTCACCGTCGACCGGCGGCGCACCGCCCAGTTCGAGCACACCCTCCTGGTCACCGACGACGGCGCCGAGATCCTGACGCTGGCCGGCTGACCCGCGCCACCCCGGACGCGACGGGGCGCCCGGCGGGTGCCGGGCGCCCCGTCCTACCGTTATCGGACCGACGCTCAGGGAGCGACGGCCGCGGCGGCGTTGACGATGCCTTCGCCGTAGTTGCTGTTGTTGTCCTGGGTGCCCACGCACGTGGCGTTCCACGACGCCGGGCGGCCCTCCTGGGTGTAGTCGAGCAGCGCGGGGTCGGGACACGACGTGTTGCTGGCCGTCGACGTCAGGATGTCATAAACGCTGTCGGGATCCAGGTCGAACCCGCCGGCCCCGTCGGGCGTGCCGTGGGCTTGGATGATCAGCGCCACGACGCCCGTGGCGTGCGGCGACGCCATCGAGGTGCCCTGCAGGTACTGGTAGTAGGCGCAGGGCTTACCGGCCGAGCAGTCGCGCTTGTAGAAGGGGTCGGTGACGCCGCCCGACTTGTTCACACCGCCCTCCTCCTGCGCCACTGCCAGCGGGTAGCTCGACAGGATCATGTTCTCCGGCTCCCTGAAGTCGTTGGTGCCGAAGTAGTCGCGGAACCAACCGCCGGGGGCCGCCACGTCGATGACACCGAGGCCCCAGGTGGAGTAGTCGGCCTTGACCTTCGACGGCCCGATCGCCGACGCCTCTATCACGCCCGGCGCCTCCGACGGCAGATCGAGACAGTCGTTGGTCACCGTGAGCGGCTTCGCCGTGTTGAGCGGGTAATCGGGGCTGGTGTCGTCGAACCGCGTCGGTGCGGCGAGGTCGGTGTGCTGGTTCCCGGCGGCGGCGACGAGCGTCACCCCGTTGCCCCGGGCGAAGTTCACCGCGTCGATGATCCCGGCCCGGATCTCCGCCTGCTCGGCCAGCTCCTCGTCGCTCACGTCGCCGTCGACGATGTCGTCGCGGGAGTCGCAGTTGTAGAGCCACGGGTCGGTGTAGAAGCTCATGTTCACGACGTCGATGCCGTTTTCACCGGCATAGGCGATGGCCGAGATGGTCTCGAAGAAGAAGAAGAACCCCGAGTCCTGGCCCGCCCGCAGGTTGACCAGCGTCGCGTCGGGTGCCACGCCGGCGACCCCGATGCCGTTGGCCGCGGCGGCGACGATGCCGGCCACGTGTGTGCCGTGGCCACCCTCGTCGACCGTGGCCGGGTCCTCGCAGGAGTGGTCGGGCTCCACCTCGCAGGGACCGTCGATGTCGGGGATGTCGGTGGTGAAGTTCACGCTGCGAGCGGCGTCGAAGTTCGGCGCCAGGTCGGGGTGGGTGCTGTCGATGCCGGTGTCGATGATCCCGACGCTGACGCCCTTGCCGGTGGCGGTACGGTGGGCCAGGTCGGGCGTGGCGCCGATCATCTGCATGCCCCACTGGAGCGACGAGAACGTCTCCGGCCCCGCCTTCTTGGGGCTCGAGGTTGCTGCGGCGCCGGCGCCGGCGCCCCCGGCCTTGACCTTGGCCGCGTAGGTGGCCCGGTCCTCGAGGGCGCGCTCGTCGGCGAAGCGGTGGGCTGCGCCCTTGGTGTTGCTGCCAACCTCGTGGTTGCGGACCACGCCCTTGGCCTTGCCGCTGGCGACCACGGCCTTGGAGAACCCGGCGTTGTCGGTGGTCACCCTGGCGATTCCCAGGGCCCCGATCTCATCGACCACGGTCCCGCCCGCGGCCGCGATGGCGGCACGAGCGTCGGCGGCGGCGACACCGTCGGCATAGAAGACGACAAACTCCCCGGTGCCGGCGGCGGCGGCCACGGTCCGCGCCGGCCTCGAGGTGGCGTCACGATGGGCGGTTCCGGCCGCGGCCGTCCCGATAGGGACGACGAGTGTGGCGGCCGTCACGAGGGCAACTACGGCCCCCTTGCGCTTGCGCATGTGCTTCCCCCTGTTGATCCAGCAGTTGAGGCCGAGGGCTTAAGGAGTGCCAGCTCGGCCCCCGTACCGTAGCGCGGAGTGTGCAACGCGCGACGCTCCTGGTGAGCAGGATGCTCAGCCTGGCTGTGGGTAAGTGCTGACACGGCGTCAGATACGCTCCTCGCTCGTGCCGCAGAGAACCCCGGGCTTCTTCGAGGTGTCCCTGGGGCAGCGGGCGTGCCGGCACTTCGCGCCCGATCCCGTTCCCGAAGGCGACGTGGCCCGGATGCTCGACGCCGCCGTCCACGCCCCCAGCGCGGAGAACGCCCAGCCCTGGGTGTTCGTCGTCGTCCGGGACGCCGATCGGCGGCGGCGCATCGCCGAGCTCACGCAACGGCTCTGGGATGGTGGTGCGTGTGAGTACTCTCGACCGCGTCTGACCGCCGGCCTGTTCACCGAGGTCGACGACGCGGTGCGCTCCGGCTTCGGCGGCGCCCCGGTGCTGGTGGTGGCGGCGGGCGACGGCCGCGATGGCACCACCCGCCGCACGCTGGGGGCGTCGATCTACCCGGCCGTGCAGAACCTGCTCCTGGCGGCCACAGCCCTGGGCTATGGCTCGGCCCTCACCACGCTCACCACGGTGGCCGCCGCCGAGCTGAGCGCGATCGTCGAGCTGCCCGAGGGGATCGAGCCCATGGCCGTCGTCCCCATCGGCCGCCCTGCCGCCCCACTCGCCCGACCCCGGCGGGTTCCCAGCGCCGAAAAGACCTACATAGACCGCTACCAGCCCTGATCGAGGTCACTTGGCGCCGAACAGGTTGCGGAGCAGCCAGATCGGCGCCAGGAGCGCGGATCAGCTCACGGTCCGCCGCAGTTCCGGCGCCAGGTCGCCCCGACCATCGATGGCGACACCGTCGCCCAAGCCGAGCCATGCCGCCATCGCCGCCAGCTCGGCCGCGAGCTCGGCGGCGACCCGGTCGCGGTCGCGCACGCCCTCCTCGGCCCAGGCCGCCCGCACCCGCAGTAGCCCGGCGCGGCGATCGGCCTTGAGGTCCACCCGGGCCACCAGCGATTCGTCCAGCAGGAACGGCAGCACGTAGTAGCCGTACACGCGCTTGGGGGCGGGCGTGTAGATCTCTATGCGGTACGCAAAGTCCCACAGGCGCTCGGTCCGCTGCCGCTCCCAGACGAGTGAGTCGAACGGCGACAGCAGCGCCCGCGCCTTCGGTCGCCGCCGGGGGATCTGGGCCTCCGGGTTCAGGTAGGCGGGCTGGCGCCAGCCCTCCACCCGCACCGGCACCAGGGCACCGTCCGCCGCCAGCTCGGCGAGCAGCGGGGCCGCCGCCGGCACGTTGAGCCGGTAGTAGTCGGCCAGGTCGCGGGCGGTGCCGACGCCGTGCGCCCGGGCGGCGACCAGCAGCAGCTGGCGCCGTGCCTCGGCCTCGTCGGGCGTGGGCGTGGCCAGCACCTCGGCCGGGATCCAGCGATCCGACAGCAGGTAGGCGCGCGAGAAGCCGTTGCGCCGGACGGCCGTGACCTGGCCCGTGTAGAAGAGGTGCTCGACCACGCGTTTGCCCTCGCCCCAGCCCCACCAGCTCTCGGTCCGGGGCGACGAGCGGTGGACGTCGAGGTCGCCGATGACGACGGGCCCCCGCGCCGCCACCTCGGCCAGCGCCGCGGCGACCAGCTCGGGATTGTCGCGCGCCACCCGGCGGACACCGCCCCAGACATGCTCACCCGACATGCGCCAACGGAGCAGCGGATGGCGCTGGACAGGATGGAGCGATGCCTCGTGCCCCCAGTACTCGAACACCTCGTGGCTGCCCCACAGCCAGCGGCCCAGGGCGTCGCGGTCGTACGGGCCGAGCCGGGAGAAGAAGACCAGCTCGTGGCTGCGGGCGACCACGTTCACCGAGTCGAGCTGCACGGTGGCCAAGCGGCCGAGGACCCGCCGGAAGTGCCGCCGGTCCACCCGGCCCCGGGGACGCGGGTCGGTGAATCCCTGGGCGGCCAACGCCACGCGCCGGGCGTCGCGCCGGCTCATGTCGATGGCAGCGGTCACCGGCGAGCACGCTATCGGGACGTCCTGATCGTTGGGGCTACGTTTGTTCGGGTTCCAGTGGATAGGAGGAGCCGATGGGCTACCGCGTGGTGGTGGATTTCGACCTCTGCGAGAGCAACGCGCGCTGCATGGAGACGGCGCCCGAGGTGTTCGAGGTTCGCGACGACGACTTCCTGTACGTGCTCGACGAGACACCGCCCGACGTGCTCCGACCCAAGGTCGAAGAGGCCGTCCGACGCTGCCCCAAGGCCGCGATCTCCATCGTCGACACCTGACCCGTCCGGGATGACCGCCAGCTCGCCGGCCGTCGTGGTGGTCGGAGCGTCGCTGGCGGGGCTGCGGGCGGCCGAAGAGCTGCGCAGCCAGGGCTTCGGCGGAAAGATCACCGTGGTGGGCGACGAGGTGCACGCGCCGTACGACCGGCCCCCGCTCTCCAAGCAGGTGCTCGCCGGCCATTGGGAGGCGGATCGCGTCGCGCTGACCGTCGGGGTCGACGGCGGCATCGATGCGCTCGACCTCGACTGGCGGCTGGGGACGCCGGCCAAGGGCCTGGACCTCGGCGCCCGCCAGGTGGTGCTGGCCGATGGCGAGCGGCTGGGCTTCGACGGCCTGGTCGTCGCCACCGGCGCGACGCCCCGGCCCCTACCCGGCAGCCAAGGCCTGGCCGGGGTCCACACGTTGCGCACGTTGGACGATTGCCTGGCCGTGCGGGCGGCGGTCGATGCCGGCGCTCGACGCCTCGTGGTGGTGGGCGCCGGCTTCATCGGCGCCGAGGTGGCCGCCACCTGCCGCACCCGGGGCCTCGACGTCACCGTCCTCGAGGCGCTGCCGGTGCCGTTGGGCCAGGCGCTGGGGGAGGAGATGGGCGCCGTCCTTGCCGACGTGCACCGTGATCACGGCGTGGACGTGCGGCTGGGGACCGCAGTGGCCGGTCTCGAGGGTGGCGCCGACGCTCGGGTCGAGCGGGTGCGGCTGGCCGACGGCTCGACGATCGAGGCGGACCTGGTCGTGGTCGGCATCGGCGTCACCCCCAACACGGGCTGGCTCGAGGGCTCGGGGCTGACCCTGGACGACGGCATTGTCTGCGACGCCGCCACGTTGGCCGCGCCGGGGGTGGTGGCGGCCGGCGACGTGGCCCGCTGGCCCAGCCGGCGCTTCCGCGAGCTGATGCGGGTCGAGCACTGGGACAACGCCATCGCCATGGGTGCCCATGCCGCTCGACGACTCCTGGCCTGGCTGGACACGGGTGAGGCCGGCGGTGACGGCGGCCCCGAGCCGGAGCCGTACGACCCGGTGCCGTGGTTCTGGTCCGACCAGTACGACCGCAAGATCCAACTGGCCGGGCGCTCGACCGGGGCCGACGAAGTGCGCGTCGTCGACGGGTCCACCGAGGAGCGCCGCTTCGTCGCGCTCTACCGTCGTGGCGACCGCGTGGTCGGGGCGCTGGCGATGAACTATCCCCGCCAACTGCTCGCCTACCAGCGGCTCATCGAGCGCGGCGCGAGTTGGGCCGAGGCAATGGGTTCCGCAGACCCCAGGGCGACTCCATAGGTTCCCGTCCCGGAACCGATGACCTCAGGCCCGGTTCGCCGGAACCTATTGCCTCGCGTTCACCTCGGGGATCGGGCCCGGGACCGGCACTCCGAGGCACCAGGCGACGGCGTCGCTGATCGGCTCGACCCCCCGGGTGCCATAGGCGTGACCCATGCCCATCACCAGGTCGAGGCGGCGGTGCCCCGGCGCGGCGTCGTGCAGCACCTGCGCCTCGCTCGTCGGCATGAACCGGTCGTCGCGGCCGTGTACCACCGCCAACGGGGCGGTCAACCGGGCGGCCAGGGCGTTGGGCGGCTCCGGTCGGTTCCAGCGCCGGTCGAGCCTGACCCCGCGCCGCCGCGCCAGCGAACGCCCGATCCGCGTGCGGGTGAGCCCCGCCGCCAGCGCCGTCCGCGGCGTGGTCAGCCGCCACTGCGCCGGCGCGCTGACGACCACGACCCCGGCCAGGTGGACGCCGGGGCCGGGCGGCACCTCGACGGCATAGCCCGGCACGGCGATCGCACCCAGCGACGCGCCCACCAGGACCACGCGGGGCGCCAGGTGCCGGGCGGCGACGACGGCCGCGGCGACGTCCAGCCGCTCCAGATCGCCCAGCGTGCACAAGCCCTCGGAACTCGCCGTGCGCCCGCATGTCGTACGTGATCAGCGCATAACCCTCGGCCCGCAGCTCGTGGGCCATCGCGACCACCGTGGCGTCATGGCGGTGCCCGGCGGTCCGCAGCGCCAGGGGCCGGACGTCCCGGGGCACTAGCGGACGCGAGGGTCCACTAGGACCGCCAGCGGATCGTGATGCCGTGGTTGCGCATCGACCACTTGAAGTACAGGGTCGACAGCCCGACGGCGGCGGCTGTCAGTCCCCAGGAGGTGACGCTCTTGGCCACCACGTAGGTTTCCACCGGCTGGGTGATGAGCAGCCAGAGGCTGAGGGCGGCGTTGGCGAGTTGCACGAACGCCCACAGGACGGTGATGCGGGCGAAGAAGCGACGGACGGGTGGCGACCCGCAGAAGGCGGCCGGCAGCGGGCAGAAGTCACCGGCCAGGCGCTCGGCGATCGGGCGGCCCGCCGGGACCGATGCCAGGAACACACCGGCGATCAGCACCGTCGTCAGCGTCGGTTGCAGGAAGTAGATGAAAACGCTGCCCGACAGGGCCGCCACCACGGTCCGGGCGGTGATGCCGACGACCCCGAGCACCAGCAGGCCGGGGACCGGGCGGCCCGTCAACAGACGCCGGGCGATGGCGGTGTACGACCAGACCAGAGCGCCGATCAGTCCGCCCCAGACACCGACGAGCCACAGCGCCGCATAGAACACCAGCAGGGGCACCAGCGTCGCCTCCACCAGATTGGGGAGGGCATGCCGCGCCAGGGAGTGCAGGCGCGGGATCTCAAGCGGCGGATGATGCATTCGATGATCGTTGAGTCGTGTTTATGGCCGGTCCACAGCTAGCGACCACCACGGTCACTCCGGCCGGGATCAGGTGCACGATCGTGGCGCACACACCCATTCGAAGCAAGGCGGGTGCCCGGATCGCCCCGAACCACCTCTCCCCGCACACCGCGTTGTGGCGTACTAGCTGTCGAGTAGCCGCCTACCCGCTCAGGTAGGCGGTGAACCCCGCCGATTCGCGCTCCGCCAGGGCCACCGTCACCCACATCCGCTCGCTGTGCTGGCGGACCTGCAGCGTCTGAGGGATCGGGTGATCCGCCAGGAACGCCACCACCTGCTCGGCTAGCGCCCGGTCCCGTACCGCCCGGATGCCGGAGATCAGCCGGGGGATGCTGTTGGGGGGAAATCGCTCGGTTATCTCGGACCAATGCCGCGTGATGAACGCGAATGCGGCCGCGGCATTGTCCCGATTGGTCAGCGTTTCCCGCAGCAGATAGGGCGCATCCTGAGTGCGGACGGTGCCGGACAGCGCCAGGTCGAGCGTGCGCCGCAGGCAGGCGGGGTTCCGGAAGCGCGACAGGGCCAGGAGGAGGCGCTCGCGATCCTGGGGATTGTCCGACGCCCCGAAGCGCTCGACCAGCAGGTCGTGCAGTGCCTCGTCGCCGAGGGTCGCCGAGACCACGAGCGCTGCGGTCGCCAGGCTGGGGTCGACGCCGGCGGGGTCGCCGAGGTACGCGTCCAGCAGTTCGGCGGACCGCTCGCGGGCGGCGCCATCGTCGCCGAGCAGCGCCGCCGCCTGCAGGAGCAGGCCCCGCAGCGAGCGGGTGCGATCGCCGTCACTCTCGGGACGGGCCTCAGGTCCGAGCCGGGCGCGGGCCGGTCCCACCAGCGAGGCCACCCGGGTGTGCAGGCGCTGGGCGGCGTCGCCCTCCACCAGCCGCTCGAGCTGGTCCAGCCCGCCGACGATGCGCTCCCAGACCGAGAGGTCGGTCTCGTCGACGAAGCGCTCGGCCGTCTCCACGAACGACGGGGCCGGCATCGCCGCCGCCAGGACCGAGGCCCAGGCGTCGTCGACCAGCGTGTAGCGCTCCAGCGGCGTCAGCTCCCCGAGGTGACCGAGCAGGGTGGCGAGCAGCGGGTCGGCATAGCGCACCCGGTAGAAGCCGTGGCCGCCGGCATTGGCGTTGACCCAGGCGGTGCCGGGCGGTCGCTCGAGCTCGAGCACCTCGCCGTCGAGCAGGAGGCGGTCGACGCCGGCCCCGGCCACCGTGGGAGCGGATGACGTGGTCGCATCGTCCCCATACTCCACGGCCACCGGGACGGACCATCGGCCAGCGCCTCCTGCTCCGCCGCCCGGATCCGCTCCGCCGCCGCCCCCCCGGGGGGCCCTCCCCTCGCCGTTCCCTGCGTAGCGGAACCGGCGCTGGGAGAGCCGCAGCTCGGGTGAGGCGCCTGGGCCCTCCGCCACGCTCACCTCGGGGAAGCCGCCCTGGTAGATCCAGCTCTCGGCGATGCGACGCACGGGCTCGCCCGTCTCGGCCTCCAGTGCGCCCCACAGGTCGGAGGTCTCGGTGTTGCCGTACTGATGGCGGGCGATGTACCGCCGGATGCCATCGCGGAAGCGCTCGGGCCCCAGGTGCTGCTCGAGCATGCGGATGACCGACGCGCCCTTCTCGTAGGTGAGCACGTCGAACATGCCGTCGGCGTCGGCCGGCGAGATCACCGGGTACTCGATCGGCCTGGTGGCCTCCAGGGCGTCGGTGTCGAAGGCCGCAGAACGGGACAGCCCGAATTCCACCCACCGCTGCCAGTCGGGGCGGAACGCGTCGGTGCAAGTCATCTCCATGAACGTGGCGAAGGCCTCGTTCAGCCAGATGCCGTTCCACCACTTCATGGTCACCAGGTCGCCGAACCACATGTGCGCGATCTCATGGGCGATGACGTCGACCACCGCCTGCAGCTCGGCCTGCGTCGACGTGGCCGGGTTGACGAGCACGTACCGCTCCCGGAACGTGATGCAGCCGAGGTTCTCCATCGCGCCGAACGCGAAGTCGGGGATGGCGACGAGGTCGAGCTTGTCGCCCGGGTAGACGACGCCGAACCAGTCGCGGAAGTAGCGCAGGGCGAAGGCGCCGACCTCCAGTGCGTAGGCGGCGAGGTGCTCCTTGCCGGGCGGGCACACGACCCGCATGGGCTTGCCGTCGACGTCGACCGGTTCGGTGGCCACCAGTGGCCCCACCACGAACGCGACCAGGTAGGTGGACATGGGCATCGTGTCGGCGAATCGGACCGCCACCTTTTTCCTGCCGTCGGCCATCTCACCGACCGGGACGCGCTCCAGCTCGGCGGCGTTCGAGATGGCCAGCAGGTCATCGGGCACGACGAGGGTCAGGCCGAACACGGCCTTGGCGTCGGGCTCGTCCCAACAGGGGAACGCCCGCCGGGCGTCGGTGGCCTCCATCTGGGTGGTGGCCAGCACCCGCTCGACGCCCTCGTCGTCGACGAACGTGGACCGGTAGAAGCCCCGCAGCTTGTCGTTGAGCACGCCCCTGAAGCGCAGGTGCAGCGTCGCCTCCCCGGCGGGGAGCGGTCGGTCGAACGTCAGCGTCGCCCGCTCCGTCTCGTCGTCGAGCGCAACGTCCGCGACCAGCGGCTCGGCGGTTGTCCGCCCGTCGGTGGCGATCTCGGCGGTCACCTGCTCGATCTCCAGCTCGACGGCGTTGAGCATCACCTCGTTGGTCTCGTCGAGCACGTCGACGGTGACGGTCTCGCTCCCGGCGAAGCTGGCGGCCTCCAGGTCGGGCTCGATGGTCAGGTCGTAGCGGCGGGGCACCACGGTACGGGGCAGCCGGTAGGGGTTGGCCGACGGGTCGGGCGTGACGATCTCGGCTGACGGGATCTGCTCGGGCACGGCACGCCACGCTACCCACCGCCTGCGATGGCGTGGGAGGGCGCCCGCTACCCTGTCGCGCCGTGACTTTGGAGGCCCCCCTCGACGTCGTGGGCATCGGTAATGCGCTCGTCGACGTCCTGACCCACGAAGACGATGCGTTCCTCGAGGCCCATGGGCTGGTGAAGGGCGCCATGACGCTCATCGACACCGAGCGCGCCGAGGAGCTGTACGCGGCCATGGGCCCCGGCATCGAGATGTCCGGCGGCTCGGTCGGGAACAGCATCGCCGGGGTGGCCAGCTTCGGCGGCCGTGCCGGCTATCTGGGCCGGGTGTTCGCCGACCAGCTGGGTGCGGTGTTCGGCCACGACCTGCGGTCCCAGGGCGTCGCGTTCGCCTGCCCGGCGGCCACCGAAGGCCCGCCCACGGGCCGCAGCCTCATCATCGTGACGCCCGACGCCCAGCGCACCATGAACACGTACCTGGGTGCCTCCGAGTTCTTCTGCCCCAACGACGTCGATGCCGAGCTGGTGCGCAGCGCCCAGGTCACGTTCCTCGAGGGGTACCTGTTCGACCGGCCCGAGTCGATGGACGCCTATTGGAAGGCGTCCGACATCGCCACCGAGGCCGGACGCAAGGTCGCGCTGACGTTGTCCGATTCGTTCTGCGTCCAGCGCCACCACAACGACTTCCTGCCGCTCGTGCGCGAGCGGGTCGACATCCTCTTCGCGAACGAGTCCGAGGCCTGCATCCTGTGGGATTGCGACGACGCGGAGTCCGCCATCGAGCGGGCTCGGACCGAGGTGGGCATCACGTGCCTGACGCTGGGCGCCCGCGGCTCGGTGATCGTGGCTGGCAGCGAAACCCACGAGGTGCCGGCGCACCCGGTCGAGGTGGTCGACACCACCGGCGCCGGCGACCTCTACGCCGCCGGGTTCCTCTACGGCTACACCGCCGGCCAGCCGCTTCCCGAGTGTGGCCGGCTGGCCTCGCTGGCGGCGTCCGAGGTGATCGGCCACATCGGTGCCCGGCCCGAGGTCCGGCTGGCGGACCTGGCCTGACCACCGGCCGTCGGCTACCGCCCGCGGACGAACTGCCGCCGGGTGGGGGCCACCTTGAGGATCACGCGCTCGGATTGGATGGGGCCGGGGTAATCGCCACCCGTGTACTTCCGGGCGAGCTGGTCGATGTGGGCGCGGGCCTCGGGGCCCCGCACCGTCTCGACTACGTCGCCCCGCACCTCGACGTAGAAGTACGGGTCGGCGCTGTCCCAGATCGCGACCGTGATGCGCGGCTCGCGCTCGATGTTGCGGAACTTCTGCCGGTGCACCTCGGTGTTGAGCAGCAGGTGGTCGTCGTCGGCGTCGACCCAGAGCGGCTGCGTCATGGGCGTGCCGTCGGGGAGCAGGGTGGTGACGGCCGCGATGTTCTTGTCGGTGGCCAGCTTCTTGATCGCATCGTCGAGCATGTGACCACCCTACGAACCCGGGGAACCGACGGCGACACGCCGCCGGGCGCCGTCCGTGACCAGCAGGACGATGCCGACGGCGACCAGTGCGAGGCCGCCGAGGGCGGCGCCGCCCGGTCGCTCGCCGAGGATGGCGATCCCGCACAGCGTGGCGGTTGCGGGCTCCGCCAGGGTGAGTGTCCCTGCCGCCGCGACGCCGACCCCGGTCAAGCCCCTCGTGAACAGGACGTAGGCGACGGCGACCGTCAGGATGCCGAGGTGGGCGAGCATGAGGAGGCCGGCCGGTGACAGCAGGGGACCGATCCCCGCGGCCAGGGCCACGGGCAGCAACACCAGGCCGGCGCATCCGAAGACCCGCGCGGTCAGCGCGTCGGGCGGAATGCCGCCGTCGAGGAGCAGCTTCGTGGCCAAGACGTAGATCGCGTATGCCATCCCGGCACCCAGAGCGAGCGCCAGCCCCGTGGGATCGACGTCATCTCGATCGCCGGCGCCGACCAGCAGCAAGGTCCCGGCGACCGCCAGCGCCGTGGCGGCCAGCCAGCGCCCGCCGGGCCGCTCGCCGCGGACGACCATGCCGAGCAGCCCGGCGAACACCGGCGAGCTGCCGATGCCGACCATCGTCCCGATGGCCACCCCGGTGCGGGCCACACCACCGAAGAAGAGCGGCTGGTAGGCGGCCATGGCCCCGACGGCCACCGCGAACGCGGGCGTCGCCGCGCCATGCCTCCCCGGCCGGCGTGCGGGGGCCGGTCGGAGGGGAGCCGACAGCCAGCCCTGGCGCCACCCGACCAGGACCAGGCACGCCCCGCCCACGACGAGGCGGGCTGCGCCGACGGCGGTGGGGGAGGCGTCGTCGGGTCCGAGAGCCCGCGCCGTCCCGGTCGTCCCCCACAGGGTTGCGGCCAGCAGGACGGCCAGGCGGGCGTCGAGCAGCATCCCGTCATTCTGCTGGCGCCGTGCCGCGGCGCTCCTATTCGATGTCGAGGGTAACGGGTGCCTTCCCCTCGACTGTCACCCGGATGTCGCCGTGGGTGGTGGGCGCTACCGCAGTCGCGCGCGCCGCCACGCCGCCCGGCACCCTGCGGTCCGGACCTCGGCCGACCGTGCCGTCGGGACCGAAGGTGACGGTGCGGACGACGCCGTCGCGGCCGATGGCGACGTAGCGGGTCGATCCGTCGGGCTGGGGCACGTCGATGCACGTCGCGCCGGCCACCTCGTCGGCCGTCAGGATCTGGGGTACCGGCTCGCACTCCACGGTGCCCCTCTGCCAGGCCGGCCCGGTGGGAACGCCCGCGGTCGTGGCCCGGCCGGCGACGCCCGCCGATGCTCTGGCCTCGGCCACCCGCCGGCCGAGGTCCACGCCCGGTTCCCTGGGTGGGTGGGCCCCGTTGCCGCGGCGGAGCTCTTCCACCTGGTCCTCGAGCAGCTCGACCTTGGGATCGTCCTCGGGGACACCGCTGTCGAGCATGGCCTGGATCTCGCCCCGGATCTGGCGCTCGGCGTCGGATGGGGACGGCTGGCTCCGCGTCGCACCGGCCACACCGACGGCGGTCAGGCCGAGCGACGCCGCGACGGTGGCACCCAACGCCAAGCGGCGCTGGCGGCTCATGCCATCGCGGCGGGCGGTCACGCGTCCAGGTCGGCCGCGGCGACGGGACATTGCCTCAGGGGTCCTACGTGTGCCATTTCAGGTCCGTGATCGTGTCGATGGACGATTGCCACGTGTGCGCATGCGATCGAAGCCACCAAATCAGCTGGTCCCAGGCGCTGTGCGGTGTGTTGTTCGTGCCGGGACACCCGCCCACCTGCCTGCAGGCGCCAGCCTGGGTCAGCACTCCATAGAACAGGATTCCATCGCCCCTATTGTGGGTCGCCCATTCGTCGATCAACTGCCATTGCCTCGCGTTGACGCCGTTGGTGGCGTAGATCTGCGGAATGGTCAACGACGGATTGTGCTCCCACGCAAGGTGCCACACCGCAGCCTGGTTCCAGCCGTTGTCGCAGGCACCATTGGTGGCTGAGGCGGTGGGACACCCGTCAGCGGAGAAGTTGGCGTAGAGGGCTCGGCGAGACGGATACAAGATGTCGTAGCCGTACATCCATTCATGCGCCTTGCCGTACGTCGACCACGATGGCTCCGCGTCCCAGGCCGCAAAGACCTGCGTCATCGGGTAGAAGCGGGTGGCCCATGTGGCGAGTTGGTCAACCATCGCCGCCCAGGCCTTGCCGTGGTTCCGGAGCCAGGCCGCCGACCGGCCGTCGATCGTGCCGTTGCTGGTGCCCAGGCCGATCAACAGGCGGTAGGACGACGATTGGCGGCAGAACGCATACCCCCGTATGACGTCCTTGGCCAGGTTGCTGATCTGCGAGGTCGTGAGGTTGGGAGCACCCCACAGCGTGGCGCCGTAGGCGTTGCCGACGGCGGTCGGCGCGCCGAAGAACAGTGTCATTCGGCCGTTCTTGTCACCTTGCCGGCAGCCGAGCAACACCGCCTTGTCGTTCGACGAACTGCCCATGTAGAAGCTGCGGGTGATGCGGCTTGCCGGCACATGATTGGCCGCCGCCGGTTCGCTTGTCGCCACCGGCAGCAGGGCGATGATTACCAGCAATAGGGCCCACAGGGCCGGCCGTCGCATCGTCGAGCAGTCCTCGGCACCGGGAGTCGAGCGCCGTCTGACGAAGGTAGGGAATGTCGACCCGGTGCTGGCGTAGCTTTCCGCAGGCCCTTCAGGGGGTCAAGAGGCCAATTCGGCGCGCTCGCGACTCCCGAGCAATGCCCACAAGTCCGCGCCGAGGTTCACGATTCCTCCTCGACTGGCGGCAGGAACGGGAGCTTCAGATCGCCGAGCTTCACCAGGGTCGAGGCGATCCATCCCCCCATGGCGCTCAGGTGGTCGTCCAGGATCGTGCCGTCCTCCAGGGTCGCCTCGTCCAGCTCGTAGCTGCCTTCGTACGACACCTCGATGGCGTACTCGCGATCGTTGAGGTCGGCGGAGCACACGGTCTCGATCGTCGGGCCCGATCGCTCGAGGTGTTCCGACCCGATCGACGCGCTCATCTCCGGCAGGGCCGCCAGCACCACGCTGGGGTCGGGCGACTCGGCCAGCCGCTGCAGGCGCAGCACCAGCTCGATCTCGATCCGGGGTGGGTCGGCGAACGGCTCGCCGATGTACCAGGACCGGTAGGCGGTCTGCGCCCACGTCGGCCAGTCGAGCGTGAGGTCGGCCTGGACCCGCGGCGGCAGGCCCTCGCCCGGTAGCCCGTACGAGGTCTCCCACGTCACATCGCCGAGGAGCACGTCGACCTGGAAGCGCTCCTCGAACGCCTGCCGCTCGAGCAGCGCGCGCTCCAGCGAGTCCCGCAGCGCGCCGATGGCATCCGTGAAGACGTGGTCGAGCATGGCGACGGCAGGCTATCCACGACTGATTGGCGCGGTGGCACCGTGGGCCGGCCGGGCGCGAGGGTCCACTAGATGCCGAGTTGCCAACGCACGAAGGCGTGGACGTCGGCGGCCTCGTCGGACTGCTTCGACGTCGGCTTGCCCTGGCCGTGTCCGGCACGGGCCTCGACCCGGACCAGCACCGGATGTCGATCGCCGCATCCGGTCGCCCACTGCAGGGCCGCGGCGAACTTGCGGGCGTGGGCGGGGTCGACCCGGCTGTCCTCCTCCCCGGTGAGCACCAATGTCGCCGGGTAGCACGTCCCCTCGACGACGCGGTGGTAGGGCGAGTACGCCCACAGCCATGCGAACTCGTCGGCAACCTCGGGATCCCCGTACTCGGGGGTCCACAGGCGGGCGATGAGGAACCGGGGGTAGCGCACCATGTCGGCGAGCGGTACTGCGCACACGACGGCCCGGCACAGGTCGGGGCGCTGGGTCTCGCTGGCGGCCACCAGCAGCCCGCCGTTGCTGCCTCCCCGGATGGCGAGGCGGTCCCGGGATGTGCGACCGGCGGCGACCAGGAAGTCGGCCGCGGCGGCGAAATCGTCGAACACCTGCTGCTTGCGTTCGCGCATGCCGGCGCGGTGCCAGTCCTCGCCCTCCTCGGCGCCGCCGCGGATGCCGGCCACGGCGAAGACTCCGCCGTCGTCGGCCACCGCCACCGCCGCCGGGCTGTAGCCGGGGCTCATGGTGACGGCGAAGCCCCCGTACCCGGTCAGCACGGTCGGCGTATCCGGTCCCGGCTGGACGCCGGCGCGGCGGACGGTGAACAGGGTGATCGGCGTGCCGTCCGTCGACGGGTAGGTCTCGACCTGGGCCCGGTAGCGGTCGGGATCGATCGGTACCGGTAGGGCGCTCCAGCGCCGCAGCGCCTCGCCCGGTCGCCAACGCCAGAGGGCCGACGGGCGGGTCCACGAGGTGAAGGCGACGACCGCGGCCTCGCCGTCACGGTCGCCGGCGACGCCGGCCAGCGATCCCGGCTCGGGCAGG
Source organism: Actinomycetota bacterium (assembly GCA_046726215.1). Taxonomy (GTDB): domain Bacteria; phylum Actinomycetota; class Acidimicrobiia; order Acidimicrobiales; family VFJN01; genus DASQUK01. Next base: position 13,313 of record JBKPAA010000002.1, on the reverse strand, counting down.
GCGATCTCGACCGGCGACGGCCGGTCGCGCAGTCCCGCCCTCCCACCGGCCACGACCGACAGCGGCAGGTGATGGAGACGGGCCACCGCCGCCCGGGTGGATGCCACCAGCAGCGAGCCCTCGGTCACCGCCACGCCCTGGATGACATCGTCGGACTCGGGCACCACGGTACGCCAGCGCTCTGGCGCGGGCGAGCGCAGCGGAGTGGTGACGACCCGGCCCCGGGGGGCGTCGAGCGTCGTGTGGCCGACGAGACGGTCGCGCACGACGGTGAATGACGATAGCGCCTCGACGTCCTCGATCACGGTCGTCCGATGCCCGGTCCGGCGGTCGATGAGGTGGACGTCGACCCGGGTCCAGCCCATGGCCACCTCGATCACCAGCCACCGGCCGTCGCGGGAGAGTTCCACCGACGGCCAGGCCGTCTTGTCGGGAAGGTCGCCCCACACCAGTTCGTCGTGTCCCGGGTCATCGCCGAGGGCGTGCCACCAGACGGTGCGGTTGTAGTTGGCCTCGTCCTCGCCGACGGCCGCCGGGTCGGGGTAGCGGGTGTAGGCGAATGCACGGCCGTCGGGTGCCCACGCCACCGACGCCGCCCGCGTGAAGGGGATCGCGTCCGCCAGCCGCTCGCCCGTCGCCACGTCGAGGACACCTAGCGTGCTGCGCTCGTCACCGCCGACGGAGATGCCGAAGGCCACCAGGCCACCACTGAGGGAGGGCGCGTACCAGTCGAGCGAGGCGGTGGCGTCGCCCGTCAGGGAGTGGGGATCGAGCAGGGTCCGTGGCTCGACGGCGCGGTCGGCGCCTCGGACGACAAGCACGGCCTGCTCGTGGTCGCCCCAGCGGTCCAGCGAGAACAGCCGGCCTCCCCGGATCGACGGCGCCGCCGCGGTGCCGGCACCGAACAGCTCGGCGAACCGGTCGGCGAGGCCGGCGCGCGTGGGCAGGGCGTCGAGGACTGTACGGGTGTGGCGGTTCTGGGCCGCCACCCAGGCCCGCGTGTCGGCCGCGTCCTCCTTCTCCAGCCAGCGGTAGGGATCGGCCACCTCGACGCCGTGGACGACGTCGACGACGACGTCCCGCCGCGCCGCCGGCGCCAAGGTGGCGGCCGCCCCGGCCGGCCCGGGTTCCGGCGCCGCCATCGGGTCAGCAGGCGGGCGAGCTAGCCGCGACCGGTGTTGGGCTTGCGGCCGTGGTTGGCCTTCTTGCGTCGAGCCCGGATCTTGCGCTTGACGGTCCGCTTGGACATGGCTGGGCAGGTTACCGGCGCGGGAGTGATCGGGGCAGGCGTCCACGGCCGGCGCCCTGCGCGGCGTCAGTCCAAGAGCTGGCCGAGGTCGGCGGCGCTGGGGATCACCGCGATGCGCAGGCCCGTCTGGTCCGCCAGCCGTGCCAGCATGTCGTCGTCGACGTCCCGACGCCGGCCCCGGGGCCACCGCTTGCGCTCGCCGGCGGCGCCGAACAGCGCCAGCGCCCGGCTGCCACCGGGATCGTGCCGCACCCGGTAACGCACGCCCTGGTACCCGGCGGCGGCGAACGCGGCCGCCCAGCGTTGGGGCAGGTCGTAGGGGGTCATCGTGGCCAGCTCGGCCGTCACGCCGAAGCCCCGAGCCGCCCGGACGGTGGTGTCGGCGGCGCTGCACTGATCGGGCAGGCCGAGCTGCCAGATGCTGAACAGCTTGGCCCAATCGGCGCTGACGATGGCAACCGGCCCCAGCACCTCGAGCAGCGCTCCCATCTCGTCGTCGGCCAGGTAGCAGGTGCCCCGCGGCGGGGCGAGGTCGAAGCGCCCGGCACCGTCGCTCGAGAACCACCAGGGTCCGTACCCCGAGGTGGTGACCCGAAAGAGGTGGGTGCCCCGGTGCACGTGCCACACGGGGAAACCGGCCAGGTCGGCGGCGGCAGGCGGGAGTGGGAGGGCGAGGGTCTGCCGGGTGCTGACCGGATGCTTGGCGTCGGGGGGCGCGTCGGGGGTCACGATGAGTGCATGCGGGATCACGGGCCGGCGACGAGACTACGACGCCGTCAGGCCCCGACGGCCCAGCTGCGGGCGCGCTCGTCGGCCAGCGCCACGACCTGGGTCACGTCGCCGCCCGACCGCAGGTGCTCCACGATCGAGCGGTCGCCGAGCCCGGGTTGGGGCGCTGCGACGAAGGCGGCCACCATCCACTCGTCGTCGGCCGTCCGGGGACGGAACCGCTCCAGCACGTCTGCCAGCCCCGGCACCACACGGTTGCGGTCGTCGAGCTGGAACGCCGGGTAGACCCACACGTCGTCGGCGGTGCGCAACGCCAGCACCGTCCGGCGCCGCCGGCGTTCCTCTATGGCCTGCCGGCTCACGCCGCCCAACACCCGGGCCAGCCCCGAGGTGCTGTAGAACGGTCCCAGATCGCTCCACGGCGACGGCGTCGGTACCGCTGCCAGCATGCGCGCCGCGAGCTCGTCGGGATCGCCGAGGTCGGCCGCCTTGTGGCCGTTGCGGCGCAAGGTGCCGACGCGCCGGGCCAGCTCTTCGCTCACACGCGACGAGACCCGGTTCACGTAGGCGGCGTCGGTCTTGGTGGTGGCCGTGGCGCGCGCTTTCATGACCCCAGGATAGGGATGCAAGGCCGTCAAGGCAACGCCGTCAAGGCAAGGTCGTCAAGGCAAGGTCGTCAAGGCACGGCCGGCCTCGCTACCCCTGGCGCAGCTTTGGATGGCTGGCGATTCGGCGCCAGGACCCTCAAGCGGCGTGGCCGGCCGCCCAGGCGACGAGGTCGTCGGCGGCCAGGGTGTTGACGATCCGTTCGGGTTCGATCCCGGCCCGGGCCACCTTGTCGCAGCCGTACGTCTGCCATTCCATCTGACCCGGGGCGTGGGCATCGGTGTCGACGGCGAAGCGCAAGCCCCAGTCGACGGCCTGCTCGAGCAGGTCCTCGGGCGGGTCCTGGCGCTCCGGCCGGCAGTTGATCTCGAGCGCGGTGTCGAACTGCGCGCAGGCGGCGAAGACCACATCGGCGTCGAACTGCGATGGCGGGCGCCCCCGTCCCACCAGCTTGCGGCCGGTGCAGTGGCCGAGGATGTCGACGTGGGGGCTGGCGACGGCGTGCACCATGCGCCGGGTCATCTCCCGGGCATCCATCCGCAGCTTGGAGTGGACGCTCGCCACCACCACGTCCAGCCGGGCCAGCAGGTCGTCCCGCTGGTCGAGTGCGCCGTCCTCCAGGATGTCGACCTCGATGCCGGTGAGGATGCGAAACGGCGCGAGCCGATAGTTGAGCTCGGCCACCTCGTCGAGCTGGGCGAGCAACCGCTCGGCGGTCAGCCCATGAGCGACCGTCAGCCGCGGGGAGTGATCGGTCAGAACCATGTACTCGTGGCCCAGCGCCAGGGCGGTGCGGGCCATCGCCTCGATGGGCGCGCCGCCGTCCGACCACGTCGAGTGTGTGTGGCAGTCGCCCCGCAGCGCCGCCCGCACGTCGGCGCCCTCGCCCACCGGGATGACCGTCTCCTCCTCGAGATGCGCCAGGTAGCCGGGCACCGAGCCATCGAGCGCCTCGGTGATCACCTTGGCCGTGGTCGGCCCCACGCCGGGAAGCTCGGTGAGCTTGCCGGCGGTGTGGAGGCGGGCAATCTCGTCCTCGCCGCGGTCGAGCACGACGTCGCGGGCCCGTGCGAACGCCCTCACCTTGGCGGGCTCGGCCAGCGCCCTGTCGAGCAGGTAGACGATGCGGTCGAGTGCGTCGGCCGGGTGGATGGCGGCACAGGTCACGGTGGGAGGCACGCTACCGCCACCTCAGTACCCTCGGACCGTGGAACGGTTCGGGTTCGTGGGCCTGCCCAACGCCGGCAAGTCGTCGCTCTACAACGCCCTCGCCGGGGGCGGTGCCCTCGCGGCGCGGTACGCGTTCGCCACCCGCGACGCGAACATCGGGGTGGCCAGGGTGCTCGACCGGCGGCTGAACGCGCTCGCCACGATGTCGGCCAGCCGCAACGTGGTGCCGGCGAGCGTCCAGTTCGTCGACATCGGCGGGTTGGTCGAGGGCGCCAGCAAGGGCGAGGGGCTGGGGAACCGCTTCCTGGCCAACATCCGCGAGGTCGATGCGGTCGTCTACATCCTGCGGGCGTTCACCGACGAGGAGATCCCCGGCTCAGACGATCCGCTGGAGCACCTGAGGGTCCTCGAGCTGGAGCTCACGCTGGCCGACCTCGAATCGGTGGAGAACCAGATCGCCAAGCGCCGCAAGGCCGCCAGGGCCGACCGGGCGCTTGCCGACGAGGTTGCCGCGCTCGACGCCGCCGAGGCGGCGCTGGCGGCGGGCACGCCGCTGTACCGCAGCGGCCTCGACGCGGGGCAGCGGCTGCTGCTGCGGCCCTACTTCCTGCTCACCAACCGGCCGGTGCTGGCCGTCGTCAACCTCGGCGAACTCCAGCTCGACGACGTCGCCTCCGTGCTCGCACCGATCGAGAGCGAGCTGGCGGGCAGGGCCGAGGTCCTGGGCATGTGCGTGCAGCTCGAGGCCGAGGCCGCCCAGCTCGATCTGGACGAGCGGGCGGAGATGCTCGAGGCCCTCGGGCTGGGCGAGGGTGCGCTGCCCCGATTCGTCCACGCCGCCTATCACCTGCTCGGCCTGCGCACCTTCTTCACCACCGGAGAGAAGGAGAGCCGGGCGTGGACGTTCCGTGCCGGCTGGAAGGCGCCACAGTGCGCGGGGGTGATCCACACCGACTTCGAGAAGGGCTTTATCCGGGCCGAGGTGATCCACTGGGACGAGCTGGTCGACATCGGCTCGTGGTCCAAGGCCCGCGAGGTCGGCAAGCTGCGGGTGGAGGGCAAGGACTACGAGGTAGCCGACGGTGACGTGCTCGAGATCCGCTTCAATGTGTAGTGCACCCGCGCCGGTCGGACGGTGGCACTAGCGCGCGACCTTTGCGATGGAACCCGCCCGCGGTCCGGGCAGTCGAATCCGGCGGCTGCGGCGCAGCTGCTGACGGGACCCGGCCGAGCGGCCCGGCGCCGAGCGCGGACCACATTCACGCCGCGGGGCGGCATGATGAATGGGTGGCATGGTTGCTTCGAGATGGCGAGGTGCTGGCGAGCCTCGAGCTGGCCGAGTCGCGCCAGGGACGTCGTCGGGGCCTGCTCGGCCGGGATCGTGTCGACGGGGCGCTGCTGGTCCGTCCCGCCCGTTCCGTGCACACGGTGGGCATGCGGTTCCCCATAGACGTGGCGTTCTGCGACGGCGACCTACGGGTCCTCCGGGTCGTGCGGATGCCACGCCACCGCGTGTCACGGGTGGTGTGGCGCTCGCGGGCGGTGATCGAGGCGGAGGCGGGATCATTCGACCGCTGGCACCTGCGCCCGGGCGACGAGCTCGAGGTCAAGGGTTGAGGAACGGTGATCGAACCGATGGCGTGCTCGTGCTGGTGGGCACGCCCATCGGCAACCTGGGCGACCTGGCGCCCCGGGCGGTCGATGCCCTGCGCTCGGCCGACGCGATCTGCTGTGAGGACACGCGCCGCACCGGACGCCTGCTCCAGCACGCCGGCGTGGAGCGACCGCCCCTGGTCGTGGTGAACGAGCACACCGAGGCCCGGGAGGTTTCGGGCGTGCTAGCACGGCTGGCCCGCGGCGAACGCGTGGCGGTGGTGTCGGATGCCGGGATGCCCGGCATCTCCGACCCCGGCGAGCGGCTGGTGCGGGCGGCGCTTGCCGCCGGCCATCCCGTCGAGGTGGTCCCGGGTCCGTCGGCGGCGGTGGCGGGGCTGGTCGCGAGCGGGCTCGCGACGGGTCGCTTCGCGTTCGAGGGGTTCCTGCCCCGCAAGGGCTCGGGACGGGCGGGACGGCTGGCGGCGATTGCGACCGAGCCCCGCACGGTGGTGCTGTACGAGGCCCCCCACCGGCTGGCCCGGACGGTCGCCGACTTGGTCGAGGCGTGCGGCGCCGACCGCCGGGTGGCGGTGGCGCGCGAGCTCACCAAGCTGCACGAGGAGGTGTGGCGGGGCTCGCTGGGCGAGGCGGCCGCGTGGGTGCGTGCGGCCGCGCCGCGGGGCGAGATCGTGCTGGTGGTCGACGGTGCGCCCCCATCCGAGCCACCCGACGACGGCGCGTTGCTCGACGCGCTCCGGGGTGAGCTGGCGGCGGGGGCCACCCCCCGCGACGCCGCCCGTGCGGTGGCGACCCGCCTCGAGGTGCCCCGGCGCCGGGCCTACGACCTCGCGACGCGGCTGGCTGCGGCCGGCACCTAGCAGCGCCCTCGCCGCACCGTCACGAGGCAATAGGGACCGCCGCGACACACTCGAGGCAATAGGGGCCGGCCCCCGGACCCGATTGCCTCGAGTTGCTGCTGCCGGACCGTATTGCCTCGCCCCTCCCGGCTACCCGACGACGCGGAGGTGCTGGGCGGCGAGCTCGGGGGCGACGATGTCGATCATCACCCCGGTGCCCTGCTCGAAGCCCGCCACGCTCGTTACCCGGGGCACCACGTGCACATGCCAGTGGAACGGTCCCGAGTGCCGGTGCGGCGCCGTGTGGAAAACGACGTTGTAGGCCACGTCGCCGAGGCATCCCCGCAGCCGAGCCAGCGCCGTGCGCAGGGCGCGACCCACGGCCGCGACGTCGGCCGGCGTCGCATCGGTGATGTGGACCTCGTGGTGGCGGGGCAGCACCAACATCTCGTACGGGGTTCCCGACCAGAACGGGCACACCACGATCACGCGCTCGTCGGCGTGGACGATCCGGTGGTCGACGGCCTCCTCCGCCTCGAGGGTGGTGCAGAGCAGGCACGATCCCTCGAACCGGCGGAACCCGGCTTCCTCCTCGGCGATCTCGCCCGGCACGAACGGGATGCCGAGCAGCTGGCCGTGGGGATGCTCGAGGCTGGCGCCGGCCTCGCGCCCGTGGTTGACGATCACCTGCGTGTAGCGGATCGAGGACCTCTGCGCGTGGTCCTCGAGGCGATCCCGAATCGCCGCCATGGTCACCCCCGCCTGGGCGTCGTCGAGGTCGGCCCAGCCCGAGCCGTGCTCGGGCGAGAACACCAGGATCTCGTGGATGCCACTGCCGTCCGCCTGCGTGAACACCGGTCCCAGGTTGTGTACCTGGAGCGGCTCGTCGCCGTCGAAGGCCGGGTAGCGGTTGGGCACCACCCGCACCACCCATTGGCCCTGTTTGCCGTACGTCTCCAGCGCCGGGGGCGTGGCCTCCTCGTTGCCGGGGCAGAAGGGGCAGGGCCGTCCGGGGTCGGCCTCGACGGGAAGGTGCGCCGAGATCAGGTCGCCGGGACGCGCAGCCCGGTCGATGGCGATCACGACCCAGCGCCCCGTGAGGGGATTGAGGCGAAGCTGACTCATTATTTCAGCCACGCGAATGAGCTGTCGTGGTGCGCTCGGCGTCGTGCACCGCGTCAACGTACCGCTAACCCGCGGGGCATCAGCGCGTACGTGGAGACGTGGACCGACGAGTCCGGCGTGAACGGCTCGGCGCGCCACCCCGCGTGGCGTTCGGCCAGTCGCAGCCCCGCCTCGGCGGCCAGCGCGTCGAGCTCATCGGGCGACAGATAGCGCAACATCCAGGGGCGCAGGCGGATGCCAGCCTCGGTGATCTGCACGTGCTGGCCCGTGATGGTGTGGCTGGCGGGATCGAGCCGGCTCACGGTGAGCACCACCTCGTCGATGCCGATGTGCCGGGGCTCGACGGCACCGACTGCGGCAGCCGCGTCGTCCTGGAGGGGAGCGACGAACGACTCGACCACCAGCCGCCCGCCCTCCGGGACCAGGCGGTCGGCGGCGGCGGCCAGGCAGCGCCGCTGCGCCTCGATCGTCGTCAGGTTGAACAGGGTGTTGAATGCGCACAGCACGACTCCGAAGCGTGCGCCGGCGGACAGGGGCAGCGCCGCCATGTCCCCGACCACGGCGTGGACCCGGTCGCCCCCCGGCTTCGCCCGCAGCCGCCGCACCATGGCGAGCGAGGCGTCGACCGTCCACGTGGCGATCCCCAGGGCCGCGAGCGGCAGTGCCAGGCGGCCGCTGCCCCCGCCCAACTCGAGCACCCGGTCGCTGCCGGCTGCGGTGGCGAGCGCCGCCACCCGCTCGACCGTGGCGTCGGCATCGGACACGTTGCCGTACCAGTCGTCGTACACGTCGGCGAAGCCCTCGCCGTAGGTGCTTGGTCCGTAGCCGTCCATGCGTGCCCTCCCATGAGGAATGATGGCGCCGATGGAGGACTCGCCGGGGCGTACCTGGGCCCTGCCCGGCACCCCCGCCGACGAGGGGCCGGTCGCCGATGCCACGGCGTCGAGCGCCGGCGCGCGGGTCGTGCCGGTGGACGCGGCAGTGCCGGCCCCGGCCGGCGCACCGGTGCGGGGCACGCCCGGGCTCCGGCCCATGACCGTCGCCGACATCCTCGACGGCGGCTTCGCGGTGCTCAAGGAGCGGCCGCAGCGGATCCTCGGCATGACCGCCCTGTTCGTCGTGCCCGCCCAGCTGCTGATCGCCTTCCTTCAGCGCGATGCCCTGGACGGCAGCTCGGTCTTCGACATCTGGACGGCCGACCCCACGGTGCTCGAGGAGCAGGCGAACACGACGAACGCCGAGATCGTGGCCACGATTCTCCAGCTCGTACTGCCCGCCCTGGCCCTCGTCGCCATCGCGGCAGCCCTCGCCCACCTCGTCGCCGGCTGGAGCGTCGGTCGCGACCCGTCGGCCGGTGAGATGCTCGGCGTCGTCGGCCGGCGAAGCTGGCCGTTGCTGGCCTCGTTCATGCTGGTCAAGGTGGGCGAAGGCATCGGGATCCTGGGGTGCTACGTCGGCGTCGTCTTCGTCATGCCGCTGTTCGTGTCCGTGGCCCCGGTGATCGGTGTGGAGGGTCTCGGGCCGGTGGCGGCCATGAAGCGCTCGTGGCGGCTCACCGGGCGCCGCTACTGGCCGGTGCTCGGCATCGCCCTGCTCATGGCGGTGGTGAGCCTCGTGCTGGGCCTGGGCCTGTCGTTCCTGCCGCAGGCCCTGGCCGCCTGGATCGGGCTCGAGGCCGGCTGGCCGCTCCTCGCCCTCGGCCAGATCGTGCAGCACATGCTGATCATCCCGTTCGTCGCCGCCGCCACCGTGCTGCTCTACCTCGACCTGCGGGTCCGCACCGAGGGCCTAGACATCGAGCTCGATGCCACCGAAGTGTTCGACGGCGCCGCCGGTCGTGCCGGCTGATCGTGCTGCTCGACCTGCCGGCCCCCCAGCACGATCCCGAGCGCGTGCGCGAGCTGGCCGACGAGATCCTGTCGCGCCCGGAGTACCAGTGGGACGATCGACACCGCGACATCCTCGAGCGCATCGGCGACTGGATCGCGGACCAGCTCGGTCGCCTCGCCGCCCCGTTCGGGGTCTCCGCAGTCCCCGTCTGGCTGGGATGGACGGTGTTGGCGTTGCTGGTGGGACTGGTGGCGTTCCTCGTCTACCGCTCCCGCGCCGGCTGGCGCCGCAGCCCGCGGCGGAAAGGCGACCGGTCCGACAGGGTCGTGGTCAGCCAGGCAGAGGTCGAGGTCGACTGGGCGGCCGAGGCCGAGCGCTGCGAGCGTGCCGGGCGTTGGCGTGACGGCCTGCGCTGCCGCTACCGGGTGCTCGTGGGCCAGCTCGCCGCCCGCGGGGTGGTGGGCGATCTGGTGGGTCGCACGGCCGGGGAGTTGGTGCGTGAGGTGGCCGCAAACTGCCCGGGGGCCAGCGAGCCGTTCCTGGCGGCGACCGAGCTGTTCGAGTCGGCGTGGTACGGCGGCGGGGAGGTGGGGCCCGCCGAGCGGGACCGCTTCGCAGGCCTCGCGGAACGGGTGCTGGCGGTGGCCGCCGCCGGGCGCCGGCCGGTGGCAGCCGAACGCCCGGTGGTGGCGGCGTCGTGAGCCCGGTGGGGTGGGGCGCGACCCGGGCCCGGGTTGTCGGGGGACTGCTGCTGGCGCTGGTCGTCGTGGCCGCGTTTGCGCTCGGAGCGCCCGATCGGGACGAGCCGCTGGACCCCCGGTCCGACGCCCGGCTCGGGACCAGCGCACTGGTGGCGCTCGTGGACGAGCTGGCGGGCGAGGTGGAGATCGCCGACCGCCTGCCCGCGCCCGGGACACCGGGTGCCACCGGGCCCGACGTCGTCCTCCTGCTGCGCGACCGGCTCGACGACGCCCAGCGCTACCAGCTGGCGGCATGGGTGCGCGACGGTGGCACGTTGGTCGTGGTCGACCCCGGCTCGCCGTTGACCCCCGCCCTCGGCGCCACGTTCTCCGACTTGGACGAGGTGCGCTCGCCCCGCTCCGGGCCCGTCGCGTGCGACGTGCCCGCCCTCGCCGGCCTCGATCTGGCGGCGGTCGATCCCCGAGGTGGCGGCGCGCTGTACGAGGTTCCGGCGGGCGCCGACGGCTGCCTCGTCGCCCCCGGGGGTGACGCGTACATCGTGGCCACCGACGAGGGCGCGGGGACGCTGGTGGCCGTCGGGGGCTCGGGGATGTTCGTCAACGCCGGGTTGGCCGAAGGCGAGAACGCACCGGTGGTGGCCGCGCTCGTGGCTCCCACCCCCGGCACCGATGTGGCCGTGCTCGAGCCCGGGTTGCTGGCCGCCGGCGCCGGCGACCGGTCGCTCGTGGACCTGATCTCCCCCGGGGTGAAGCGTGCTCTGCTCCAGCTCGGCATCGCGTTCGCGGTGTACGCCCTGTGGCGGGCGCGGCGCCTCGGGCGGCCCGTCGAGGAACCCCAGCCGGTGGCCGTGGCCGGGTCGGAACTGGTGGCGGCTGTGGGGTCGCTGCTCGACCGCTCCGGGTCGCAGCAGCATGCGGCCGACCTCCTGCGCGCGGAGCTGCGGCGCGAGCTCGGAGATCGGCTGGGCCTGCCGCCCGGGACGCCGCCGGCGGTCCTGGCGTCCGTGGCCGCCGCCCGCACCGGCAGCGACGAGGCCCGCATGCGCTGGGCGCTCGGCGTCGACGCGGCCCCGGTGGCCGACGAAGCCGGACTCGTCGCGCTGACGCACACCATCGACGCCGTCCGGCAGGAGGTCCTCAGCCATGCCTGAGCCCGACGCGCTCGCAGAGCCGGCGGCCCGGCGCGAGCCCGGTGACTCCGACGACCCGCGACTCGCGGTCCTCGCCGTCCGTGACGAGGTGGCCAAGGTCATCGTGGGCCAGGACGGCGTGATGTCGGGCGTGGTGGCGGCGCTGCTCGCCCACGGTCACGTGTTGCTGGAGGGCGTTCCGGGGGTGGCCAAGACGCTGATCGTCAAGGCGCTGGCGGCCGCCCTGGACCTCGACGCCAAGCGGCTGCAGTTCACGCCCGACCTGATGCCGTCCGACGTGACCGGCCAGCTCGTCCTGGACGGATCAGGCTCCGCCGGCGATTGGCGCTTCCGCTTTCGGCCCGGACCCGTGTTCACCAACGTGCTGCTGGCGGACGAGATCAACCGCACCCCGCCCAAGACGCAGGCGGCGCTGCTGGAGGCTATGGAGGAGCGGCAGGTGACGGTCGAGGGCCAGGCCCACCAGCTGCCCGACCCGTTCATCGTCATCGCCACCCAGAACCCGATCGAGTACGAGGGGACGTATCCGTTGCCGGAGGCCCAGCTCGACCGGTTCCTGTTCAAGCTCAACGTTGCCTACCCCAGCGCCGAGCAGGAGCAGGAGGTGCTGGCCCGCCACGACCGGGGCCTCGACCCCCACGACGTCCGCTCCGCCGGTGTCCGGCCGGTGGCCTCGCCGGCGGACCTCGCTGCGGCCCGCGAGCAGATCGAGGCCATCCGGGTCGACCCCGCCGTGCTCGGATACATCGTGGCGCTCGCGCGGGCCAGCCGGAGCGCGCCGTCCGTGACCCTGGGCGTGTCGCCCCGGGGTGCCGCCATGGTGCTCCACGCGGCCAAGGCGTGGGCCTGGCTGTCGGGGCGCCCGTTCGTCACGCCCGACGAGGTCAAGGCGGTGGTCCGGCCGTGCGTTCGCCACCGCATCCAACTCCGCCCCGAGCTGGAGCTCGAGGGCACGACCGTCGACGGCGTGCTCGACGGGATCCTGGCGTCGGTGCCGGTTCCGCGGTGAACGACCCGGTTCTCCCCGCGGGATCGGCCGCCATGACGCGCGATCCCGCGAGGAAAACGCCCGGGGTGCCGGTCGCAGCCACCCGACGGCTGGCGGCTGCCGCGGCGCTGGCGTCGCTCGCGGTGCTGCTGGTGCCCGGCGGTGGCCTTGGGTGGTTGCTCGTGGTCAACGGGGCCTTGCTGGCGGCGGCGTTGGCCGATGCCGCGGCCGCGCCCGGGCCCACCCGCCTCGACCCCCGGCGGTCGTTGCCGCCCGCCATCACGTTGGGGACGGAGGCCGAGGTCGCGTGGACGCTGCGCAACCCGACCCGCCGCCGCCTGCGCGTGGCGTTGGCCGACGAGCTCGCGCCCTCGCTGCGGGCCGCCACCCGGAGGGCATCGGGTGTCATCCCGCCCGGCGGAATCCTCCGGGCGAGCGCCACGCTGCGCCCGGCGCGGCGGGGCCGCTTCACGCCGACGAATCTGGCCGTGCGCGTGGACGGGCCGCTGCGATTGGGAGCCCGACAATCGGTCCTGGCGCTGCCCGGGGTCGTGCGGGTGTACCCGTCGTTCCGGTCGAAGGACGAAGCCGAGTTGCGCATCCGCAAGGCGCGGATCCTCGAGGTGGGCCTGCGCTCGGCCCAGGGGCGCGGCGGCGGCACGGAGTTCGACCAGCTGCGCGACTACTCGGTGGACGACGAGTTCCGACGGGTTGACTGGGCCGCAACCGCCCGGGCGTGGCGACCGATCGTGCGCACCTACCGGGCCGAGCGCAACCAGACCGTGCTTGCCCTGCTCGACAACGGTCGGGTCATGGCCGGCCGCGTCGATGGGGTGCCCCGGGTGGAGCACGCGGTCGACGCTGTGATGATGCTGACGGCGGTGGCCACGGGCCTCGGCGACCGCTGCGGCGTGGTGGCGTTCGACCGTGAGGTGCGGACGGCGGTTGCGCCCGGCGGCGGGCAGCGCCAGCTCGGGCGGGTGGTCGAGGCGTTGTACGACCTGGAGCCGGTCCTCGCCGAGAGCGACTACGCCGGGGCCTTCACCGAGGCGCTGAGCCGCTTCCGCCGCCGCACCATGCTGGTCGTGCTCACCGACCTGGTGGCACCGGCGGTGGAGGAGTGGTTGGCGCCGGCGCTGCCGCTGATCCTGCGGGACCACGTGGTGGCGGTGGCCGGCGTGCGCGATCCGGACGTGGCCCGCTGGTCGGCGGCCCGGGTCGCGGATGCCACGGGCGCCTACCGGCGGGCGGCCGCCGTCGCCGCCCTGGACGAGCGCCGCCGCACGGTGGCCCGCCTGCGCGGCCTCGGGG
>JBKPAA010000001.1:0-14265 GCA_046726215.1 Actinomycetota bacterium | reverse complement strand
GGCACTCGCTCGGCCCCGTTGGCGGCCGATGGCGGCGCCGGCGGGGTCGTCGGAGTCGGCGTGGTGGCCGGCGCCGGTGCGGGCGGAGCGGGCGTCGGCGCCGCGGCTGCGGGCGGGGCGGCTACCGCATTGGATGCCGAGGGGCGCTGGTCGACGTCACGCTTGTAGTCGGCGAAGAACTCCCGCCAGCTCTCGCTCACGGAGGCCGGGTCGTTGAGGTACTGCTCGTACATCTCGTCGACGAGCCAGGCGTTCGGCCCGAGCGTGGTGGTCGAGTTGGTCGCTTGCGGTAGGTCACCCACGGTCATCGATGGTACCGGCGACCAGGGATTCCCACCTTAGCGTCATCCGGGTATCCACCAGGCACCGAACCAGCGCGGGTAAACCCCGGTGAAATCCCCCGTGCAGGAGGTCAGCATGCGCCCGAGCATCGCCGTCGACCGTCCTCCCGTCACCCTCCAGGCGCTGCGCCCTCTGATGGGCATCGACGTGGTCGTCAGCACGGCCGCCACCCTGTGGCGCGGCCGGCTGCTGTCCTGCGTGAAGGACAGCGCCTGGTTCGTCGTCGACGACGACGACGTGGTGGTGCACCTGGACCAGATCCATTCCATCCGGGCCGCCTGAGCCCGATTCGGGACCGGTCGGCTCAGCCGGTACCGTCGGCGCGCGTCATGAGCGCGCAGTTCATCTTCACGATGCGCAGGGTGAGTCGCTTCCATCCCCCCGACAAGGAGGTGCTGAAGGACATCACCCTGGCGTTCTATCCGGGGGCCAAGATCGGCGTCCTCGGCCCCAACGGGGCCGGCAAGTCTTCGCTGCTGCGGATTATGGCCGGCGTCGATGAGGGCTACACCGGTGAGGCCCGACCCACGCCCGGGTTCTCGGTGGGCATGCTCGAGCAGGAGCCGCAGCTCGACGCCGCCAAGGACGTCCAGGGCAACGTGATGGACGGCGTCGGCCAGGTAGCGGCGCTGCTCGCCGATTACGACGAGGTCATGGCCGGCTGGGCCGACCCCGATGCCGACTACGAGAAGCTCGGGGCCCGCCAGGCCGACCTCGAGGCCAAGATCGACGCCGCCGGCGCCTGGGACCTCCAGCGCACCGTCGACGTCGCCATGGATGCCCTCCGGCTCCCCCCCGGCGACGCCGACGTCGCCACACTCTCCGGAGGCGAGCGGCGCCGCGTGGCGCTCTGCCGGCTCCTGCTGTCCGGCCCCGACCTGCTCCTGCTCGACGAGCCCACCAACCACCTCGACGCCGAGTCGGTGGCGTGGCTGGAGCGCTTCCTCCGGGACTACCACGGCACGGTGGTCGCCATCACCCACGACCGCTACTTCCTCGACAACGTGGCGGGCTGGATCCTGGAGCTGGACCGGGGGCGGGGCTACCCGTTCGAGGGCAACTACAGCGGCTGGCTGGAGCAGAAGCGGGCGCGCCTCGATCAGGAGGAAAAGGCCGACAGCGCCCGCAAGCGGACCCTGGAGCGCGAGCTCGAGTGGGTCCGGATGGCGCCCAAGGCCCGCCAGGCCAAGGGCAAGGCCCGTCTTGCCGCCTACGAGAGGCTGCAGGCCGAGGCCGAGCGCGTCGATCGGGGCCCCGACAAGCTGCAGATCCACATCCCGCCGGGTCCCCACCTGGGCGACCAGGTCATAGGCGTCGACGGCCTGTCCAAGGGCTATGGGGACCGGCTGTTGATCGACGCCCTGACGTTCTCGCTCCCCCGGGCCGGAATCGTCGGGATCATCGGGCCCAACGGCGCGGGCAAGACCACGTTGTTCCGCATGCTCACCGGCGACGAGAACCCCGACCGCGGCACGATCACGATCGGCTCCTCGGCCGAGCTGGCCTACGTGGACCAGTCCCGCGACGCGCTGGACGCCCGGAACACCGTCTACGAGGAGATCACCGGCGGCCACGACGTGCTGAAGGTGGGGAGCCTCGAGGTGAACGGCCGCGCCTACGTGGCGTCGTTCAACTTCCGCGGCTCGGACCAGCAGAAGCCGGTGGGCGTGCTCTCGGGAGGCGAACGCAACCGGGTGCACCTGGCCAAGATGCTGCGCCGGGGCGGCAACGTGCTGCTCCTCGACGAGCCCACCAACGACCTCGACGTCGACACGCTGCGGGCGCTCGAGGACGCGCTCGAAGCGTTCCCGGGGTGCGCCGTGGTCATCAGCCACGACCGCTGGTTCCTCGACCGCATCGCCACGCACATCCTGGCGTTCGAGGGCGAGAGCCAGGTGCGCTGGTTCGAGGGCAACTTCAGCGAGTACGAGGCCTGGCGCCGCAGGCAACTAGGCGCGGAGGCCGACCAACCCCACCGCATCAAGTACAAGCCCCTGGTGCGGTAGCGGGCCCCGCCTCGTCACTTTCGTCCAAGACGGCGGGTGCCGCGCCGTCATACGTTCGGCACCTACCGCCCTGGGGCGTCTTGAGGCTCAGCCCCGGTCCAGGACGTCCAGCACCCGGGCCGCCTGGGCCGCCGCATCGCCGTCGGCCGGCGTGAGCCGCAGGTCGGGGCGCTCGGGCGCCTCGTAGGGATCGTCGATGCCGGTGAACCCGACGATCTCGCCCGCCCGGGCCTTGGCGTACAGGCCCTTGGGATCGCGGGCCTCGCAGAGCTGGAGCGGTGTGTCGACGAACACCTCCACGAACCGCAGCCCGACCGCCTCGTGGATCGCCCGCGCTCGGGCCCGGTCCGACCGGTAGGGGCTGATGACCGGCACGAGGGCCACCACGCCGGCGTCGGCGAACAGCCGGGCCACCTCGCCCACCCGGCGGATGTTCTCGGTGCGGTCGACGGCGGAGAACCCGAGGTCGGCGTTCAGCCCGTGCCGCAGGTTGTCGCCGTCCAACAGATAGGCGGGCCGGCCCGCCGCGACCAGCGACCGTTCGACCTCGGCTGCGACCGTCGACTTGCCCGAGCCCGACAGGCCGGTGAACCACACCGTCGTGCCCGCCGACGCCCGGTCGGTCCGGGTCACCGAGCCGGCATGCCAGACGACGTCGGGCGTCACGCCGCCCCGGTGGGCCCGAGGATGATGCCGGCGCCCACCGTGTTGTTGGTCGCCTCGTCGACGAGGATGAAGCTTCCGGTGGCGCGGTTGCGGCGGTATTCGTCGAAGAACAGCGGCACGGTGGTGCGCACGCTCACCCGCCCGATCTCGTTGAGCGCCAGGGCGTCCGCCTGCTCGTCGCGGTGCAGGGTGTTGATGTCGAGGCGGTACTGCAGGTCCTTGATCAGCGCCCGGCCCCAGCGCGTGGTGTGCTTGATGGCCAGCTTGGCGCCGGAACGCAGATCACCCTCGTGGGTCAGCCAGCACACCATGGCCTCGAGGTCCTGGCCGACATGCGGGCGATTGCGGACCCGGCAGACCATGTCGCCCCGGGAGACGTCGACGTCGTCGGCCAGCCGGAGGGTGACCGCCATGGGGGCGAACGCCTCGGCCACCGCCCCGTCGGAGCTGTCGATGCCGGCGATGGTCGTCGTCAGGCCGGAGGGCAACACGACCACCTCGTCGCCCGGCTTGAGCACCCCGCCGGCCACCGTGCCCGCATAGCCCCGGTAGTCGTGCAGGTCATGGTTGATCTGGTCCTGCGGGCGCACGACGTACTGCACGGGGAAGCGGGCGTCGATCAGGTTGCGGTCGCTGGCGATGTGGGTCTCCTCGAGGTGGTGCAGCAGCGACGTTCCCTCGTACCAATCCATGTTGGCCGACCGTTCCACGACGTTGTCGCCGTGCAGTGCAGAGATGGGGATGAACGACAGGTCGTGCACGTCGAGGCGCATGGCGAAGCTTCGGAACTCGGCCTTGATCTCCTCGAAGCGGTCCTGAGACCAACCGACGAGGTCCATCTTGTTGACGCACACCACCAGGTGGGGGATGCCCAGCAGCGTTGCCAGGAAGGCGTGCCGGCGGGACTGCTCGAGGACGCCCTTGCGGGCGTCGATGAGCACCAGGGCCAGGTCGGCGGTCGAGGCGCCGGTGACCATGTTGCGCGTGTACTGGATGTGCCCCGGGGTGTCGGCGATGATGAACTTCCGCTTGGGGGTGGCGAAGTAGCGGTAGGCGACGTCGATGGTGATTCCCTGCTCACGCTCCGCCCGCAGGCCGTCGGTCAACAGTGCCAGGTCGGTGTAGGCGTCGCCCCGCGCCAGGCTGGTGCGCTCGACCGCCTCGAGCTGGTCCTCGAAGATTGCCTTGGAGTCGTAGAGCAGGCGGCCGATGAGCGTCGACTTGCCATCATCCACCGAGCCCGCGGTGGCGAGGCGCAACAGCTCCATCAGAAGTAGCCCTCGCGGTTGCGGACGTCCATCAGAAATAGCCCTCGCGCTTGCGGTCCTCCATGCCGGCCTCGCTGATCCGGTCGTCGGCCCGGGTGGCGCCCCGCTCGGTGATGCGGGTGACCGCGGTCTCCTCGATGATCGCCGCCAGCGTCACTGCGGCCGACTCGATGGCGCCGGTGCACGTGGCGTCGCCGACAGTGCGGAAACGCACGGTGCGCTCCTCGACTTCCTCGCCGTCGAGCAACGAGACCCAGGGTGACTCCGCCAACCACATGCCGTCGCGCTGGAACACCCGCCGGGGATGCGCGACGTAGATCGAGGGGACCTCGACACCCTGCGCCGCCACGTACTGCCATATGTCGAGCTCGGTCCAGTTGGAAAGTGGGAAGACGCGGATGTGCTCGCCCTTGCGATGCCGCCCGTTGTACAGGTTCCAGAGCTCGGGCCGCTGGTTCTTGGGGTCCCACTGGCCGAAGTCGTCGCGGAAGCTGAAGACCCGCTCCTTGGCCCGAGCCTTGTCCTCGTCGCGCCGGGCGCCACCGAACACGGCGTCGAAGCCATTCGACTCGATCGCCTCCAGCAGCACCACAGTCTGGAGCCGGTTGCGGCTCGCCCGCGGGCCGGCTTCCTCGACCACCTTGCCGGCGTCGATCGCGTCCTGGACGCTGGCCACGACCAGGCGGGCGCCGAGCTCGGTCACGCGCCTGTCGCGGAACTCGATGACCTCGGGGAAGTTGTGGCCGGTGTCCACATGCATGACCGGGAACGGCAGCCGGGCGGGGGCGAATGCCTTGACCGCCAGGTGCAGCATCACCGCGGAGTCCTTGCCTCCCGAGAACAGCAGCACCGGACGTTCGAACTCGGCCGCGACCTCGCGGATGATGTGAATCGCCTCCGCCTCCAGCGCCTGGAGGTGCGTCAGCTCGTAGTAGGGCTGCGGCGGGGCGCTCATGGACATAACCGCGTCAGGCTAAATGCGACCTGTTTGGTAAGCAATTCCGTCGGAAGTGGTATGCAGAGGACAGCATGCCCGCTCTCGACACCGACGATCATGCGATTGCGGCCGAGCTCGCCACCGAGGCCGGCGACATGCTGGTGGACCTGCGTGCCCGGCTGACCGCCGACGGGGTCGACGGCAAGGCCCTGGGGGCCGGGGGCGATCGGGCCGCGCACCAGCTGCTGGTGCGCCGCCTGGCGGAGCTGCGGCCGGACGACCCGGTCCTGTCGGAGGAGGGAGTCGCCGATCCCGCCCGGCTCGGGGTGGCGCGGGTGTGGATCGTAGACCCGCTCGACGGGACCCGCGAGTTCAGCGACGTGCCCCGGACCGACTGGGCCGTGCACGTGGCCCTGGTGGTCGGGGGCGAGCCGGTCGCCGGCGCCGTTGCGCTTCCGGCCCGGGGGCTGACCCTGGCGACGGGCGCGCCACCGAGCCCACCGCCGGCCCGGACCGCGCCGGTGCGGCTGGTGGTGAGCCGGAGCCGCCCACCGGCGGAGGCGGCGCTGATCGCCCGGGCGCTCGGCGGCGAGCTGGTCACGCTCGGTTCGGCGGGCGCCAAGGCCATGGCGGTGGTCCTGGGCGAGGCCGACGTCTACGCCCACAGTGGCGGCCAGTACGAATGGGACTCGGCCGCCCCCGTGGCCGTGGCGCGAGCCGCCGGCCTGCACGCGTCCCGCCTCGACGGGACACCGCTGGTTTACAACCGGCCCGATCCCTACGTTCCCGACCTCCTCATCTGCCGCCCCGAGCTGGCCGACCGCGTGATCGCCGCGGCAGAGGGATGAGGGATCCGGCGATGCCGGGCGCTCAGATCTGGTCCCACACCATGTTGGCGCCGTCGCCGTCGCGCAGCAGCTCGATGGGATCGTGCTTGTCGATGTGCCCGATCAGGCCGCTGTAGATGCCGTACCCGCACAGGCGCTGTAGGCGCTCCTCGAATCCCCGGGCGACGGCGCGGGGGATGCCGAGCTGCTGGTTCTCCTGCTGGCGTATGTACCCCGCGCAGTAGTTGCACGCCAGCCCGATGCGCCGCCGGCCCGTGGTGTTGGCGCCGCCGCCGTGCCAGAGGCTGCCGTTCCAGACCAGCACGCTCCCCCGCGCCATCTCCGCGGGGATCGAGTCGTACTCACGGCCGTAGTCCGGTGAAGGACCGAGGTGCGTCCTCGGCACCAGACGCGTCGCGCCGTTGGCCTCGGTGAAGTCGGTCAGGGCCCACATCGAGTTGCACACCACCGGCGGGTGGGGCTTGGGAATCGGTATCAGCTGATCGTCGGAGTGGATCGGCTGCGGGGTCTCGTCGGGGCCGATGGCGATGGACGACAGCGACGACAGCAGGCAACCGGGGTCGAGCACCCGCTCCACGAGCGGAAGCACGTTGGGATGGGCGGGGACCCGTGCAAACACCTCGCCGTGCACCAACAAGTTGTAGATGCGCACGGTGCGCGTTCCCTCGAACTCGTTCTCGGCGGGAAGGACGGCCAGCTCGCGCTCCAGGCGGCCGAGCGCCTCGGTCAACTCGTCGACCAGGTCCGGCTCGATGGCGTCGTCGACCACGGTCCAGCCCCGCTCGGCGACGCGGTCGGCGTGGGCCGTGACCTCCTCGCCCGTCAGCGTCCGCATGTGCGGAACTCTAGGTTGCGGGCGGTGCCGGACATGTCCCCCTTCGAGCGCGCGGTGGTGGCGGTTCTCGACTCGCTGCGTCCGGGCGACATGGTGACGTACGGCGAGGTCGCGGCGGAGGCCGGCTACCCCGGACGGGCGCGCGCCGTCGGCCGCATCCTGGCCACGAGCAACCGGGACCTGCCATGGTGGCGGGTCGTGACCTCCACGGGCCGCCTGGTCCCCGGGCACGAGACCGAGCACGCCAGGAGGCTGCGTGCCGAAGGCGTAGCGGTCAGGGACGGACACGTGCGCCCCTGAGGTGGCAATCCCGCCGCCGTCGGTCAGACTCGAACCGTGCCTCCTCAGCTGGCCACCGACCTCGAAGCCGGCAGCTTCAGCGACTCCCCGCCGTGGACGCTGGACGAACCCGCCGCTCTGGTCTGGCGGCGGGATCTGGCCGAGGTCCGCGCTCGGGTCGTGGCCGAGGTTCCCCGCCTCACCCGCCCGGGCCGCTGGCTGCCCGGCCGCCGCGTGCTGACCGTCGTCCGCCGCCTGGGTGCGGCCCTGGCGCTGTGGGCGATGCGGGAAAGGCGGTCGGGCGTGCCCGAGGTCCGCCGGGCCGGCATCTCCCGCCGCCTGCGCGTGGCCGCCGAACGCCTCGGACCCACCTACATCAAGCTGGGCCAGATCATCTCGTCGGGCGAGGGCATCTTTCCGGCCGAGCTCGTGGACGAGTTCAAGCTGTGCCGCGACCAGGTCCCGGCCGAGCCGTTCCGCGTGGTGCGACAGGTCATCGAGGAGGATCTCGGCCGGCCGATGGAGCAGACCTTCCGCTGGATCGACCGCAGCCCGCTGGCCGCCGCCTCCATCGCCCAGGTCCACGCGGCCACCCTGCGGACAGGCGAGAAGGTGGTGGTCAAGGTCCAGCGGCCGACGGTCGCCCGGCTGGTGCGCGACGACCTGCGGGTCATGGCCTGGCTGGCCCCCAAGCTCGTCGGGCGCATCCCGGTCACGGCCCTCGCCAACCCGCCGGCGCTGGTCGAGCTGTTTGCCCAGACCATTGCCGAGGAGCTCGACTTCCGGCTCGAGGCCGAGAACATGGTGGACCTGGCCCGGACGTTCGCCGAGCTCGGCCAGCGGGGTTACGTCGTGCCGCGGCCTCACCCCGAACTGGTCACCCGTCGCGTGCTGGTCATGGAGCGGCTCGACGGCTTCCGCTTCGACGACGTGGTCGGCATGCGCGGCGCCGGCGTCGACACCGAGGCGGTCATCCGCACGGGCATGATCGCCACCCTCGAGGGGGCGATCCTCAAGGGGATCTTCCACGGCGACCTCCACGGGGGGAACCTCTTCGTCCAACCCGACGGACGCACGGCGCTGCTGGACTTCGGCATCACCGGGCGCCTCGACGAGGTCCGCCGCCTGGCGTTCCTGCGGCTGCTCATGGGTGGCGCCGGGAACGACGTCCTGGCGCAGCTCGCCGCCTTACGTGACCTGGGGGCGTTGCCACCCGACACCGATCTGGAGCGGGTGGTGCGCGAGCTCCACCTCGACCAGCCCCCGGTTGACCCGACGACCATGTCGGGCGAGCAGCTGGTGGCCGAGATCCAGCAGGTGGTGAAGGCGCTACTGGGCATCGGTGCCCACTTCCCCAAGGAGCTCATGCTGTTCGTGAAGAACCTCGTGTTCCTCGACGGGGCGATCGCCCGGCTGGCGCCCGACCTCGACATCTTCGGCGAGATCGCCAGCATCTCGATCTACTTCGCGACCCATCACGGTGACCGCATCGCCGCCGAGGTTGGCATCGATCCCCGCGGCATCGAGCTCGACATGAGCGGCGTCAAGGCCAGCTTCGGCATCGCCGATGACACGGAACGCCTGACCCACCGCCAGCTACAGCGGCGCCGGGAGACCATCCGGCGGAACCTGTCGCAACGACGCACGAAGGGTGCCGGTTAGCCTCGGCGGCGATGCGCCTGGTCGTGGCCCGTTGCTCCGTCGACTACGCGGGCCGGCTCGAGGCCCACCTTGCCCCGGCCCCACGGCTCATCATGGTCAAGGCCGACGGCTGCGTGGCGGTGCACGCGGACGGCGGCGCCTACAAGCCCCTCAACTGGATGAACGCGCCCAACACGGTCACCGAGTCGGTCGACGACCGAGGTCGCGCCGTCTGGACGGTCCGCTCCGCCAAGGGCGAGACGCTCACGATCACGCTCCATGACGTCGTGTCCGACACCAGCCACGACCTCGGGATCGATCCGGGGTTGTGGAAGGACGGCGTCGAGTCCCACCTCCAGGAGCTCCTGGCAGCCGACTGCTCCGCCATCGCCCCCGGCCTGCGCCTGGTCCGCCGGGAGTTCCCGACCGACATCGGCCCCGTCGACCTGTTGTGCCGCGACGCCGAGGGGACGGCCGTCGCCATCGAGATCAAGCGCCGCGGCGAGATCGACGGTGTCGAGCAGCTGGCGCGCTACCTAGAGTTCCTCGAACGGGACCCCCGGCTACGGCCGGTGCGCGGCGTACTCGTCGCCCAGCAGATCAGGCCGCAGGCCCGGGTGCTGGCCGCCCAGCGAGACATCGCCTGTGTCGAGGTGGACTACGACCTGCTGCGGGGCATCGAGCCGGACGCCCTGCGGCTTTTCTAGCGCAGCTAGGAGCCGTCGAAGCCGAGCGAGCCGGCGTCGAGGACCACCCGGCCGTCGGGCCCCACGGTCTGGAACACGGCCTTGCCCTCGCCCTCGCGCCACATCCGCACGGTGAGCGCCTCACCCGGGAACACGGGGCTCGAGAAGCGGCCGCTCATCGAGCGGAAGCGCGCAGGGTCGCCTTCGCACAGGGTGTGCAGCAGCGCCCGTCCGGTGAAGCCGTAGGTGCACAGCCCGTGGAGGATCGGCCGGGGAAAGCCGGCCATGGCCGCGAACTTGGGGTCGGAGTGCAGCGGGTTGCGGTCGCCCGACAACCGGTAGGTCAGCGCCTGGTCGATGCGCGTCGGGTACGTGACCTCGTGATCGGGGGCCCGCTCGGGAACGGCCAAGCTCGACGACGGGCCCCGGTCGCCGCCCCAGCCGCCCTCGCCCCGGATGAACAGGCCGGAGCGGTTGGTGAAGAGTGGCTCGCCGTCGTCGACCAGGGTCGACCTCGACTCGACGACCACCAGCGCCCCCGTGCCCTTGTCGTAGACGCCCACGATCTCGCTGACCGACTCGACCTCGCCCTCCACGGGGATCTCACGCGCCAGCGAGATCGATTGCTCGCCGTGGACCAGCATCGCTGGGTTGAAGGATCCGAGGGCACCGAACGGCCCCCCGCCCACCCCGAGCACGACCGCCATGGTGGGCAGTACCCGCTGGTCGACGTCCTGGCTGTTCTCGGTGGTGAACGCCAGCTCCTGGGACGGGTCGTCGGCGCCGGCACCCACACCGACCGCGTACAGGAGGCAGTCTTTGGAGGCCCATCTGTGGCGTTGGGGCTCGGACTTGGCGCCGGCGGCGTCGTGATTGATGGGCACGGGTGCTCCCCTCAGGTCTCGTCGTAGCCGAACATGTTGGCGTTGGGGCGGGCCTGGGCCACCAGGTCGGCGACTGCGTGGCCCAGCACCTCGGGATCGGCGTCGGGCCTCTCGATCGATGGGCCCCGGTGCCAGCCCTCGGACACGGAGATCATCCTGCCACTCACATCGAACACCCGGCCGGTCACGCCGGCCGACAGCGGGCTGGCAAGCCAGCAGACGATGGGCGCGATGTGCTGAGGAGACATCTCCCCCTTGGCCTCGTCGGGCAACTGACCCATGTTCAGGTCGGCGGTCATGCGGGTCAGGGCGGCCGGGGCGACCGCGTTGACCGTGACGCCGTAGCGGGCCAGCTCCTTGGCGGCGATGATCGTGAACGCGGCGATCCCGGCCTTGGCCGCCCCGTAATTGGTCTGGCCGACGTTGCCGTAGATGCCCGAGGGGGATGACGTGTTGATGATGCGGGCGTCGATCTCGTCGCCGGCCTTGGAGCGCTCCCGCCAATGGTTGGCGGCGAAGTGCGAGGGACCGAACGTGCCCTTGAGGTGGACCCTGATGACGGCGTCCCACTCGTTCTCGCTCATGTTGACGAGCATGCGGTCGCGCAGGATGCCCGCGTTGTTGATGAGGATGTCGAGGCGCCCGAATGCCTCGAGGGCCGTGCCGATGAGCTTCTCGGCGCCGGCGAAGTCGCTGACGTCGTCCGTGTTTGCGACCGCTTGACCACCCTGAGTGGTGATTTCCCCGACCACCTCGTGGGCCGGACCGACGTCGCTGCCGGTGCCGTCCATCGAGCCGCCGAGGTCGTTGACGACGACCTTGGCGCCCTGCGCCGCGAGCAGCAACGCGTGCTCGCGACCGATACCCCGGCCCGCCCCGGTCACGATCGCGACTCGATCGTCACAGATGCCCATCGACAACGATCCCCTTTCGGCGGTACCGCCTGATTTCCAACCGCTGCGAAGGTAGCAGCGCGACACTGGCTGGCGTGACGGACGTGCGCCAATGCCCCTACTGCGAGCTGCGGTTCGCGTCGCGCAACGAGCTCGAGGATCACGTCGCGTGCGACCATCCCCGCGAGGTCGACGACGACACGGACCCCCGCACCACCCGGCCATGACGATCCCGTGACAGACCGCGCTTCGCGCGGGTCGTGGTCGGCGGGCGGTTAGAACGGCGTCCGCCGACGTGGCAGGGTGGTGCCCAGTGGACGGGAGTGAAGTCTCGCCCGCGCCCAACCGCGCGGGCGCTGGGGACGCAAGCGAGCAATCCGAGGAAGCGGCGCCGACCGACGCGCCCGCAGGTCCGCGTCCATCCCCGGGCCCACCGACCGGCGATCAGGCCACCGGCGATCAGGCCACCGACCACGTGGCCAGCGGCGATGAGGCCGCCAGCGATCAGGCCACCGACCACGTGGCCACCGGCGATGAGGCCGCCAGCGATCAGACCGCTGGAGATGAGGACACCGGCGACGAGGTCGCCAGCGACGAGGCCGTCGAGGAGCCCCCGATCTTCGACCTGCCCGACCATCGGGCCGGCGGCCGTCCACCGGATGACGAGGCCCCCGGCAACGGCGGCGACGGCAATGCGGAGGGTCCCCACGGTGGCGGCGAGCGGACGCTGGTCCTCGGCGGGGCCGCGGCCGCCGAGGGCCGGACCACCGGCCCGACACCCCGCATCGGCGGCCCCATGCCCGCCGAGGCCCGGTCGACAACGGCGGTCAACGGCGGCCACGACGGACCCGACGAGGAGACAGCTGTCGGGCGCCATTTCCGCTCGGCCGAGGGGCGACCACCGCGCTGGGCGCTGGTGCTGGCGGCAGTCCCGGTCGTCGCCCTGGTCCTGCTGCTCTGCGCCTGGGCGATCGACACCGCCGCCCTGTCCGGCCAGGTGCGCCGCAACGTCGAGGTGGCCGGGCGACCCGTCGGGGGGCTGGGCGAGGCGTCGCTCCCCGAGGTGATGAACAAGATCGCCAAGGAGGTGGCGGCGCGGCCGGTCAGGGTCACGAGCGGCGACAAGACCTACGAGACGACCGCGGGGGAGATCGGGCTGGCCCTGGACGAACAGGCCACGTCCGAGGCCGCGCTCGACGTCGGCCGCGGTGACTCGCTGTTCAAGCAGCCGTTCGCCTGGCTCAGGTCGTTCTTCACGCCCCGCGACGTCGACGTCCGCTACACGGTCAGCGGGCCGACCGCGACCGCGAAGATGGCCGAGCTGCAGGGCGCCGACCTCACGGCCCCCCGCGACGCCACCATCAAGCTCGGCGCGCAGGGCTGGGCCCCGGTGCCGGGCGTTCCGGGCCAGGGGGTGGACATGGAGACCCTCATCGACGAGCTGCCCGACGCCGCCGCCGAGTCGCGAGCCGGTCCGATCGAGGTCGAGGTCGGCACGGCCCCGGTGATCCCGACCATCACCGACGAGCAGGCCCAGAAGCTCGCCGACCAGGCCAACCAGATGACCGCCGATGGCCTGGAGCTCACGGCGGGCGAGAGCACCATAACCGTGCCGGCGGATCGGCTCCGTGGCTGGATCGGCCCGACTCTCGACGGCGGCGAGCTCAAGCTGGCCATCAACGCCACCGCCGTCAATCAGGCGCTGCCCACGGTGTTCGAGGACATCACCGCCGAGGCCAAGGACGCGCAGATCGTGCTCGGTGCGAACGGCCCGAGGGTCGTTCCCTCGCAGCAGGGCGTCGCCTGTTGCGGCGCCGACAGCGCCGCCCGGGTATGGAACGCGCTGACCAAGGACCAGCCGGGTGCCGAGCTCGACGTGTCCGTGACGGAGCCCGCGCTGACCACCGAGGCGGCTCAGGGCCTGGGTGTGAAGCAGCCGGTCTGCGGGAACAACGCCTGGCACGACGCCCAGCCCACGACCGCCGGTCCCGGGTTCACCACCTACTACAACCCCGGCGAGCCCAGGGTCACCAACATCCACCGCATCGCGGACATCGTCGACGGCACGCTGGTGCTGCCCGGGCATGAGTTCTCGATGAACGACCGGGTCGGCCCCCGTACGCTCGAGAAGGGCTTCGTCGTGGCGGGCGCCATCCGCGACGGCAAGCACGTCGACGAGGTGGGAGGCGGCGTGTCCCAGTTCGCCACCACCACCTTCAACGCCGCCTACTTCTGCGGCCTCGACATCACCAGCTACCAGGCCCACTCCGAGTACTTCGCGCGCTATCCGCGGGGCAGGGAAGCGACCATGGGGTACCCGAACCCGGACCTGTCGTTCATCAACGACACCCCCTACGGCATCCTCATCGACACGTCGTACACCGACACCAGCGTCACCATGACGATGTGGTCCACGCCCTATGCGCGCGCTGAGCAGGTGGGCATCTCGGAGTCGCCGTCCGGCCAATGCACGGTCGTCACCACCACCCGACGGATCACCTACCCGGACCGGCCGCCCGCCACCGACACGTTCACGGCCACCTACCGACCGGGACCGGATCAGCCCTGTTGAGCACGTAGCGTTTAGCGCGTGCTCGCTACCGACGTCGTCGTGATCGGAGGGGGGCCTGGCGGATCGGCCGCGGCGATCGCGCTGGCGCGGGCAGGCCGGGACGTGACGCTGGTCGACAAGGCGCGGTTCCCCCGCGACAAGGTCTGCGGCGACGGGATCACGACCGGCGCGCTGCGCCTGCTCGAGGAGTTGGGCCTCGACCCCGATCGCGTCGCCTCCTGGCAGCGTGTCGACGACGTCGTGGTCCGCGCGCCGTCCGGGTTCGAGGTGACGTTCCCGCTCCCCCGGGGTCGCGGGACGTACGCGGCGGTGGCCCGCCGCGCCGACCTCGACGCCGCCCTGCTCGACGAGGCCCGCACGGCCGGGGTCAAGGTCCTCGACGGACACGCCTGTGTGGGGGCGCGCGAG